>JADGOE010000002.1 GCA_017883135.1 Acidimicrobiales bacterium
CTCGGTGTTGGCGGGCTCCGGCCATTGCATTCGGTCCCCGGACGGCGAGCGGGAAGGCATCGTCCGTCCTGGCTTCACGCCGTAGGGAGTGCGGCCGGTGTTAGTTACGCCCAGGATTGCGTCGTGGTGACACCACTCGTTTCATCGGTTGTCCGTCCCGTGGCTTCGACTGCCACGGTGGCGCGCCCGTCCAAGCTAGGAACTTGGTCCATGCCGTGTTTCCGCCGGAGTCAGTGGTTTCCGACCCTCGGCAGGGCTCCATCAGATGGCAAGGGAGCCAGCTCGGCATGTGTGCGCTTTCAATAGTATAGCGGAGGCGGCTCAGCTATCTGTGCTGTTCCGACCGACACCGCTCTGACCAGCAGGTATGTGATGGAGAATCATCAAAATTGACAGGGAGTAATGGCCATTCAGACGGTCATTTCCTGGGGTTTGTCTTTGGAGAGTTCGGCCAGATGAATCTCCGCTTGAAGCTGCCCGCCCATACCCAGGGCTGCGCCGGATCACGGCAGCATCATGCATGCGGTTCTTCGGATCTGAGTGAGGCCTGGCGGCCCACTGTCGCCTGTGTTCTCGGTACTTCCTGCGCTCGGAACAAGGCACCTCGGTGATGCGACTTCGCGCTTCAGATCGGACTTGCGTCAGGGGCGGCGGCCGGTGATCGCAACGATCCGGTCAATGAGCGTTGCGCCGGATGCGACGTCCACTGGTGGGCCCCACAGTGCCGGAACCGGAGCATTCGGGACGAACTCTGCAACGTGGTCAAGACAAGCTCGTAGCGTGGGCTCCGGCGGGTCGAAGGGTTGGCCGGTCGCCTTGGCAATGTCCCAGCCGTGCACGACAAGCTCGGTGAGCGTGATCTTGCCCTACCTCTCGTTGGACAGGTCCGACCCCGGCACGTTGCCGCTGCCCTGCCAGGCCACTGGGTCGTCCCACGCCTTGCCAAGAGCCCGCACGTCCTGGGCGACGCTGTCCCGCCAGTCGGGGTCGAGGTGTGCGGCGCCCGGGCCGGTGGCGATGCGTTGGAGGTCGTCAGTCTCCTGCAGCGCGAGTGCGGTGAACAGCCGGGACACATGGTCAACGTGGTCGATGAGGTCGCCCACGGAGTACTCGGTGCAGGGACTGGAACTGGTCAGCTGGTCATCGGTGACGCCTGCCAGCACATCGATCACACCCTGGCATGCTGGATTCAGGTCGATCACGGGTCTCCTCTACTGGTTTACGGATGCGATCTCCACGCTACAGACGGTCGCCTGGCTCGCAGATCATCGGTCGAGTGTGGCGACCTTGGTAGTTGATCCGATGAGGTGGGGGGCTTCCGTGCGGACCAGATGGGGGACGAGCAACGGTTGGGACGGTTTGTCGAGCAGGGCGCGACAGCCCTCGTGGTCCGGGTCGGTACGGATGGCAATGGCCACTGCGGACCGGTTCCCGAATTGTCGAAGGGAGAGGCGAGGCCGAGGCCGCACCTCTCCCTTCGGGATAGTCCTTCACTTCAGAGCAACGGTCAGTTGCTCCCTCCTCCTGAGTCGGAGGAGGAGGCGCTGTTGCTCCTTGGCCTGTCTGTTACGAGCTGGTGAGCGTGAACGCCTGGTTGGCGACGCCCGACCCGTTGGTTGCCGTCAGGGTGAAGGGGTACGGACCCGCTGCGGGTGCCGTGCCCGTCACCTTGGCGGTGCCGTTGCCATTGTCGGTCAGGGTCAACCCGCCCGGCAGTCCGACTTGGGTGATGGCCGGGTGGGGATACCCGGTGGTCTTCACGTTGATGACGACCGCGTGCCCGTGCTTGACCGTCTTGGTCGCTGCAGTGGTGAAGGCCGGTGCCTGGTTGATCACCAGTGTGAGGTTCTGAATGGCCCTACCGGTGGTACTGGTTGCATGCACCTTCAGCTTGTACGTGCCATTTGCGGTGGGCGTACCGCCGATCGTTGCGGTCCCGTTGCCATTGTCGGTGAACGTCGCTCCCGCCGGCAGCTTGCCGGTGTGGACCAGCGTCGGGATCGGCAGGCCGGTGGTTGCCACGGTGAAGTTGAGTGGCGTTCCCACTGTTCCACTTGCTGTGGAAGCCGAGGTGATCGACGGAGCGGCGCTGGCCACCGCGTCGAACCTGACTGACGGGATGTAGTACGGAGCCGACGTGTACGGGGGATTCACACCCCAGCACCCCTGATCCAAGCGGAAGACCCCTACTCCGGCACTCCCACCGTCGCAGTAGAACGGCGCATAGGAGGAGCTGTCATAGAGGGCGTTCTGCACTGGATCGGACCCGATCCCCGGGCTGGGCGGCTCGGTGGAGAGCGACACGTTCAGACCGTCGTAGCCGCATCCCTGAGGAGTCGAGTTGCAGGGGTTCGAGTAACCGTACGGGGTCGGGCCGTAGCCACTGGTGTTGGAGACGACGCCGTAGATGACCTTGTCGGGCAGCGTGGTGTGGCCGAAGTTGAAGGTCACGTTGGTACCGATGCCGTGGTCGCAGATGTTCTCCGCTGCGTCGTACCAGGCGGTCGTGTCACCGCCGCAATTGAGGCCGCCGGGGTCCGACGTCGGACGGTACGGGATTGCGAAGGTCTGGGTGACCGTCTTGATCAGGCTGCCGACCGTGTTCCCCGCGCCGACGTTGTAGAGGTTGAGGGTCAGCGGATGGTTGAACGATGCGCCCGGGGTTACAAGGGTGCAGATACCGGCAACCATGGTCTCGCATGCCCAGCTGCTCATGGTGACTACGACGTCATCGAGCAACCGTGGCGAGCCCGAGGAGAAGGCGACCTGGTTCCCGACCTGGGAAACCTGCCAAGTCTGGAAGGCTTGGCTGGCCTGGTTGCTGGGCAGCGGACTGAGCGTGCTGTCATAGATGGTGGCGGAAGCAGCAGCCCCCGACACGGTGGCGGGCGCAGCTACCAGGCCCACCGTCACAAGGGCGACCAAGGCCGCCAAACTCGTCAAAATCCTCCGCATGCTCTCGCCTTTCACTCAAGGTCGATGCCGTGCAGCCCCCGGAATGTCACCCGTGCCGCCATGCACCATCCGCCGATGCCATCTGCCCCGAGCGGATTCCATCCCAACGTAGGCACAGTAAGAGATTCGCCGACGGAAATCATCGCCAAAAGTGACGAGATTTGCTGAACCACCGGCAATTCCGGGGGATGTCGCTCTGCGAATCAGCCTGCTCACTCAGGGTGAGGACTCGAGCCATGGTGCCAACGGGGCCTACGGGGCCACCTGGGGAACTCCGCCGGCAACGCTGATCCGCCGCAGGAACAGCGGGCGGCTGTAGGGAAAGCCGACCTTGTCGGGCAGCCAGGCGTGGAAGGCCATCCACAAGTTGCCCTGGGGATCGGTGAACATGGCTGGCCCGCCGGGGCCGCTGAGCCCGGGCTGCGAAGCGAGCAACGACTGGCCCGACCGGTCGGTGCAGGGACCGAGGGGACCTGAACAATCAGCGAAGCCGACGGCGTAGCTCGCTGTCTTCCAGTCGCTCCCCGAGTAGAAGAGCAGGTACTGCCCCCCCGACACCACCATCGACGGGCCCTCGATGTAGCCGTGTTGCCACCCCCTGTCGGGCTGGAGCATCGCCGTGGGCGTGCCGGCGACAAGTGAGGTCCCGTCCGGCGTCAGCGGTTGTGACCACAAGGTCGCCGGCTGGCCGTCGGCTCCTTGGGACTTCCACTGGAGATACGGCGTGCCGTCGGTGTCGACGAAGGGACTGGGGTCGATCGATCCTCCGAGGGCCAGCTGGCAGACGATCGGCGACTGCGAGTTGTCCACGTAGGGCCCTTGTGGCTGGGTGGCGACGGCTGCGGAGATGCACTGCTCGTTGCTCGATCCATAGACGGCCGAGTAGTAGAGGACGTAGGAGGCTCCTCGCTGGAGGACCGAGGGGGCCCATGTGGCTCCAGGCTGTGCCCAGGGCGCCAGGTGGGGGAGCGCGTCTCCGACCGTCGTCCAGTGGGACAGATCCGCGGACTGGATGACCTGGATGTTGCCGGCGGCGGAGTTGGTGGCGAAGGCGTAGTACTGGCTGCCCGCCGTCAGGATGAACGGGTCGGGAAAGTCGAAGGGATAGGCCAGGCCACCGCCGGAGCCGTCCAACGACAGGCAGACCGAGGACACCGAGGTCATCGAATTGACTGCTGCCGGTAGGTCGACCGATGCGATGGCGGCGGCCGCGTTCGACACACCGGTGAGGCAGGTGTGCAGGGCTGCGATGTTGAGGGACTGGATGAAGCTGGTCCGCGACGCGGAGTTCAGGTTCTGTCGGGTGGCGGTGACTTCGGCGGTGGTCTGGGCCACGGCTTGGCGGCGGTTGTTCCGGACCGCTGTCGCCGACGTGAGTGCCGACTCCGTCGTCGCGTCCGCCGACCGGGTCTGGCCGAGTCGATGTTCGGCGAGTGCCAACGAGCGCTGGGTGCGGTGGAGCTCCGAGTGGATGACCGCGTCGTAGACGATGGCCGCCGCGATCAAACTGCCAAGCACGACCACCACCACCACGGGCACCCGGCCGCGATAGGGAGGCTGCCTCGACGGGCCGGCAGCCGGCGCTGCTTCGGCGTCGTCGCCCCGGGCGGGCGGTGTGAGGAGGGCCTCGACCGTCACGGTCCTGCCGGCTCCGCGGCACGGCAGCTGGCGGAGGCCCCACTGATGGTGGTCGCCGCGCCGCTCTGGTCACCCAGGGAGATCTGATTGAGTGCACGTTCGACGCTCGAGAGGCAGGCATCGAGCTCCGAGATGCTGACCCCCTTGGCGAACACATTGACCTCTGCGGAGGCAAGCTCGGTCTGGTCGGCCGACAGCTGGGCGGACTCGGTGGCCAGGGAACTGCGTGCAGAGCCGGACTGGCTGGTCACCGTCGACAGTTCGGCCCGGGTGGCGGCCAGGTGGGCGGTGGCCCGGCGCAGCTCGGCCTGCACCGATGTGAGGGACGTCTGGGTGCTGCGCAGGGTGGCATGGGAGGCGGCGCCCACCACGACGGTGGTGGCCAGCAGGGCCAGGCCGGTGGCATAGGCCGCCAGCAACCGGTGCCGCCGCTGCCGCTGGTCGTGGTCGGGCGGTTCCGTCGAAGAGTGGTCGCTGTCGGTGTCCATGTGGGTTCCCTGCCCTGTTCGCCGTGAGGAAAGGAGCACCGCGGGCCGCCTCGCCGCCGCGGTGCAGAGTGCCGGTGGGCATTTTCCCACCAATTGGAGTGGAACCGGGGTCGCGCTCGTCCCCTTTGTCCTCGTCCTGCGACCCGCCTCGGTGATCGCCTCGGGGCTGGCCGGGGCCGCCGCTACGAAGCGGACCGCCGGTGGAGCCGGACGGTCGGAACCAGTGGGCCGAACGACCGCGATCGCAGGCACCCGGTCCACACCCCGGCCCCGTAGGCCACGTCGTCGGCGACGGAGGCCAGGCACCACCGACCGGGGTCGAGGTCGGGGCGCCGCCTCCACCACTCGACCAAGGGGGGCGACAGCGCCAACACCAGTGCGGCCCGAGCGCTCCGACCACCGCGGAGGGCGGTGAGCACCAGGGCCGGGATGGCCAACATGGCGGTGGCACGGCCGATGCCGACGATCGACCAACCGGCGCTGTCGGCGCTCCAGCGCACGGCGAGCGGCAGCGGGACGCCCAGTGGAGCGACCTTCTTCGCCAGTACCGCCGACGAGGCCAGCACCAGGGCCAGCGCGCTCCGCGGCCGGCCCGCCAGGGCGGCGAAGGCGGCGAGCGCCGGTACCGGCCTCAGCTCGACGGGGGCCAAGCGACCAGGGTGGCGGCGGGCCAGTGGGCCGGCAGAGGTCCCGTACCGGAATCGACGGGTCAGCAGCTCCCGCCACGTGACCGGCTCCCGGTGGTGGACCGTCACCGACGGCAGGTAGCGGATGTGCCAGCCGGCCTCCAGCAGCCGCCACACCAGGTCCACATCCTCGCCGACCCGGAGCTCGGTGTCGAAGGCACGGGTGATCGCCGCCCGCCGTACGACCAAGGCCGCGGTCGGGACATAGCGCACCAACCGGCCCGGTCCCACCTCGCTCTCCTCGGGTCCCATGTCCAGGGCCGAACGGACATCGGAGAACCGGGCCAAACAGGAGCGCCCGTCCGAGTGGCCCGAGCTGTCCGGACGGACCCGGGGGGCGACCGCCCCGATGTCGGGGTCGGCGAACATCCACTCGAGTTGTGACAGCCACCCTCGGGTGACGGTGCAGTCGCTGTCGACGAATGCCACCAGCTCGGTGTCGATGACCGACAGCGCCTGGTTGCGGGCTGCGCCGGGACCGCCGTTGGTGGCGCGGGTGATCAGCCTGGCCCGGTGCCGTTCACAGACCGCGGCCACGGCACCGGGGTCTGTGGACCCGTCGTCCACCACCACCACCGGGACCCGGGTACCCAACGACGCAAGGCAGCGGTCGAGCAGGGCGGGGCGATCGCGGACAGGGACCACCACCGTGCAGGTGAACTCCGTGCGCGGCATACCCCCGGTGCTCCCAGGGCGTGGATGGGCCATGCCCGCGGCCACCAGGCGGCCTGCGAGCTGTCGGCCGGCGGGCGTGGACGGGCCACCGGCAAGCATGGTGTCGAGCGTGGCCGCGCCCAGCCCGGAGAGGGTGATCACTCGCCCCGGATGGCCGCCGACCATCACCGTTCCGTTGCGGAAGGTGCGGACCGACCGGTCGAGGGCCAGCCCGAAGCCGTCCGGCAGCGGCGTCACAGAGAGAGGCCGCCGTCGACCGGAATCACCGCCCCGGTCAGTGCCCCGCTGTCGACTCCGGCAAGCCACACCAGGGCCGCGGCCACCTCCTCGGGGGTCAACAGGCGCTTGATGGGCTGCTGGTCGGCGAAGGGTCGGGTGTCCTCGAGCCCGTAGAGCCGGGCGCTCTCGTCCAGCATGGCCGTGGCGGTGGAGCCCGGGCTGACCGCGTTGGCCGTCACCCCGGTGTCGGCGAGGTCGACCGCAAGTCCGCGGACCAGCCCGGCCACCCCCGCCTTGGCCGCCCCGTAGGCGGCCAGCCCGGGCATCCCCCCGGTGGCGGCGGCCGACGCCACGGCCAGAAACCTCCCCTGACGCGGGGCGGGTCTGCGGAGCAGCCCGGGGATCCCCACCCGGGCCGCCGTGATCGGCCCGCCCAGGTCCACGCCAAGTACGGCACCCAGCTGGTCGCCGGGCATCTCCCACAGTGGGACGCCGCCGGCGATCACCCCGGCCACGGCCACCATGGCGTCGAGTCCTCCGAACCGGTCCTCGGCAAGTGCCACGGCCGCCCCGAGTGCCTCCTCGTCGGTGGTGTCGGCCACGTGGGCGACGATCCGGTCGCTTCCGGCCGACGCCGTCATGGTGCCCGTGGTGACGGCCAGCGCGGAGGCCACCACCGCATGCAGCTGGCCCTCGGAGCCCATGGGGTAGGCCAACCGCGGGTCGTCCGAGGCTCGATCGACCGCTACCACCGCCCACCCGGCCGCGGCCAGACCGCGCACGGTGGCTGCTCCGATCCCGCGGGCCGCCCCGGTCACCACTGCCACTCGATTCATCGGGTCACCTCCGTGTTCGGTACATCTCGACGTCGGTCGGCGAACTCCACCAGGTCGGCGATGGCCGCGTCCAGCAGCCGCCGCCCGGCGGTGGCGTTCGCACCGGTGGGGTCGCCGAGCACGCCGTTGGCGCTCACCGATCGGACCCCGTCATTGCGGAGGAGCGGGAGCAGGGCCTCGATCGGGCGGAGGTCACCGGCCGCGGCCAGTTCGGGGCGAACGCGGTCCGGGGCGATGGCCAGCATCAACGACGACTCGGTCCGGCCGGCATGGAGGTCGCCCTCCCACCTGGGCGACCACGCCACCACCGGACGTCCTTCGGCGCGGAGCCGGTCGACGGCCCTGGCCACCGGCGTCGCGTTGCCTCCGTGGGTGGACACGAAGACCACCTGGGCGAAGTCGACGGCGGCCGAGCGCCCGAGCTCGACGAGGATCAGCTCGGTGGCGTCCTGGCCGATCGAGAGGGTCCCGGCAAATCCTTGGTGCTCGCCGCTCGAGCCGTAGGCCACTGCCGGGGCGACGACAAGACGCGGGTTCTGTTCGCCGGCACCCTGCGCGACGGCCTCGGCGATGTCGGTGTCGGTGGTCACCGGCAGGTGTGGGCCGTGCTGCTCGGTCGATCCCACGGGGATCAGGAGGATGCCGCCCGATTCGGTCGTGCGGGCCACCTCGGGCCAGGTCATGTGGGCGAGCAGGCTCACCGGTCACCCGGGTCGATCGGAGCTGGCGGTGTCGGGGGTGCCGGCGGTGTCGGGGGTCCGTCGAGATAGCCGTGGCGTACCAGGAACCCGATCAGCGCGTCCGCCGCCTCTGCGGCTCCCACCGGTCCGATCACGGTGGGCGGATCGTGGGCCACCAGCGCGCCGGTCAGGGCCAGCAGGCGGATGCGGGGGTCGGCGCTGTCCGGGGCGGGCCGCACCCGAGTACGCGGTTCGAAGGCCCGAGTCGCTCCGATGTGCACCGAGCCGCTCTGATTGTCGGCCCAACTGTCGGCCCCGCCGTCGGTCCCGTGGGTGGTCGTCGTCGTGGCCGGCGCGGACGCGATCACCGCCGAACCCGCGGCCAGGGCACCGGAAAGCGGTGCTCGCCGGAGCCGCACACCGGCACCCTCCACCGAGCAGACGGCGGGGATGGGCACCCGGAGTCGTTCCCGCCAACCGGCATCGAGCCGGCGTTCGGCGATCAGCGTGGGGCCCGAGGTCTGCCCGGCCCGCTCGGCGGTCAGGGCGACCAGTCCCAGGGCCTGTGCGGCACCGAGCTCGTGGGCCAGAAAGGCCGGCATCGCCCCGGTGCCCCGATCGACCGAGTGGTCGCCGCACACCACGAGGTCCGGGGTTCCGAACGGTATAAGGGCAGCGGCGACCGCGCGGGCCAGCCCGTGCTCGTCACCTGCCAGCTCCGCGGCCTGCCCGTGGTCGCTCGCATCGTCGCCGTACGGGATCCGCACGACAGCCGCGCCCAGCGCCACCACCTCTCGCAGGACCGGCACGATGTAGCGAGGCCCGGCTGCCACCACCACGACCCGCCCCGTCCACGCCTCGGCGATCCGAAGGGCGTGTTCGAGCGCGGCCGCATCGGCCGGCGACAGCCCGACGCCGAGCCCGTCCCGGGTCACCGCGCCGGTCAGCAGGTCCACTTCCGGGTGCAGATCGGTGATCCTGAGGCAGGCCACCACAAGGGGGGACCGGGTGGTGGCGTCGACGGTGGTCATCCGTGGTGGAAGACGACGCCGTGGCCGCCGTCGGGATAGGTCCAGGTGATGGCGCCCTCGCTGTTGCAGACCATGTAGCAGGTCCCGCATTCGAAGCACTCCTCGTAGTTGAAGAGGATGCCGCCATCGGACGTGGGGGCGAACAGGTTGGCGGGGCAGGCCGTCACGCAGCCACGGGTGGTGCACGACCGGCAGACGTCGGAGTCCACCGTGATGTGCGCCCGGGCGCCGACCCGAAAGTCGACGCCGGCCATGCGCTCCTCGAAGGAGATGCCGCGCCAGCGCAGGGCTCCGGTCGGCGTGGTGTCGCCGCCGAGCGGCAGCGAGCCGTCCGCGGCGCCGGTCGTCTCGTTGACCGACCCCGGCTCGCTCATCCGAAGATCCTCATTCCCCGGATGGTGTCGACCGCCAACTCCCGCAACTTCACCCCGTGCTTGGCCGCAGCCGCCCGCGTGACCCGGAGTCCACCGGCTTTGGGAGTGGGATTGGTCACGGTGAACATTCCCTCCGCCAGGTCGCACAGCAGCCCGGGGTAGCGCTGTTGGACCCGTTCGGAGAGCACCAGGGCCGGTGCCTTGCGCAGGCGCTTGTGGTCGGCCAGGACGAACTGGTTCTCGAGATCGGCCCGATAGGAGGCAAGTCCTCGGGCTGAGCAGTCGCCGACGGCGATGGCCCGGTCGGCGGCCCTGCCGGCTGCATACCCCGACCCGATGGCGAAGTTGACCCCCTCGAGCCACAGCCCGGCGGCCAGGGTCATGGCGGCAGCGTCCCCGGCCACCATCATCCCGTCAGCCGCCAGTGTGGGCATGGTGTCGTAGCCGCCCTCGGGAACCAGATGGGCCGCGTACTCGCGGAGGTGCGATCCCCGCAGGTAGGGGGCGATCGACGGGTGGGCCTTCAAGTCGGCGATCAGCTCTTCGGGCCGGACCTTGGCCTCGGCCAGGTGGGGGAGGGACACCACCACCCCGACGCTGACGGTTTCGGCATTGGTGTAGAGGAACCCGCCCCCGGGGATGCCTCGGGTGCACCCGAGGATCTCGATGTCGACCCCCTCGTGGCCCCGTACCCCGAACCGCTCGTTGATCGCCTCGGCGGGAAGATCCAGCACCTCTTTGACCCCGAGGGTGTAGTGGGAGGCCTCGGCACGGGGGAGGAGGCCGGCTTCCTTGGCCAGCAACGAGTTCACCCCGTCGCAGGCGATCACCACCGGTGCTCGCAACTCGGCTCCGTCGCGGTCGGTGCGGATGCCGATCACCCGACCCGCACTGTCCCGCACGAGACCGGTGGCCACAGTGGACGTCACCAGTTGGGCACCTGCCTCAGTGGCCTGTCCCGCCAACCACGAGTCGAAGTGGGAGCGCACCGTGGTCATGCCGTTGTAGGGGGCCACGCCCCAGGCGTGCGAGCGGTAGTCGATGGCCAGCGACTGGTCCTCGGTCATCATCATCGTCGAGCGGCGGACCACCCACCGCTCGACCGGTACCTCGTTCCACCAGGTGGGGATGATGTCGTCGAGTACCCGGCCGTAGACCACGCCGCCATAGACGTTCTTCGAGCCGGCGAACGGCCCGCGCTCCACCATCACCACCGATCGGCCGGCACGTGCCAGGGCCAGTGCGGCGGCCGAACCGGCGGGGCCGGCTCCGACCACCACGGCGTCGAAGGCGGAAGGCTCAGTCAAGGAGTGCCTCGGATCGATGGTCGGGAGGAGGGGAGCCGGCAACGTCCGTCGTCGAGCCGGGTGCGGCCACATCGAGACGGCGGGCCAGCTCGACCAGGAGAGCGCTGGCATCGGTGACCAGTCCGAGGTCGGCCATCGCGGTCATCGGGCAGGATGGATCGGTGTTCACGCTGATGATGTGGCGAGGGGCACCCAGCCCACCCACATGTTGGGCGGCCCCCGATATCCCGAGGGCGATGTACAGGTCGGGATCGATGGTGACGCCGGTGGTGCCGATCTGTCGTTCGTAGCCGATCCAGCCGGCGTCGGTGGCCACCCGGGTGGCTCCGGCCGATCCGCCGAGCGCGGCGGAGACCCGCACCAACAGGTCGAAGACGGCCGCGGCGCGGTGGTCGCCGGCACCGGGCACCAGCCCGGCCCCGCCGGCCAGCACCCGGGTGGCATCGGCAAGGTCCATGGTGTGGAGGTCGGGCTCGAGGATCGCCAGCACCTCCGGGTCGAGCGCCGGCGCCGATGGTTCGCCACCACCGGGACCGATGATCTCGGCCCGAGGTGGGGCCAGTGCCAGATGCTCGACCAGGGGGGCCGAGGCGGTCGGGGTGACGTTTCGGCCGCCGGCGACCAGGGTGACCACCGCCGGACCGTCGACATCCACTGGTACCAGCACCCGGTCGTCGAGTCGGGACACCGTGGCCCGCACCTGGGGTGCCCCCCCGGTCTCGTCTCCGGTGATCACCTCGGCGCGGACCGCCCTGGCCACCAGGTGCCGGCCACAGGTGGCGGCCACTCGTGGGGCCAGGTCCCGACCGTCGGGCGATGCCGGCATCACCACCATCGTCACTCCCTCGAGTGAGGGAGCCAGGGCGATGGCGAGCGTGCCCGGCCGGAGCCCGTCCCCGGTGTCGGACCACCACACGTGGCGGGCACCGAGGAGCGCTGCGGCACCGGCCTCCGCTCCTGAACCGACCACGACGACCGCCCCCCCTGCCTCGGTCACTGCTTCGTCGGCACCGAGTGGCAACTTCCCGTCGCGGACCATCACCACCGCCACCGCGGGGAGGGGAACACCGCCATCCGACAGGACACCGCCGCTCGGGGTGCTCACAAGGCCACCGCCGCTCGGTGGCCTTCGATGATCGCGGCGTGAGCCCGGCGCGGGGCAACGCAGTCCCCGATCCGGTACACCGGGCACGGTCCACCGCGGAGCGCCCGCCACAGCCCGTCCTCGGGTTGCTGGTGCACGGCGCACACCACCCAGTCGCAGGTCCGTGCCTGTTCGGTGCCGGTCGGATGGTGCTGCAGCGTGAGGACCGCCGTCCCGTTCCCGCCCTCACCGTCACCGTCACCGATGCCCATCGGCACCAGGTCCACACTCTGGGTGATGCCCTTCGCGTGGGCCTTCACGTTCCAGGTCTCCATGTCGAGGGTGATGCCCAGGTCCTGGGCCACCACCATCCCGTTGGTGACGATCTCCACCTGACACCCGCGGTCGGCGAGGAGCTCGGCGGTCGAGGTGGCCTGGTGGAACCCGAGCTCGTCGACGATCACCACCCGTCCCTCAGGGTGGACGCGACCCTCGAGGACATCACGTACGTCCACCACCCGAGGATGGTCGCCCGCCCACCACGGCCTGGCCGGGCGGGCACCGGTGGCGACGATGACCGCGTCGGGCCGCTCCGCCCGCACTGCCTCGACGGTGGCCTCCGTCGCGGTCCGGAGGTCCACGCCCTCACGCCGTGCGGCCACGATCAGGTTGCGGGCGATGTCGAAGAACTCCGCGCGGCTGGGTACTGTGGCCGCCACCAGTGCCTGCCCACCGAGGCGGTCCTGGCGTTCGAAGAGGACCACCCTGTGGCCCCGTTCTGCGGCGGTCACCGCAGCTTGCAGCCCGCCGGGCCCCCCACCGACGACGACCACCTTCCGGCGTCGCTCGGGGAAGGCGACGATGGTCGACTCGCGACCCGTCCTCGGGTTCTCGATGCACCCGAGCCAGCGGTTGAGGCCCATCCGGCCGACGCACTCCTGGTTGCACGACAGGCAGGTGCGGATGTCGGTCGCATGCCCCGAGCGGGCCTTGATGGCGAAGTCGGGATCGGCGATCTGTCCCCGGACCACGCCGACCAGGTCGCACAGGCCCTCGCTCAAGGCCCGGTCCGCCTGCAGTGGATCCTTGAACCGGCCGACCCCGACCACGGGAACCCTCACCACCTCGCGGATGGCGCTGGGGATGAACATGGCATACCCGGGGGGGACCTGCATGCTGGCCTCGATCATGTACAGGGTGGCTGTGGCCACACCGATCGAGGTGTTGATGTAGTCGACCTGGCCGGTGGCATCGACCAGCCGGGCCACGTCGACCGCATCCTCGATACCGGTGCCCCCTTCGATCAGCTCATCACCGCAGATCCGCACCCCCAGGGCGCGGTCGGCACCGATGGCGTCGCGCACGGCGGCGACGATCTCGAGCAGCAACCGGGCCCGATTGGGCAGTGAACCCCCGTACCGGTCGTCCCTCTTGTTGGTGGCCGGTGACAGAAAGCCGCGCACGATCGAGGAGTGGGAGCACTGCAGCTCGATGCCGTCGAACCCACCGGCGGCGCAGTGGTCGGCCACCAGGGCGTACCCGTCTACGATCTCACGGATCTCGTGGGGCTCGACCGCCTTGGGCACCTCGCGGAAGAGCGGATCCGGTACCGGGCTGGGAGCCCATACCGGCAGGCGCGAGTACATGCTCGAGGCCTGTCCGCCGTTGTGGTTGATCTGGGCGAAGATCGGCACGTCGTGGGCGTGCACCGCGTCGGTGATCCGGCGGTAGCCGCCGACCACCGCAGGGTCGAAGCCGTGGATGAGCTTCTCGTAGGGCCAGTCGGTCCGATGGGTCGAGTGCTCCTCGGTGATGATCAGCCCCGCACCACCGGCGGCCCGGGCGGCGTAGTAGGCGGCGTGCTGCTCGGTGGGCATCCCGTCGGCGGCAAAGTTGGTCAGGTGGGCCGAGAAGACGATGCGGTTCTGCACCACCACCGGACCGAGCCGCAGCGGCGTGAAGAGATGCCGGTAACGGGCGCCCGCGCTCATCGGATCATCCGATGCTCAGCGGGCCGTCGAACCGGCGTCGACCGTCATGGTGAGGCCGGTCACGTAGCGGGATTCGTCAGACGCCAGGTAGAGGACCGCATCGCTGACGTCCTCGGGCGCTATCACGTCGACCGGCAGTGAGTTGAGGAAGATCGACCGGACGTCGGGGTTGGACTCGATGCGTTCGGGGAGCCCGGCCATCCCCACCAGCATCGGTGTGTCCACCCCGGTCGGGTGGACGGAGTTGACTCGGATGCTGTGGGTCGCCAGCTCATTGGCCAGGGTGCGCATGACCCCCACCATCCCGTGCTTGGAGGCCACGTAGGGCGCGAGGAACGGCTGTCCTTTGAGACCGGCGGCGGAGCTGATCAGGATGATCGAACCCTTGCCGGCGGCCAGTAGGTGGGGGATGGAGGCCACGCAGGTGTTCCACACTCCGGTCAGGTTGATCCCGATCACCGCGTCCCACACCGCCGCGTCGACCTCGTCCCAGCGCTGGATGGTGCACACCCCGGCGTTGGCCACTGCGATGTCGAGGCGGCCGAGCTGCTCGACGCCCTGGTCGACCGCGGCGGCGAGCGAGTCGGGATCGCGCACGTCGACCTGAGCGGTCACCACCCGGGCACCGGTCTGTTCGACTAGCCGGGCGGTCTCTGCGAGGTCCCCGGGCGTGGCCAGCGGGTAGGGAATCGACTTGACGTCCGCGCAGATGTCGACGCAGATGATGTCGGCACCTTCGCGGGCGAGTCGCACGGCATGGCTGCGGCCCTGCCCCCGGGCGGCACCGGTGATGAAGGCCACTTTGCCGGCAACCCGCCCCGCCCGCACCGCTTGGTCTGCTCCGGCGGTCACGACGCCACCCCTGCGGCGGCGGGGGCCCGACCGGCGGCTGCGCCCGAGGCGATGTCCATGGCGCGGCGGCGCCCCTCGAGCACGGCCTCGAGGACACTGCGCGGGGCGATGCAATCGCCGGCACGCAAGGTGTCCGGTCGTTGCCGCCAGAGGTCCTCCTCGGGCAGGCGGTGCCCGCAGTCGACGAGTACCGCGCACCCGATCTGGCGCCGCTCGCCCGTCCAGACATCGTCGAGCACGGCCCGGCCGCCCTCGACGCCGCGCACCTGTGCCCGCAGTTCTCGTCGAACCCCGGCGCGCTGCAGCCTGGTGTTGGCATCGGCCAGGTCACCGGTCAGGGTCAACTGGGTGCCGGCGATCTGATCCTGGGTCACCAGCGACACCTCGAGCCCCGCACCGGCCAGCCACTCGGCCACGCCGACGCCGATCGGGCCTCCGACCGGGTCGTGGACCACCACGGCGCCCGTGGGCAGGCCGGCTGTCCCCGTTGCCAGCAGGGTCGGGGCGTCGACCACCACGCAGGAGCCGTCGACGGGAAACGGGAGGGGTGCCGGGCGGGAGCCGGTGGCCACCACGACGTCGAACTCGTCGGCCCGAGCGACGTCGAGCCCGGCGGCCGTCACCTCGGTGCCCGTCTCGATGCTCACTCCTTGGATCCGGCACTCGGCGATCAGCCACTCGGCCAGGCGGGCCAGGCGCTCACGGCCCGGGCCGACCGCCGCAGCCCGAAGTATCCCGCCGGCCCGATCGGCACGCTCGGCGATCCGCACACGGTGCCCCCGGCCGGACAGCACCCGGGCGCACTCGAGTCCGGCGACTCCGGCGCCGACCACCAGCACGTCGCCGGGCAGGTCGTCACGTCCATCGGTGGAGGGCTCGACGGTCTCGTGGCCGCTGCGGGGCTCGCCCACGCAGCTCACGACCGGATTGCGGTTGTCGCGCACGTGGCAGGCCTGGTTGCACAGGATGCACGGCCGTGCCCGTGAGGAATCGCCCTGGCGGACCAGTCCCACCAGGCGGGGCTCGGCGATCAGGGCCCGGGTCATCTCCACCAGGTCGCAGACGCCCTCGTCGAGGGCGGACTGGGCCGCGTCGGGGTCGACCACGCTGCCCTGCAGGGTCACCGGGACCTTGCCGGCCGCGGCGTCGCGCATCCGGCGGCACAGCTCGAGGTTGAACGTGGACGACGTGTGGCCGTCGGGGCGGTAGGCGGACGTCGAGAAGGGACCGCCCCGCACCACCACTGCCAGGTCCACCCGGTCGGCTAGCAGCGCCACCTGTTCCGCCGCGTGCTCAGGGGTCACACCGGCCCATGGGGCCAGCTCGTCGCAGCACAGGCGGAGGCAGACGATGTGGGCGCTCCCCACGACGGACCGCACCGCAGCGAGGACCTCCCTGGTCAGCCGGAGCCGGTCGGAACCGTAGGCGTCGTCGCGCTGGTTGGTCAGACCCGAGTGGAACTGGCGGAGGAGCGAGGAGTAGCCGGCATCGATCTCCACGCCGTCGAGGCCCGACGCAACGGCCGAGCGGGCCGACTCGGCGAACCCTTCGACGACGGCGTCGATCTCGGCTTGCTCCATCTCCATCGGCAGCTCGCGGCTGACCACGTCGGCCACCCGCGACGGTGCCCACATCACCGACTGCGAGTAGGCGCTCGAGCCCTGCCCGCCGCAGTGACCGAGCCCGGCGAGCACCAAGGTGCCGTGAGGGTGGCAGGCCTCGGCCACCGCCGCCCAACCCGGACCGCACGACTCGGCCAGCGGGGCACGCTCGTAGGGCCAGTCCGAGGGGTGCACCGAGGCCGTTTCGGTGATCACGATGCCCGCTCCACCGGCCGCCCTGGGCTCGTAGTAGGCGACGTGGCGGTCACCGATGGCGCGCCCGTCGCCCAGGTTGGTCTCGTGGGGTCCGAACAACACCCGCGACGGCGCGGTGCGACCGGCTACCACCACGGGATCGACCAGGAGTGCCATCGCTCAGCGCGGCCGGTGGCCGGGGTCGAAGGAAGCAAGGGGGTCCTCGTCGCAGGAGCGGTCGGGGCGGCGGGGGAGCAGGTCCACCGCGACATGCCGGCCGCCACCGTCGGGCCCACCGGGTCGGCGTCGCGGGCGCACGGAGTGATCGAGGGAAGCCTTGGGTGGTCCGGAACGCCCTGGGTCCGCGAGCGAGTCCTCGCCGTGGCCCAGCACGCACTCGGGGTCCGGTCCGTCGAGGGGCAGTCCCGTGAAGAACTTGGCGGCCATGCATCCGCCGCGGCAGGCGTCGTACTGCCCGCACGAGCCGCAGGCACCCGCGCTCTGGGGCCGGCGCAGCTCGGTGAACAGGTCCGAGTCGCGCCAGACGCCGGTGAACCCACCCGCCGCGCGGACGTTGCCGGCCAGGAACTCCTCGTGGATGGCGAACGGGCAGGCGTAGACGTCGCCGACCGGGTCCACCAGGCAGACGACGCGACCGGCGCCGCACAGGTTCAACCCCGGAAGCGATTGACCGTATCCGGCCAGATGGAAGAAGGAGTCTCCCGTGAGCACCTGCTCCCCGTGGGCGATCAGCCAGTCGTAGAGCACGCGCTGCTGTACGGCGGTGGGATGGAGCTCGTCCCACACGTCCGCTCCGCGCCCGGAGGGTCGCAGGCGGGTCAGCCGGAGCTGGGCCCCGTAGCGGTCGGCCAGCTCCTTGAAGTCGTCGAGCTGGTCGACGTTGTGGCGGGTGACCACCACCGACAGCTTGAAGCCGGCACAGCCGGCATCGGCCAGGTGGCCCATGGCGGTGACCGCCGTGTCGTAGGAGCCGGCCCCGCGCACGGCATCATTGATCGCCGCTGTGGCCCCATCGAGCGAGATCTGGACATCGACGTACTCGCTGGATGCCAGCCGTGCGGTCACCGCTGCGGTGATCCGCGAGCCGTTGGTGGAGAACTTCACGCCCACGTGGTGCTCGGTGGTGTACGCCACCAGCTCCCAGAAGTCGGAACGGACGGTGGGTTCGCCACCACCGATGTTCACGTAGAAGATCTGCATCCGTTCGAACTGGTCGATCAGCGCCTTGCACTCGCCGGTGGTCAGTTCGCGCGGATCGCGGCGGCCCGAACTCGAGAGGCAGTGCACGCAGGCCAGGTTGCACGCGTAGGTGAGCTCCCAGGTCAGGCAGATCGGCGCATCGAGGCCGCGTTCGAACCGCTCGACCAGCTGTTCGACCGGTGCACCCACGCGTTCTGCCCCGTCACCGGCCGGCGCCTGCACGGCCGGGGTCCTGGTGGGTCCCTCGGTGACCAGGGTCATGATGCGGTCCGCTCGCAGATCATTCCGGACTCGGCCAGGGTGGCCAGAGCGCGTCCATAGGCATCGAGTTCCGCCGGGGCCACCCCGGCGGCCCGGCATGCCTCGTGCCCGGACGGCTGGCCGGCGAGCGACTCGACCACGGCCAGCAGCGTCGTGCTCTTCAGGAACGAGAGCCGGCGGGTGCCGAAGTGGTAGGCCAGTGCCCCGAACGACTCGGGCCGCAGCGACACCTGCGGATGCAGCATCCATGCCCGCGAGCCGTCGAATTCAGGGGGCCCGGCACCGGGTGGCGTGGGAGGCATGGGAGAGGTTCGATCCGCCGGACGGCGCGGTTCTAGTAGACGCCGCACATGCCGTCGATGGACACGTCCTCGACCAGAAGGTCGCCCTCGACGAGGGTTGCTTCGGTTCCCGCGGTTCCCGCGGCCGCCTCGGCCTGCACCCTGTCCGGGTGGGCTGCCCCGGTGTCGATGGCGCCCGACGTTGCGTCGTCCTCGGTGGTGCTGGTGACGGTCATGGGACCTCCGGTGGTCGGCCGGCCGGGGCCGGGTGGAAAGCGATGACTTTGAATTTATAGCACTGGATGCCAAAATGGAAGTCTGATGATGACGAAGGTGACCGGCGAGCCCGCGAACGAGGTTGCTGCAGGCCCGAACGAGGTGGCTGCAGGCCCGGGCGAGGTGGCCCGGGGCCGGCGCCCGAGTACCTCGCGAGAGGACGTGGCCCGGGCTGCGCTCGAGCTCTTCAGCAGGCAGGGGTACGACGAGACCACCGTCGATGAGATCGCCGCCGCCGTGGGCGTCAGCCGGCGCACCTTCTTCCGGTACTACGAGTCCAAGAGCGACGCGGTCTGGGGCGAGTTCGACGCCGAACTGGTCCGGCTGGGCGACCGGCTGCACGAGGCCCCCGACGATGAACCGATGATGGAAGTGTTGCGTCGGTCGGTCATGGCCACCAACCGGTTCGGCGCCGGAGAGCTCGACGAGCTGCGCATCCGGATGGGTCTGATCAGCTCGGTCCCCGACCTGGTTGCCCACTCCGCGGTCCGCTACGAGGAGTGGTGCGACGTGGTGGCCCGCTTCGTGGCCCGGCGCATCGGCGCCAGCCCCGACGACCTGGGCCCACAGACGGTGGCCCGGGCCGCTCTGGGGGCGGCCATGGCGGCCTTCGCCTGCTGGGCCCGCCACGACTCGGACGATCTCGTCGGTGAGGTCGACCGGGCGTTTCGCCTGTTGGCCACCGGTTTCGCCGAGGACCGCCTGCACGGCGGTCGGGCCTGAAGCGCTCCGGCCCCCCCGCTCGACGCGGTCGTTCCCGAAGCGCGATGCTGGGCGGACAGCCGTTCGGCGCCCCGAGGGCGCCATCAAAGGAGAGGACCACATGAAGAGCCGTGCCGCCGTCTGTTTGGGTATCGACGAGCCGTGGAAGGTCGAGGAGGTCGAAATCGACGCTCCGCGCTCGCACGAGGTGCGTGTGCAGATGGCCTATGCGGGTATGTGCCACTCCGACGAGCATCTCCGGACCGGTGACATCAGCGCCCCGGTCGAGGTCCTGCAGATATTCGGCGTCGACTCGTTGTTTCCGGCCGTCGGTGGCCACGAGGGCGCGGGCACCGTGGTCGAAGTCGGGCCGGATGTCGAGTCGCTGGCGGTGGGTGATCACGTGGCCGCATCGTTCATTCCGGCCTGCGGACGGTGCTTCTGGTGTGCATCGGGGCGTCAGCACCTGTGCGACCTGGGCATGTCCACCCTGGCCGGCCCGATGATCAGCGACGGGCAGTGGCGCTACCACCTCGACGGCCAGAACCTCAACCGCATGACCCAACTCGGCACCTTCTCCGAGATGATGGTGGCCAACGAGGCGTCGTTGGTCAAGATCGACCCGGGCGTGTCGATGCGGGCCGCCGCACTGATCAGCTGCGGCATCTCCACCGGGTTCGGTTCGGCGGTGGACCGGGCGAAGGTGAAGCCCGGTGAGACCGTGGTGGTGATCGGTTGCGGCGGCGTCGGTTCCGGCGCCATCCAAGGAGCGAAGCTCGCCGGCGCCCGCCAGATCATCGCCGTCGACCCGCTGCCCTTCAAGGTGGCGAAGGCCAAGGCGATCGGAGCGACTCACGGAGCCGCGTCGATCCTCGAGGCCAACCTGATGCTCCCCGAGCTCACCGAGGGTCGGATGGCCGATGCGGTGATCCTCACCCCGGGCGTCCTCACCGGCGATCTGGTGGCCCCGGCCCTGGCACTGGCCTCAAAGGACGGCCGGGTGGTGACCACCGCCATCGCCCCGTTCAACCAGGACCAGGTGAGCCTCAACCTGTTCAACTTCGCCATGTTCAACCAGTCTCTGCTGGGCACGGTGTTCGGCTCGGTGAGCCCGAGGATCCAGATCCCCAATCTGCTGCGGCTCTATCAGGCCGGGCTGCTCGAGGTGGACAACCTGGTCACCCAGGAGTACAGCCTCGACCAGGTGCAGAACGGGTACGACGACCTCCACGCCGGCACTAACATCCGCGGCGTGGTGAAGTTCGATAGCTGATCGAACGGTCTGGCCCGGTCCCGGCAGTCGACGCCGAGGGCCGGCTGCAGGCCCCGGCGATCGCGGTGCCCTTGCCGGTGCAAGTGTGCCGTCCGGCTGTGTGCCGTCCGGTCCGGCGCCAGGTACTACGGTCTGGCTGATGCGTCGGGGGATCGCTGCGATCGTCACACTGTGCTGTGCTGCCGCCGTTGCGGCTTGTGGCGCATCGGGGGCGTCGACCAGCACGGCATCGTCGTCCACCACGGCATCGTCGGTACCGAAGGGTGCCGACCCTTCCACCTATGAGGTGGCCGGCGATCCGCTGACCATCCGCACACCGGCCGGCGTCGTGCACGGGACAGCGTTCGCGGCGACCAGGCAGTTCCTCGGCATCCCCTTCGCCCAGCCACCGGTGGGCACGCTGAGGTGGCAGGCGCCGCACCCGGCGGCCCCGTGGGCGACCACGCTGGATGCCACCAAGCCCGGGAACGAGTGCCCCCAGATCGTGCCGGTAGTCAACGCCTATGCCGGCAACGAGGACTGCCTCGATCTCAACGTGTACGCGCCCGTGTCGGTGCCCACCACACCCCGCCCGGTGATGGTGTGGATCTACGGCGGCGGCTTCACCGTCGGCAGCGCAGGCGACGACAACGTTTCGAACTATGCGGCGAACGGAAATGCCATCTCGGTCAGCTTCAACTACCGGCTCGGTCCGTTGGGGTTTCTGGCCCTGCCTGCGTTGGCCGCCGAGGATCCCCACCACTCGACCGGCGACCTCGGGCTACTCGACCAGCAGGCCGCGTTGCGCTGGGTGCAGGCCAACATCGCGTCGTTCGGTGGCGATCCCCACAACGTGACCATCTTCGGTGAGTCGGCCGGTGGGATGAGCGCGTGTGCCCAGTTGGTGTCGGAGGGCTCGGCAGGACTCTTCCAGAAGGCGATCACCGAGAGCGGCCCCTGCACCCTCCCGACCCGACCCCTCGCGTTCGCCGAGTCCCAAGGGGCGAAACTGGCTGCCACACTCGGCTGCCCGGCGGGACCGGCGCTGCTGGACTGCATGCGCTCCAAGCCAGTCCGACAGGTGATCGACGCACTGCCTCCTGATCCCTCGTTCCTGTTCGGGAACGGGGCTTCCTGGGGCCCGGTGGCCGATGGGGCCACTTTGCCGGCCAATCCCACCGCGGCCCTGGTCGCCGGTCATTTCCACCATGTGCCGTTGATCGTCGGGGCCAACCTGAACGAAGGCACGCTCTTCGTCGCTCTTGCCTACAACGCGGTCGGCCGTTCCATCACCGATGCCCAGTGGGCCTCGGCGGTGGACCAGTTCTTCGGAACGAGTGTCGGCGCGAAAGTTCGCCACGAGTACCCCCTGTCCGACTACCCCGACGCCGGGGCCGCCCTCGGCCAGGCGGTGGGCGATGCAGTGCTGGCCTGTCCCGCGGTGGCCAGTGCGGGGATCCTCCAGAAGTACGTGCCGGTCTACGAGTACGAGTACGACCAGGTGCCCAATCCCTTCGTCCTTCCCACCCCGGGCATCGACCTCGGGGCGTTCCACGCGGCCGAGCTGCCCTACGTGTTCGACGGTCCGACCGAATCGAGCGGCACCATCGCCTTCACCCCGGCCCAACAGAAGTTGGCCACCCAGGTCAGCAGCGCCTGGGCGCGTTTTGCGGCCACCGGCAACCCGGCCGGCGGAGGAATCTCGTGGCCAAGGCTGACCTCTCCGACCGGCAGCTACCTTTCATTGAACACGCCACTGGCGACCAAGACGGCGATGATGCAGCACAAGTGCCAGTTCTGGGCGAGCACCACTTGGTCGGTGGCCGACAAGGTGCGGTAGCGACCACACCCGAGGGAACAGGGGAGACGATGAACAACGCACGGAACGCGGTGGCCGGAGCAGGGAACGCGGTGGCCGGAGCGAGAACGCCGAGGGCAACCATGGCAGCCGCGATCGTGGTGGTCCTCGCTGTTACCGTCGCGGCATGCAGCTCGGGCACCACCCCGACCGCCTCCGGTGGCGCTCCGCCCGCCGGCCTGCCCACCTTCTATGCCCTTCCGGCAGCGCTCCCCTCGACCACCCCTGGCCATCTGGTGAAGTCCCAGCAGATCCCAAGTGGAGGTATCAACGGCACTGTCTTCCGGGTGCTCTACGTCTCCGATCAGGTCGACAACAAGCCGGTTCTGGTGACCGGGCTGGTGATGGTCCCGAAGACACCGCCGCCCCCCGGCGGCTTCCCGGTGGTCACCTGGGGGCACGGGACCAATGGCATGGCCGACCAGTGTGCGCCCTCGCTGTCACCGGGTGACGCGGTGCCGGTGGTCGACCAGCTACTTGCCCAAGGCTGGGTGGTGACCGCCAGCGACTATCAAGGTGAAGGGACGCCCGGCTTGCTCCCGTACCTGGTCGGCGTGGTCGCCGCTCGCAACACCATCGACATCGTCCGGGCCGCCGACCAGCTCCCCGCGGCCCACGCCGGCAAGCAGTATGTGATCTGGGGGCACTCCGAGGGCGGGCAGACCGCGATGTTCGGCCTGGTGTTGGCAGCCACCTACGCACCCGACCTCCAGCTCAAGGGTGTGGTGGCCGGGGCACCGCCCTCCCAGTTCCAGGCCATCTACGCCTTTTTGCAGAACAGCCCCTTCCGCTACTACCTGCTGATGGCCGGGGCCGGGTTCAACGCGGCCTATGGCAACGCTGCTGCACCGCTGTCGGCGGTGTTGACCAGCAAAGGGAAGTCGCTGCTACCCGCGCTCTCCAAGGGCTGCTCGGACTACATCGCCAAGCAGGTCCAGGGGTACAAGCTCTCCGACCTGGTCAAGGCGGACCCGTTCACCGTGCCGGCGTGGAAGAAGCTGCTCGTTGCCAACGACCCCGGAAGCCTCACCGTTGCCGGCAGCGCACCACTCCTGATGATCCAAGGTGGGGCCGACGAGCAGATCCCGGTGGCCACCACCCAGCTCCTCGAACAGCACGAGTGTTCGATCGGCCAGAGTGTCGAACGCTGGGTCTATCCCGGCCAGAGCCACTCGGGGGTCATCGCGGTGTCAGCCACCGACATGATCCACTGGATCGGCGACCGGTTCGCAGGGGGCGCCAACCCCGACCCCTACCAGCCCACCGGTGAGGCGGGGATCGAAGTGACGAGCTGCGCCGGCTGACCGACCGGGGCGCGCTCCCCGGGTTCGGCCCCGGTACGCTGGGCATGTCGCAGGCGACGGAGTCGGTCGTCCTCGTCGAATGTGACGGATCGGAGAGTGAACGTGGCGTTCGACCTTGCCGCCCTCCTCGCTGATCGCCGGGGGGAGAGCTTCGAACTGCACACCCGCTTCATGAACCCGCAGCTGGTCAAGGTGTTGGACACGCTCGGGTTCGACCGTCGCTACGTCCGGGCCGAGGGCTCGTACCTCATCGACGACCGCGGCGACCGGTACCTCGACTTCCTCTCCGGCTTCGGCGTCTTCGCGTTGGGCCGGAGCCATCCGGTGATCAAGGACGCGCTGCACCAGGCACTCGACGCCGATCTGCCCAATCTCGCCCAATTGGACTGCGCACTGCTGCCCGGGCTGTTGGCCGAGGCGTTGGTGGAGCGGGCCCCGGCCGGCATCGAGCGGGTCTTCTTCTCCAACTCGGGGGCCGAGACGGTGGAGGCTGCCATCAAGTTCGCACGGTGCGCCACCAAGCGCGATCGGATCCTCTACTGCGACCATGCGTTCCACGGCCTGACCAACGGCGCGCTCTCCCTCAACGGTGGCAAGGAGTTCCGCAAGGGCTTCGGCCCGCTGCTGCCCGGGTGCCACCAGGTGCCCTTCGGCAACTTGGGGGCGCTGGAGCGGGAGCTGCGCCGGGGCGACGTGGCCGCCTTCGTGGTCGAGCCGATCCAGGGCAAGGGGGTCTACCTGGCGTCGGGTTCGTACTGGCGGGCGGTGCAGGAGGCCTGCCGCCGCCACGGCACCCTGCTGGTGATCGACGAGGTCCAGACTGGCATGGGGAGGACCGGGCGTTTCTTCTGCCACCAGCACTGGGACCTCCAGCCCGACATCATCACCTTGTCCAAGGCGCTGTCGGGGGGGTACGTGCCGGTAGGGGCGGTCCTCACCACCACCACCGTCTTCGATGCCGTCTACAGCTCGATGGACCGTGCGGTCGTCCACTCCTCGACCTTCTCGAAGAACCAACTGGCCATGGTCGCCGGTCTGGCCACGCTGCAGGTCATCGATGACGAGGACATCGTCGCCCGGGCCGCCAGCAACGGGGCCAAGCTGACCGAGGCGCTGCAGCCGCTGGTCGAGAAGTACGAGCTCCTCCACGAGGTACGGGGCATGGGCCTCATGATCGGCCTGGCCTTCGGCGCGCCGGAGTCGCGGGGTGCCCGTGTCCGATTCACCATGATGGAGCTGGCCCGCAAGGGGCTGTTCAGCCAGCTCATCGTGGTGCCCCTGTTCCACCGGCACCGGATCCTCACCCAGGTGGCCGCCGACAACGTCAACATCATCAAGCTGCTGCCCCCGTTGATCATCGGGGACGAGGAGATCGACACCTTCGTCGGCGCCCTCGACGATGTCCTCCGCGACGCGCATCGCAACTCGGGGCTGCTGGTCGAGGTCGGGACGGCCATGGCCCGCAACACGCTGCGACGGGGGCACCGCCACCGGCGCCCGGCGGCCGCGGTCGAGAGCGGTCCGGCCGGTAGGTGACCGAACTTCGGGAGGAGTTCGCCCTGGGCGCTGACGATCGGGTCCTGGTGACCGGCGCGGCCGGGTTCATCGGGTCCGCGGTCACCCGGGAGCTGTGCGGTCGCGGCGTCCACGTGGTGGCCATGGTCGAACCGGGGGGCGACACCAGCAACCTCCGCGAGGTGGATGTCGAATTGGTGACCGCCGATCTGCGTGACGCCACCGCGGTGGCCGTGGCGGTCGATGGGTGCAGGGTGGTCTTCCACATTGGAGCCCTCTACCGGTTCTGGGCCCCCGACCCGGCTGCCTTCTACGCCGTCAACGTCACGGGCACCAAGCACGTCCTGGACACGGCCGCCAGGGCCTGCTGCGAGCGGGTGGTGTACACCTCGACGGTGGGGACCCTCGGAGTCCATGGTGCCTCCGCCGGCGACCCGGTCGACGAGACGTCCCATGCGCACATCGACCACCTGTTCGGTTCGTACAAGCAGTCCAAGTACGTGGCCGAGCACGAGGTGTTGCGCGCCGCCGCCGAGGGGCTGCCGGTCGTGGTGGTGCAGCCGACCACACCGGTCGGGCCGCGCGACAGCGGACCGACCCCCACCGGAAGGACCGTCCTCGGGTTTCTCGACGGCCGGTTTCCCGGGTACGTCGACACCACGCTCAACATCGTCGACGTGGAGGACGTGGCCCACGGGCACCTGTTGGCCGCCGAACGGGGGAGGACCGGGCGCAGCTACATCCTGGGCGGCGAAAACCTGCCACTGCGCGACGTGCTGTCGACGCTGGCCGACCTAACCGGGCTGGCGGCACCCACCCGGCGGGTCCCGAGCGGTGTGGCCCTGGCAGCCGCTCATCTCTCCGATCTGGTCGAGGGCCGGATCCTCCACCGCGAGCCGTCGGTCCCGTTGGAGGGTGCGCGGATGTCGACCACCCACATGTCCTTCGACGACCGGCGGGCCCGGACCGAGCTGGGGTACGCCTCGCGTCCCGCGCGGGAGGCGCTCGAGCGGTCCGCCCGCTGGTTCGTCGATGCCGGTCGGGTGCGACCCGACCGAGTCGCACTGATCAGGTGGGCGCGTTGAGGATGCACGGGGTGGCGGCGAGCGGGGAGCACAACGGGGCGGTGCGCTACGTGGCCATCACCGCTGTCGGTCCGGCCGGCGACCAGGGGCTGGACCCCGACCGCGAGGTGCGTGAGATCCGCGTGCGCGGTGCACTGCTGCCCGGCTTGGTCAACGTGCACTGCCATTCGCCCATGACCCTGTTCCGCGGGTCGGCGGAGAACCTGTCGCTCGATCGTTGGCTGAACGACGTGTTGTGGCCGCGGGAGGCCCACCTCACCGCGGACGACGTCTACTGGGGGATGACCCTGGCCGCGGCCGAGCTGCTGTGCTTCGGTGTGACGACCACCTGCGAGGCCTACTTCTTCGAGGATGCGGTGGCCGACGCCGTCCTTGACGCAGGGTCGCGTGCCGTGGTCACCCCGGGGGTCCTGCAGCTGCCCGGCACGGGCTCCGGCGACGACTGGTGGGACGTTCGCACGGCGCAGATCATCGACTTCCACGCCCGCCGCCACGGGGACAGCGGGCGCATCGAGGTCGGGTTCGCACCTCACGCCCCCTATACCGTCCCGCTGCCGGTGCTGGCCGACATCGCGGAGGCCGCCCGCCGCCTCGACGCGCTGTTCCACATCCACCTGGCCGAGACGGAAGAGGAGTGCACCCGCTTCGCAGCCGAGCACGGGGACTCCGCACCGGCCGTGCTGGCGAGGGCCGGGGTGTTCGACGGGCGGGTGCTGGCTGCCCACAGCATCTGGCTGTCCGACGAGGACATGGCCGTCTACCGGAGGCACGACGTGGCGGTCGCCCACTGTCCCCAGAGCAACGCCAAGCTGGCATCGGGGGTCGCACCACTGGTCGAGCTCCTGGCCCGAGGCATCCGGGTGGGCCTCGGGACCGACGGGCCTGCCTCCAACAACGACCTCGACCTGTGGGAGGAGATACGCCTGGCCGCCATGCTGGCCCGCATCAGGCAGAGGGATGCCACCGTGCTCCCGGCCGCCGCCGCTCTCGATCTGGCCACCAGGGGAGCAGGGCTCGCCCTCGGACGTCCCGACCTCGGCGTGCTGGCCGTGGGCGCAAAGGCCGACATGATCGCGGTGCGCCTCGACGATCCGGCCTTCGTGCCGCTGCTCGAGGATGCCCAGCTGATCGAGCACCTGGTCTGGTCGGCCTCGAGCCGCCTGGTGACCGACGTGTGGGTGGGGGGACGTCAGGTGGTGGAAGCCGGGCGGTGCCTGACCGTCGATCTCGACGAGGCTCGCCGGCAGGTGGAGGCGCGGGCCCACCGGCTCATGCAGGTCGGCGTCTGAACACCGCCGGCGGCCCAGCGGCCGAGGGTTTCCACCGTCCTGAGCCCATGGACCGGCGGGCGCTCAGAGCGCGGCCAGGTGAGCCGCGAATCGGTCGAAGCTGCTCTCCATGCCGGCCTGGGCGTCGCTTCCCCGGGGTGATGAGCCTGTTCTGAGCCGTCCGCCAGATCAGGCGCTGACCTACCCCCCTTAAAGGTCTCATCGCCTCGGAGCTGGATCGACTTCGAAACACTGTCGGTCACCGAAGTAGGGAAGAAGTGGGGATACCCAGGGACCTTCGGGTTACGTGCGGGTCACCTGAATCTGGTTTGTGAAGGCGACGCAGAGGGTGGCCACCTGTGCCTCGTCCACAGCAAGTCTCAGCGCCCGCTGGGCCATGGCAACGCCCTCGCCGGCTCGTCGGCCGAACAACTCCTCCATGAAGGTGAGGGCCTGTTGGGTTACTCCGCCAGCCATGGGATGTTGACTGAGATACGAAAGGGTCGCTGCAACGTCGTCGGGCGGCGCCGTCTGCATGATCCGGTACACATCGGCTGCGTCCTTGTCGCTCAACCGATCAACTTGACCGCTCGCGACCCGGTCGTGGATCTTGTGCGCCTTCGCGACGAGCAGAGCTGCAACGCCCGCAACTTCGACGCTCAGTTGACGGGTGTCGGCCGCGTCGAGTGCCGACACGATCATCGTGTCGTGATCGACAAGAGCAGCCTCCAAGCCAACGGCCCGACGCGCCGCACGGTTACCGTGCACGCCAAGCCGCGCGCCTCGGCGTCCTTGGTTCGAGGAAGCGGCCTCAGGAACAATGAGGTCTATCGGAATGACGACGTCCTCTCCACCGATCTCCTCGGTCGCGATCCAGACACCAGGCTGGGTCTGGTTATCGCCTTGCGGGAGCAATCGGAATCCTGCGCTTCGCATCGACTGTTCCAGCTCTGGTTCATCACCGAGCAGAGTCGGGTCGAGTGCCAGATCACCGTCAGTTGTGTACGGCGCAATCGTCAGCCCAACGTCATTGAGTCCCGTACGCAGATAGACAGCCTGCGCACCCACGACGATGATCGCCTTCCCATGCGGAGCCA
Source organism: Acidimicrobiales bacterium (assembly GCA_017883135.1). Taxonomy (GTDB): domain Bacteria; phylum Actinomycetota; class Acidimicrobiia; order Acidimicrobiales; family RAAP-2; genus Bog-756. The sequence goes on from JADGOE010000002.1 coordinate 28,733, forward strand.
AGGTCGACAGCGCATCGAGGAGCACGCGTCGGGCAGCAATGTAGCGAGGGTCGAGTTCGATGCCGCCGCTCATTGTTTGTCCAGCATGGCGGGCTTCGGCAGCGTCGAGAGTCGCCACTCTCTTTCATTCTCTGCCATCCACTTGAGGAGGGCGTCACCTTCGGCGGGCATTCGGCCATTCCCTGTGAGGCAATCGGCGGCCGCCTGTGACGGCGCAACGTACGTCACTCCCGTGTCTGTTGTTGTCCGATCCCACACGACCGGGTCGAAGGGGGTGAGCAGCGCAACATTCGCGCCTTCGTCGGTAGGAATGAGGCCCAGCGACTGAGCGAGCGCCTGCGGTGCGTCCGAGTAGGCAACGAGGAGTGCGGGTCCGGCAACTGGAGCGAGACGAACGGCCGCAAACGATCCGGTCACCGCAACGATCACATTGGCGGACGCGAGCTTCTGAACGGCATCAGTTGCGCCACCGGGCGCGAGATACCGGTATGTCTTGTTTGAGCGAAAGACGTCGTAGGTTTCGGCCCATCGCCGCAGGAGACGGTTGACATCGACCGATTTGACCCGCCCTCGCTCCGTCCGCTCAACGACCGCCTCGGCGTCAAGCGTGTCGAGCAATCTCGACACGTAGCCGGGGGTGAGTGCAGCCGCAGCTGCCAGTTCGCGCACGCCATATGGAGGACATACGTCGACAAGGAGCCGCACAAGTCTCCCCGCTTTGGGGCCTTGAACGCGCGCCTTGCTCCGCTGTGCCGGGTTCGGGTCCTTCCGCGCACCTTGGGTCTGCAGGTAGACGGTTGGGTTGTCGAGGCGGATCAGGGCATTCCCGGTGAGGTCGAGGTAGTTGAGACCCTGGTCGCCTAAGAGTTCTTGGGTCCGTTCGCTGAGCCAGGGGGCAACCACCAGGATCGGGATGTGCCCCGCGAGGGTGCGGAGCGTGCGTCCGATTCCGCCGAGGAGCCGGTCAACGTCCCGGGGGGCGAAAGTCCGGCTCACCTCGATCGCCATGGTTGTGAAAGTGCCGTTCGGACCCTTCAAGTCGATTGCCACGTCGACGGGCCTTTCGGGTGCGCTCTGAAACTCGGCGCGGGCAGTCGGTCCTACCCCCCAGCTCTCCGGGAGCCGTTCGCGGAGCCAGGCAACGGCTGCTCCGGCCATCTCGTTCTCTGTGAGCATGGTGTTTGCTGTCATGGTGGACACCAAGGATAGCACCATCTGTTGCCTAATTCATCACTGTTTGCCAAGTCGGCAAACAAGACTGTCTAGGCAACAACTCCGGCCGCCCGAGGGAGGTGGTGGCTGACCCCAAGCGAGCCCTTCTGAATGCTGATCAATGGAGTCACGGGAATTCCCTACGTGAAGTTCTGGGTACCCGGGTCCGTTCCGTCAACCATTTCAGGCTCATTCTCAAGCTCGATCTATTCGTCCGTCAACTTCCTAGGATCATCGGCACCGACATCGAGCACGGCGTGTCCCGACAAAGGCCTGAAGTCACTTGCCGTCACCAGAGGCAGCGTCAATCTCGGGGTTGGGGGAGGGTAGACAGCTGCAGACCGCTTCCCCGAGGCTGGAACGACTCGAAACGATCTGGACCACCTTGGCACGCGTGGATTCCGCCTCCCCCACGAGCTCGCCCCGGTCGTCGGGGTGCCGTGGTTCATCGCCAACCGGCTGACCGGCCTGACCGGCAGACCCCGGGCGGCATCGGACGGGGCCTGCGCCACGCTCTCCGCCGTGCTGCTTCTCGGCGTAGCGGGCCGCCCCGTTGGCGAAGCGGCCGATCAGGTGGTTCATCACCGCCACCAGCAGAGGGCCGGTGCCGGGTATCTTTTCGTCGAACGTCCCCTCCCAGGTGATCAGCGTGCCCGGCCCGTCGGGCGACAGCGTCACGTCGGCCCGGTAGTGACGAACCGGAAACCCCTTCAGGATCGAGTACGCGAAGTGGTGGGGCGGGTCCCACGCCACCACTTCCTCGCGCGAGCCGACACCGTACCGGGTAAACCGCCGCACCGCCCCCACCCCGTCGGGCTCCGGGCTGCCTTCGTGGACGAGGTCGGTGCGGGTCAGGAACGACCACTCCTTCCACCGGCGGGCTTCACCGAGCAGCGGCCAGACCTCGTCGACCGGGGCGGAGGATCGGGCTCGGATCCGGTACGAACGGCGTCCGGTCGGACCACTGAGCGGAGCGGCGGCCGGCTCGGTCATCCTTCGACGTGGACCTTCAAGGTGTCGAGGGCCTGCTGGTAGATGGTGACCATCAGGTCGGCCATCTCATCGGGCGCGGCGTCGACCACCCAGGTTACGTGGCTGGCGTCCCCGGCAGGCGTCACCGTGATGACTGCTTCGTGACGCTCGACCGGTGCGCCGTCGGCGATCGAGTAGGTCAGTGCCCGCCCTGCATCGTCCTTGGCGATCAGGCGCTCGGTGATGGTCATCCCCATGGTCTCGACGATCCGGTTGTCGCCCTCCACCCGGCAGGAGTCCATGCCGGGCATCCATCCGGCGATGCCACCGAAGTCGCCGACCACTGCCCACACCTCGTCCGCCGAGCGGTCGATGTCGATCTCTGCCTTGCCTGTTCCCATGGTTCTCCCTGTACTCGGTGGGCTGTGCGTACGCTCGATGCCGACCACTCGGCTCGCTGCGCCGCCCAGATGGTAGGCGGTGCCGGCCCCCGGCTCCACTACTAGCGTCTCGGGGCATGATCGACTCGTCGAGCGTCACCGACGGCACTCCTGCCCTGTTCGTCGCCGACGGCAACCATGTCCTGCCGACCGAGTTGGCCAGGGGGCCGTGGTCGGCCCAGTCGTTGCACGGCGGTCCGGTGGCGGCCCTCATCGCCCGCAGCATCGAGCGCCACACCGGCGAGAACGACCTCCAGCTGGTCCGGGTCACCGTGGAGCTGCTCCGCCCGGTGCCGGTCGCTCCACTCGAGGTGACCTGCACACTGTCGAAGGCCGGCCGGAAGGTGCAGCTGATCGACACGGTGGTCGAGGCCGACGGTGTCGGGGTGGCATGGGCCCGGGCGCTGCGGATACGGAGGGCCCCCGACGACCAGCGCGCGATGCCGTCGGTACCCGAGGACGATGCCCCGCCTCCCCCCGAGGACGGTGTCGCCATCGCATCTGCCCTCGCCGGCTACCGCGCCTTTCACAACGCGGGCATGGAGCTGCGGTTCGTGGAAGGACACATGAACGAGCCGGGGCCGGCCACCGTCTGGTTCCGCCTGCGATGCCCGGTGGTGCTGGGCGAGCCACCGTCGCCGTGGCAGCGGGTGGCGGCCGCGGCCGATTTCGGCAATGGGGTCGGCTCCGAGCTCGACTTCGCCTCGAGCCTCTTCATCAACCCTGATCTGACCGTCTCGATCCACCGCCCGCCGGAGGGGGAGTGGGTGTGCCTCGCAGCTCGGACCCGGTTCGGCACCCCGGGCATCGGTGCCGCCGAGTCCGAGCTGTGGGACGTGCACGGCCGGATCGGCCGGGCCGTCCAGAGCCTCCTGGTGGAGCCGACCAGGTGAGGCCACCGGCGGCCGGTGTCGTCGGGGACCCCACCATCGCCGAGCTCCTCGTGGCCCGGGCCGCAGACGACCACCCCGGCCTTCGCTTCGAGGACGAGGTGTGGAGTTGGCGCGAGGTCGTCTCGGCCAGTGCCGCCCGCGCCTCGCTGATCCGCTCGATGACGGACGGCGGGCCGCTCCACGTGGGCGTGCTGCTCGGCAACGTTCCCGAGTACGTCTTCTGGCTGGGCGCGGCAGCGTTGGCCGGCGCAGTGGTGGTCGGCATCAACCCGACCCGCAGGGGCGATGCGCTCGCCGGTGACATCCTCCGCACCGACTGCGCTCTGATCATCACCGATGCCGATGGTGCGCTGCTCCTCGACGGACTGTCCTTCAGGGCGGCTGCCGATCGGGTGTTGCGGATCGACGGCGCAGCTGGTGGCGCGGCACGGGGCGGCCGACCCGTACTCCATCGTGTCCGAGGCCAACCCTGTCCCCGAGGACCTGTTCTTGTTGTTGTTCACCTCGGGGACCACCGGAGCGCCGAAGGCGGTGCGCTGCACTCAGGGGCGTCTGGCCTCCATCGCCGTGCGCTCCGCGGAGGCGTACGGGTTCGAGCGGGACGACGTGGCCTACTGCACCATGCCGTTGTTCCACGGGAACGCGCTGATGGTGCTGTGGGGCCCCACCCTGGTGGTCGGGGCCACCGTGGCCCTGGCCCGGCGGTTCAGCGCCTCGGGGTTTCTTGCAGATGTCCGCCGGTACCGGTGCACGACCTTCACTTATGTGGGCAAGGCGCTCGCCTACATTCTGGCCACGCCGCCAGCACCAGACGATGCCGCGACCACCTTGACCCGCGGGTTCGGGACCGAGGCGTCGGTCGCCGACCATGCCGCGTTCGAGCAGCGCTTCGGGTGCGTCCTCACCGAGGGGTACGGCTCCAGCGAGGGTGGGGTTGCGATCAGTCGGACGCCCGACACCCCGGCCGGCTCGCTCGGGCCGCCCCTCGACGGTGTCGCCGTTGTCGACCCGGAGTCGCTGGAGGAGTGCCCGTCGGCTCTCTTCGATGCCGCTGGTCGCCTGCTCAACGGGGAGGCCGCCATCGGTGAGATCGTGAACCGCTCAGGAGTCGGCCGGTTCGAGGGGTACTACGGCGACGACCGGTCCACTGCCGAGCGGACCCGACACGGGTGGTACTGGACCGGAGACCTCGCCTACCGCGACGAGGATGGGTTCTTCTACTTTGCCGGCCGTCGCGGCGATTGGATGCGGGTGGACTCGGAGAACCTGACCGCCGGTCCCATCGAGCGGCTCCTGGTGCGCTTCGCAGACGCGGCCACGGTGGCCGTGTACTCGGTCCCCGACCCCCGATCGGGGGACCAGGTGATGGCAGCCATCGAGATGCTGCCGGGCCGCGCGTTCGACCCGCACGCCTTCGGGGGGTTTCTGGCCGCTCAGCGTGACCTGGGGACGAAGTGGGTCCCTGCGTTCGTCCGGGTCACCAGCGGCCTTCCCCAGACGGCGAGCGGCAAGGTGACCAAGGAGCCGCTGAAGCGGGAGGGGTGGTGGCGGGGGAACGATGCGGTCTTCCGTCGGGCCGGCTCGACGCTCGACTTCACCGCCATGGACGTGGCAGCCGGCGATGAGCTGCGAGCCGAGTTCGAGCGCCACGGCCGCGGGGCCCTCATCGATGGGTGAGTGGTGGAGCCGCCTCGGGGCCGCGTTGGCCCGCCTGTGGGTACGCATCTGGGCGAGGGTCGAAGGGACGGTCGACCGGATCGACCGGTTCCAACAACGGCACTGGCCCAGCGCGGTTCCCAGTGCGGTGGTGCGCAAGTACTCCGACGACCAGGCGGGTCGCCTGGCTGGTCAGATCTCCCACGCCGGCTTCCTCGCGGTCTTCCCCATGCTGTTGGTGCTGCTGACCGCGGTGGGGATCTTCCTGCACGGCCACAAGTCGCTGCAGAACGACATCATCGATTCGGCCCTGCGGCAGTTCCCCGTGGTCGGATCCGATCTGGCGGACAACGTGCACCAGCTGTCCGCCAGCAACACCCTGGCCCTGACGGTGGGGCTCTTGTGGCTCATGTACGGCAGCATGCGCCTCAGCCGCAACTCGCAGGTGATGATGGCGGTGGTATGGGGAGTCGACCGCGACGACCTGCCCGACTTCTGGCACTGGATCCCGCGTGCTGCCGGGTTTCTGGTCATCCTGGGTGTGGGGTTCCTCGGCGGCGGCGCCCTGGCCGGACTGGGTGCCTTCGGTCAGCTGGGTGTCTTTTCCGACGGGGTCGGTCTGGCCCTCTCGCTGGTGGTCAACATCGCCATGTACTGGTGCGCGTTCGCCATCCTGGTGCGCCTGCCCGAGGGCGGGCGCAGGCTGTGGCCCGGTGCCGTCTTCGGGGGGGTGGGCTGGACACTGCTGCAGTTTGCCGGCGCGGAGCTGGTGAGCCACCAGCTCCGGCACCTCTCCAACCTGTACGGGACGTTCGCCACGGTGCTCGGGCACATCTGGTGGATCGCGCTCGGCGCGATGGTGACCGTCTATGCCGCCGAGTTCGACGTGGTGCTCACCCGGCGCCTGTGGCCCCGATCGTTCCGCCGGATCCGCAACCGCCCCGGAGATGCCGGCTCGGGCGGGCGTGAGGACGGCCCGAGGGCGGGCCAGGTGGTCGTACCGGTGACGGTCGCCCGGGGGGACATCGGATAGCCGGTCGAACCGGCTTGGATCTCGATGGCAGCTGCCGCCGCGGGAGAGTTGCTCCTACTGGTGGAATCGGCGCTGTGCACCCCGCCGGTGCTCAGTGGGACAGCCAGGCATCCGGGTCGGTGGTCAGCTTCTGCACCGACTTGGGAAGGCGGCCGGACACGATGTCGGCAATGGTCACCTGCTCCAGCACGGCACGCAGGCTTGCCCGAACCGCCACCCAGACATCCCGCAGGTGTTCGGCCGATCCCTCGTAGTTGGCCGCTTCCGGCCGGAGGCCGCGCACCTCGGCCAGGGGACCGTCGAGCGGGCGGATCACGTCGGCCACCGAGATTTCGGAGGCCGCCCGCGCCAGGCGGTAGCCGCCTTCGGCGCCGCGCTGGCTCACCAGCAGCCCCGCCCGGCGCATGTCGTTGAGGATGCTCTCGAGGAATTTGGCCGGGAGCCCCTGCGACTGTGCCAGTGCCTCTGCGGTCACCGGATGGTCGCCGGCATCGGCCAGGGTGCACAGCGCCCGCACCGCGTAGTCGACCTTGGCGGAGATGTACACAAGGGGGATTCTGCCAGAGGCTGCGATCCCGCGGCGGCCACCGGCGCCAGCGGGACCACCGGGGCAGCGACGGGCTACTGGGTCGCGATGGCGGCGAGCACGTCGAGCTTGGCCGCCCTCCGGGCGGGCCACGACGCGGCGCCCAGCCCCAGCAGGGCTGCGATGACGAGGAACACGACCAGGCTGGTGAAGGGTACGACGGTGTCGGTGATGCCCTGGTCCTTCAGTGACACGGCGAAGGCGATGCCGAGACCGGTGCCGATGACGACGCCGATGACGGCGCCGAAGATGGAGAGGATCACTGCCTCGGACCGGATCATCGAACGCACCTGGCGACGCCGCATACCCACGGCCCGCAACAGCCCGATCTCGTGGGTGCGCTCGAAGACCGACAGCATGAGCGTGTTGACGATGCCGATCAGCGCGATGACGACGGCGAGGGCCAACAGGACATAGACGACGCCGAGCAACTGGTTGACCTGGGCCTGCTGGGTCTTCTTGAACTCGGCCTGCGTCTGGACCTTCACGCTCGGGTAGCCGGCGAGCCCGGCTTTGACCGCAGCCTGGCCCGCGGGGCTCGCACCCTGCGACGAGCGGATGAGGACGGCGATCGGCAGGGGGTTGTCGAAGTGGGACTGGAAGAACTGCTCACTCACCAGGTAGCTGCCGAGCAGGGCGTTGGGCTTGTAGATCCCTCCGACCCGCAGGGTGGTAGCACCGGTCCGGGCGAACTTGACCGGCAGGACCGAACCGACCGACAGGTGCTTGGTGTTCGCCGTCGTGGTGTCGACCAGCAGGGCGCCGGCCACCAGTGCGGGCGCGCCCTCGCCTGCATTCATCCGCAGGATCACCGTCTCGGGAAGTCGGTACGGCGACACGGCGGTGAGGTTGGTGACCGAGCCGCGCAACAGGTACTGCCCGAAGAACACGCTCGATACCGCGGTGACCCCGGGGATGAGACGGGCGGTGGACGCCACCGAGGAGCTGAACCCGCTGGGGCCCCCTCCGCCGCCGGCCCCCGACACGATGTAGTCGGCACTGATCGCCTGGTCGACGCTGGCAGTCGCCGACTTGGAGACGGATGCGCCGAACACGGCGATGGTCGATACCAGAGCGAGGCCGACCATGAGCGCCGCGGAGGTCTGGGCGGTCCGTCGGGGGCTGCGCATCGAGTTCTCCCGACCCAACCTCCCCGAGACGCCGAGCACGCGGGCGAGGGGCAGGCCGATGGCACTGGCCATCGGCCTGGCGACGAGGGGAGCCAGCATGCCGGCACCGATAAAGATACTGATGGCGCCGATGCCGACCAGTTGGATGGCGGGCTTGGTCAGCCCGAGGGTGAGGAGCGCCACCCCGACCAGGACGATCACCCCTCCGACCACGGTCCGCCGGCGCGGCGAGCGGTCGTCCCCGGCCTGGCTGTCGGCGATGGCCGCGATCGGCGGAATGCGGACCGCCCGTCTGGCCGGGCTGATGGCCGACACCACTGTGACGCCCACGCCGACGAGGAGGGCGGCTACCACGGCGCGGAATTGGAAGACCAGCGGGCCCGAGGGCACGGTGATCCCGAAGGCCTTCAGCAGTGCTTCGAGCCCCACTGCAGCGAGGACCCCGAGGCCCAGCCCGATGAGGGACGCCACCAGCCCCACGATCCCGGCCTCGGCCAGTACGGAGCGGAACACCTGGCGCCGGCTGGCGCCGAGGATCCTCAGCAGGGCGAGCTCACGTGTCCGCTGACCCACGATGATCGAGAAGGTGTTGAAGATGGTGAACCCGCCGACGAACAGGGCGATGAAGGCGAAGATCAACAGTGCGGTCGAGAAGAAGGAGAGGGCCTGGTTGATGGAGCTGGACTGCTCGTTGGCGACGGTCTGGCCGGTCACGACCTCGACGCCGTGGGGGAGCACTCGGGCGATCGACTTCTGGAGCTGGGCCAGGTCCACGCCCGGCTCGGCCAGCACGTCGACGGAGTCGTAGTAGCCGACCCGGTTGAACAGCTGCTGGGCCGTGGGGAGGTCGAACGCCGCGATCGTGGCACCGGCGAGGTTGTTGGCCGTGCCGAACTGGGCGATGCCCGAGACGGTGAAGGTCTGGGGCGGGCCGGCCAGCAGGATCCGGACGTGGTCGCCCACCGCGAAGTGGTACTTGCCCGCAGTGCCGGCGTCGACCACCACCTGGTGTGCGTTGGTGGGCGCTTTCCCCTGGCTCAGGCGCAGAGACGACAGCTGGGGGTTCGGATCGAAGGACAGCCCGATGGTGGGTGCGCCTCCGGTGGTGACGGCTTTGCCGTTCGGGGCGACGAACTGTGCATAGCCGCCGACGGCGCCATCGGCGTACTGGACCCCCGGCACCGAGCGCACCGTGTTGGCGATCGATTCCGGCACCGGATTGCGAACGCTGGTGCCGGCAGTCCCGGTGAACGCGGCCGTCTCCCGCACCTCGAAGCTCACGTTCTTGTAGACATTTTCGAACAGCGTGGTGAATGTGGCGTGCAGCGTGTCGGTGAGGACCAGCGTTCCCGAGACGAACATCACGCCCAGCACGATGGCCAGGGCGGTCAGCGCCAGACGGAGCTTGTGCGCCAGCAGACCCTTGACGGTCGCCCGCCACATCTCAGCTACCCAGCTCCTTCATCTGTTCGAGGATCGCCTCGGCCGTCGGAGAGGACAGATCGCCGACCACCTTGCCGTCGGCAAGGAAGACGACCCGGTCCGCGTGGGCCGCGCCGCGCGGGTCGTGGGTCACCATGGCGATGGTCTGGCCGAACTCGGTCACCGACTTGCGGAGGAATTCGAGCAGTTCGGCGGATGCGTTGGAGTCGAGGTTGCCGGTGGGCTCGTCGGCGAAGATGAGGTCCGGCCGGCCGATCAGTGCCCGGGCGCATGCGATCCGCTGCTGTTGGCCCCCCGACATCTCGTTGGGCCGATGCGAGAGCCGGTCGCCGATGGCCAGCTGATCGATCAGGTAGTCGAACCAGGCCTGGTCCACCGGCCGGCCAGGTCGGCCGGCCGGTGGATGTTCTCGCGGGCGGTCAGGGTCGGCACCAGGTTGAACGACTGGAAGACGAAGCCGATCCGGTCCCGGCGCAGCCTGGTCAGTCCGGCATCGTCAAGGGTGCCGACCTCCTCGGCACCCACGAAGACGTGGCCCGAGGTGGGGGTGTCCAGCCCTGCCATGCAGTGCATGAGGGTCGACTTTCCCGAGCCCGACGGACCCATCACCGCGGTGAACCGGCCCCGCTCGAAGGCGATGTCGATGCCGTCGAGCGCCCTGACGACGGCATCGCCTTTGCCGTACGTCTTCACCAGATCGACGGCGTGGGCCGCCGGCCCCGGTGGTGGAGCCGCCGCGTCCGGTACTGCTTCGTCGGTGACTGTCATAGTGCTGGCCTTCCGTTACCAGATGCGGCGCGGTTGTCGCACCGAACCGACGTCGCATGCGGACGCGGGCCAGGCCAGTCGTCGGGACGCGGCGTCCGGCACGGACTCTACCGTGGCAAGGGCCGTTTGCCAGCTCGCTCGCAAGGTTCGCCGAAGGGCTGGCGGCAACCGACGAAGCAGCTGCTCTCGCGCGAAATCAGGGGGCCGAGGCGTCGAGCAACCCGTACCGCCGGCGCACCGAGGTGTCGACCCGGGTGAAGGCCACATCGACCATGATGCCGATGAACACGATCACGATCATCATGGCCACCACCACCGCATAGTCGCCGTAGGTCAACGCGTTCACCGTACGTCCGCCGAGGCTGAGCGGATTGATCGCGATGAGGAACTCGCCGGCCATGAGGGCGTGCCAGGCGAAGGCCCAACCCTGCTTCAGTCCACCGAGCACGCTGGGGAAGGCCGCCGGCAGCACCACGTGGCGCTCGAGGGCGACCCCCCGGGCCCCGAGGATTCGCCCGGCTCGCAGCAGGCCGGGTGGCACCTGATCGATGCCGCTGATGAAGCCGTTGGCGACGGCCGGGGCCGCCCCGAGCACCATCATCAAGACGATCGCCTTCCAGTTCTGGCCGAAGACCATGTAGCCGAGCGGGTACCAGAGCACAGACGGCATGGTCTGCATGCCGGTGATGAGCGAGCCGATGGCGGCCCGGAGTACCGGTACCCGAGCCACGGAGGTCCCGACGATCCCCCCGACGATGACCACCAGTACGTACCCGAAAGCCGCCTGCTGCGCGGTGGCCCAGCAGGCCTGCCAGAACAGCGACGTGCCGAGCAGGTCCCAGAGCTGTCGGGCCACCGCCGATGGGGTCTGGAGGATGTGGGGTTGCCAGTGGGCCCACACCGCCAACTGCCAGATCAACAGGATGAGAGCAAGGGCGATGAGCTTCGGCCAGGTCGCCCGCCACAGGCGGCGTGACAGCCGACCCTGGGCTGGCCGACCGACCTTGTCGAGCGCGTCGAGCCCGGCCAGGGCCTGGTCCAGCGAAGGTGCGGTGGGAGCGGCGGAGTTCCCATTCCCCATCGGGCCGTCTTGCGTCACACCGTTGGCCCCGGTCCGGCCGGCCGGGGAGGTCCCGCCGTGGTCGACCGTGGTCCGAGGTGGCTCACCGGCCATGCCGGCCCACCTCCGATCGCAGCTGGTCGGTGACCGTCGCTGCGAGTGTGGCGATCTCCGGTGAGTCGATGCGGCGGGGCCGTGCCAGATCGACCGGAAAGGTGGCCGCCACCCGGCCCGGCCTACTGGTGAGCAGCACGATCCGGTCGCCGAGGCGCGCCGCCTCCCGCACGTTGTGGGTGACGAAGAGAACGGTGAATCCCCGGTCGATCCACAGCGACTCGAGCTCGTCGTGGAGCAGGTCGCGGGTGATGGCATCGAGGGCGCCGAACGGCTCGTCCATCAACAGCAGTCCGGCATCCTGGGCCAGGGCGCGGGCGAGCGCCGCCCGCTGGCGCATGCCGCCGGACAGCTCGTGGGGCCGCTTGGGCCCGAAGCCGCCGAGGTGGACCCGCTCGAGGAGGTCGTCGGCGACGGCCCGGCGCTCGGTCCGCCCCACCCCACGCAGGCGTAGGGGGAGCTCGACATTGGCAGCCACCGTGAGCCACGGGAAGAGCGCCGAGTCCTGAAACAGCATGGCGGTGCCAGTCCCGCCGGTCAGGCGCACCCCTGACCTGGTGGCCTCTCCGTCGACCGGCTCACCGACGGTGGTGACCTCGACGCTTCCCACGGTCGGCCGGTCGAGGCCGGCGATCAGATTCAACAGGGTGGTCTTCCCGCACCCCGAGGCCCCCACCAGGCAGACGAACTCACCGGGTTCGACACCGAGTGAGATGTCCGACAGGGCCACCACCCCGGTCGCTGCGTCACCGTGGCGCTTGGATACGCCGGTCAAGGTGACCGAGGGGGCCCGACCGTCGGGCCGCAAGGTGGGGGAGGGGGCGAGCGAGGTCATGAACCGGCCAGCTTGGCCTTTCCGTCACTGATCAGGACCTTGTCGATTGGCCCCAGGTCGAAGATCCCGCTGATGTTGGTGGTCGGGAACCCGGCGGCTTTGGCGTGGACCAGGTCGGTCAGGATGGACGAGCCGATGGGGTCGTTGGTGAAGGTCATGTCCGCCCATGCCGAGGCCACTTCGGGCGCCTTCAATGCTTTGCCGGTCAGGGTGGCCAGCTGGGTGTTGGCGTCGGCCTGGGCCTGGGTCGGCGAGGCGTTGAGGAAGGCGGTAGTGGCCAGCTGGCCCTTCAAGAGGTCGGTCACCACTGCTGGATGGGCGGACAGGAAGTCGGTGGTGACCACCAGCACGGTGGTGGCGAACAGGCCGTTGGGCCACTGGGTCTTCTCGTTCACCAGCACGTGGCCCTTGCCCTCAGCCACCATGCGGGTCGCCCACGGCTCGGGGACCCAGGCACCGGCGATGGTGCCGGCCTCGAACGAGGTGAGTGTGGTGGCATTGTCCTCGGGCAGGATGGTGACCTCGCCGCTACCCCCGTTGGGTCCCGGGTAGGTCAGCCCCTGCTTCGTCAGCCAGGTGCGGAGGGCGACGTCCTGGGTGTTGCCCAGCTGCGGGGTGGCGACGGTCTTGCCCTTGAGCTGGTTGGCCGAGGTGATCGACGGCGAGACTACGAGCGCCGCCCCGCCGGAGGTGGCACCAGAGATGATCCTGACCGACTTCTGGCCCTGGGTATAGGCGGTGATCGCCGAGTTCGGGCCCATATAGGCGGCGTCCAACGAACCGGCCAGCAGCGCCGTCACTTCCGCAGGACCGGCGTTGTACGTCGACGTCTGGAGCGTGACATTGCTCGCCAGGTTCTTGGTGAAGATGCCCTGCTGAACACCGACGAGCGCCGCCGCATGGGTCAGGTTGGTGAGGTAGCCAAGTCGCAGCGTCACCGGGGTGTTGGAGGTGGTCGAAGAGCTGGCGCCGGTGGCGGTGGTGCTCGCACTGCCCGATGCGGAGCTGCATGACGCGGCGGTCAACGCAATGCCGATCAAGGCGCCGACCAGCGCTGACCGGCGAGATCGACGTGGCTGTTGGGACGGGAACTGCATGCGGATCCTCCATGTCGACGGCGGCGGGTGCGTGGTCCAGCGTCGGTCCGAACTCCCCACCCTGCCGTTGGTTCGCAGGAATCCGGACGGTCTGCGTCGAGGTCGATTCATCGAAACACCTGAGCCCGATGAACCCTCTTTCCCTATATATCTACCAAAAAGCTAGGAAAGGTCCTTGACGTCAAGTTAGCAGCAGCTGGCGCGCAATTGCCAGCAGTTGTTTGATGAGGGGCCGGGGCCGGGTACGCGGTCCGCCGGGCCACCGGTTGCCCGGTGCAGCTACTCGCCCAGGCGGTCGAGGAGGCGTTGGCGGTGCACCGGCCATTCGCCGGGCAGCATGGAGAAGACGGCGGTGTCCCGGACCGTGCCGTCCGAAGCCGGGCGTTCCGCCCGGATCACACCGTCCAGGGTGCAGCCCAGCCGCTCGATGGCCGCCCTCGAGCGGACATTGCGGGAATCGGTCTGCAGCCGGACGGCCCGGACCTCCCACTCGTCGAAGGCGTGGCGCATCATCAGCAGCTTGGCCTCGGTGTTGACCGATGTCCGTTGGGCGGAAGGATCGAGCCAGGTGTACCCGATGTTGGCCACATCGGGCCGGTCGTGGCGCCGCAACACCTCCGAGCCCGGGTAGAGCGACGACCAGTCCCAGGGGGTGAGCTCATAGAAGCGGGTGGAGCCCACGACCCGCCGGGCGTCGACCGACCAGGTGACGAAGGGGTACTGGTCTCCGGACTCCCTGTTGGCCAGGGCCAGCTCCACGTAGGCGACCATGCTCGGGCGGTCCCAGGGGACAGGGGTGAAGCCGAACGTCGACCGGTCTTCGGTGGCAGCGGTCAGCAGTCCGTCGACATGGCCCAAGTCCATGGGCACCAGGTGGACGTGGCGGCCCTCGAGGGAGAAGAGATCGGACATGCGACCATTGTCCTCGATCCCTTCGGATGCCGCGTCCGGATGGATGCCGGTTTGGACGCCGGCCTGGACGCCGGGTGGACGCCGGTTGCCCGGCTACTTGAGGAGGCGGGAGAGCCTGCGGCCGGCCAAGGGCCTGCCCCCGGTCTGGCACGTGGGGCAGTACTGCAGCGACCTGGTGGCGAACGAGACCTCCCGGATGGTGTCGCCGCACGCCGGGCACGCCTCGCCGGTACGGCCATGGACCCGCAGGGCACGCTTCTTGTCGCCCTTCAGCTCGGACGGCTCGAGGTCCGACGATCGCGCCACGGCCTCGCTGAGCACCCCCACCAAGGCGTCGTGCAGGCGGGCCACCTCGCCGGCATCGAGCCTGTTGGTCTTCTTGTAGGGCGAGAGCTCGGCGCGGTGCAGGGCCTCGTCGGAGTAGGCGTTGCCCACGCCGGCGATCAGCGACTGGGTGGTCAGCGCGGTCTTGAGGGTCGCCGACGTGTCGTGCATGAGTGTGGCCAGGCGGTCGACGGTGAACTCGGGCCCCAGCGGATCGATGCCCAAGCCGGCGACGGCGCCGATCTCGTCGGGTGACCCGACCACCCAAAGGGCCAACCGCTTCTCGGTGCCCATCTCGGTGACGTCGAATCCCGAGCCATCGTCCAGCCCGACCCGCAGGGCCAAGGGCCCCCGGCCCGGCCGGGCGGCGCGGGCCGGCACCTTGTCGTACCACCGGACCCAGCCGCCCCGGGCCAGGTGGAGCACCAGCCACAGGGTGTCGCACCCGACGCAGACGTACTTCCCCCGCCGTCGGACCTCGACGACGGTGCGGCCGACCAGGGCGTCGAGCGGGGGCGCCACCGTGCGCAGCGCCGCGAAGGAGGCCAGCTCGCACCGGTCGATGCGCCGGCCGGCCATGCGGCGCGCCAGCCCGGCAGCGAGGGTCTCGACCTCGGGCAGTTCGGGTACAGGTCAATTGTGGACCCTGGGCGACCGTAGTATCTGGTCCGCACCGGCACCAGGTTCGAAATGGTCCGGTCGTGTCGGGTCCGAACGTGCGGGAACCTCCCCATCGGGTCCGGCAACACCTTCGACCCGCCCCACCCGACCGACCCGAACCGAACCGACCCGCCCCATCCGACTCGAGAGGGAGTACCCGTTGTTCCGTCCGGTTCCCACCGACGCCGATTTCACCGTCCTCGAAGCCGAGGAGCTGGCTCGATGGAGCGAGCATCGCGTCTTCGAGCGCTCCATCGAGCTCCGGGTAGGGGCTGAGCCCTGGGTCTTCTATGAGGGTCCCCCGACGGCCAACGGCCGGCCCGGGCTTCACCACGTCTGGGCCCGGGTCTACAAGGACCTGTTCTGCCGGTACCGGACCATGCGGGGCTATTCGGTCCCCCGCAAGGCCGGCTGGGACACCCACGGACTGCCGGTCGAGGTCGAGGTCGAAAAGCAGCTGGGCATCACCGCCAAGCGACAGATCGAAGAGGACGTGGGCATCGCCGAGTTCACCCGGCTCTGCCGCGCGTCGGTCCGCAACTACGTGGACGAGTGGAAGGACCTGACCGAGCGCATCGGGTACTGGATCGACATCGACGCCGCCTACTGGACGTTCTCGCCCGAGTACGTCGAGTCGGTGTGGTGGAACCTCAAGAGCCTCTGGGATCAGGGCCTGCTCTACGAGGACATCAAGGTCGTTCCCTACTGCCCTCGCTGTGGCACCGCGCTGAGCAGTCACGAGTTGGGTCAGCCCGACGTCTACCGGGAGGTGGAGGACGAGTCGGCCTACGTCCTGTTCCCGTTGCGGGACGAGGGAGATGCCGCCGAGCGCGTGCGCGCCGGTATCGGCCGGAGCTCGCTCGACGGGCTGGCCCTGGTGGCCTGGACCACGACCCCGTGGACTTTGCTGTCCAACACCGGCGCCGCGGTCGGGCCCGACCTCGAGTACGCCGTCGTCGGAGACGTCATCGTTGCCGCCGACCTGGTGGAGCGGGTGTTCGGCGAGGGAACCGTCGTCGGGCACACCGTGCCCGGGCGCGACCTGGTCGGCCTCCGCTACGACCGGCCGTTCGATGATGTGGAGCCGGCACCGGGGTCCGCCGGCCGAGACGGGTGGCGGGTGGTCGCCGGAGCGTTCGTGGAGGCTGACGAAGGGACCGGCATCGTCCACCTCGCCCCCGCCTTCGGCGAGATCGACCGCCAGGTGGGGCGCGAGAACGAACTTCCCACCCTCAACCCGGTGGGGCCCGACGGGTGCTTCACCGACGCGGTGGCATGGCTGGCCGGCCAGTCCGTTCGCGACACCAACGGCACCGTCAACGATCGCCTCGAGGCGGCCGGGCGCTTGTTCCGCCGCCATCGACACGTCCACCCGTACCCGCACTGTTGGAGGTGCGGCACCGCCCTCATCTACTGGGGCAAGCCCAGCTGGTACATCAAGACGTCCGACCGCAAGGCCGAACTGGTCGCCCAGAACCAGACCATCGGGTGGCATCCCGAGCACATCCGAGACGGGCGGATGGGGGAGTGGCTGTCCAACAACGTCGACTGGGCGCTCTCCCGCGACCGCTTCTGGGGCACCCCGCTCCCGATCTGGAGATGCGACGAGGGCCATACCCACTGCGTGGGATCGTTGGCCGAGCTCTCCGATCTGGTGGGAGGTGACGTGTCGGACGTGGACCCCCACCGGCCGGACATCGATGCCGTCACGTTTCCTTGCAGCGAGTGCTCCGCCATGCCGGTGGCGGGTTCCGCCTCAGGGTCCGCCGCAGGGTCCGCCGAATCGGTCATGCGCCGGGTGGAGCCGGTCATCGACGCCTGGTTCGACTCGGGCTCGATGCCCTCGGCCCAGTGGGGCTATCCGTTGGCCGAAGGATCGGCGGAGCAGTTCGTCTATCCGGCGGACTTCATCTGCGAGGCCATCGACCAGACCCGCGGGTGGTTCTACTCGCTGCTGGCGGTCAACACCCTGGTGCGGGAGTCCACCCCCTACCGCAACGTGCTCTGCCTCGGGCACATCGTGGATGCCGACGGTCGCAAGATGTCCAAGAGCGTCGGAAATGTCATCGACCCGTGGGAGATCCTGTCCACCCGGGGCGCGGACCCACTCCGCTGGTGGATGTTCTCCCAGGGCTCTCCCTGGACGCCGACCCGGGTCAGCTTCGAAGTGATCGATGCGGCGATGCGGGACTCGCTGCTGACGCTGTGGAACACCTGGTCGTTCTTTACCACCTACGCCTCGTTGAACGGCTTCGATCCGTCCAACCCCGCCGTCCCCGCGCCCGAGGACCGGTCGGTCCTCGACCGGTGGATGCGGTCGCGCCTGTACGCAACGGTGGCCGTCGCCACCGAGGCACTCGACGGTTACGAGCCGTTCCCAGCAGCCACCGCCATCGCCGAGCTCATCGACGATGTCTCGAACTGGTACGTGCGTCGCAGCCGACGTCGCTTCTGGCGCACCGATCCTGACGCCGACCCGGCCGATTCGTTGGGAGCCCAGGCCACCCTGCACGAAGTGCTGGTGACGCTGTCCAGTCTGATGGCGCCGCTGTGCCCGTTCGTAGCCGACCGGATGTGGCGTGACCTCACCGGCGCCGCCGAGGACGACTCGGTCCATCTGGCCGACTGGCCCCTCGCTCGGCCGGAGGCGCTCGACCCCGCACTCGACGAAGGGATGGCCCTGGCCCGACGCCTGTCGTCGCTGGGTCGTGCCGCCCGTTCCGAGGCCGGGGTGAAGGTGCGCCAGCCGCTGGCACGCGCCTTGGTCTACCTGCCTCCCGGCAGCCCGACGCCGCCTCCGGGCATCGTGGAGGACGAGCTGAACGTGGACCTGGTGGAGGCCACCGGCGAGCTCGGCGAGGTGCTGGCCTACGAGTTGGTTCCCAACTTCAAACTGCTCGGTCCACGGATCGGGGCGCGGGTCCAGCAGCTGCGGGCGGCGATGAGCTCGGTGGACGGAGTGGCGGCCGCGGCCGACCTGGCAGCCGGCCGACCGGTCGTCGTGCAGCTCGACGATGGATCGATCGAGCTCAGCGGGGAGGAGATCGAGCTGCGGGTGCGGGCACAGCCCGGTTTTGTAGTGTCGCGGGACGGGGCCGAGGTGGTGGCGCTCGACCTCACCCTCGACGAGGGACTGCGACGGCGCGGCCTCGCGCGTGAAGTGATCAGGAACGTCCAGGACCTTCGCAAGGCCACCGGCCTGGAGGTGTCGGATTGGATCCACCTCCACCTGGTCGGCCTCGACGACGTCGCACCGCTGTTCGACCTGATCGGCCGCGAGGTCCTTGCCCGCTCCGTCGCCACCGGGCCGCCGGACGGTGCCGAGGTGGGCACGACCCTCGAGTTCGACGACGGGGAGACGGTGCGGGAGGCGACGGCGTGGGTGGTCAAGGCATGAACCTGGGTGGCGCGCGATGACGGGTGCGGGTGCGGGGGAACAGTACGTGCTGGCGGTCGACTTGGGCACCGGGGGGCCGAAGGTGGCGGTGGTGTCGACCGGTGGCCGGATCGTCGCCCATGCAGCCGAGCCGGTCGCTCTCCACCTCCTCGACGGCGGGGGGGCGGAACAGGATCCGCACGAATGGTGGTCCGCCATCTGTGCTGCCGCCGGCCGGGCGCTGTCCGATGCGGCGGTGCCGAGCGAGGACCTGATCGGGGTGGGATGCACCTCCCAGTGGTCCGGGACGGTCGCCGTCGGTGCCGACGGGACCCCGCTCATGCGCTCGATCATCTGGATGGACTCGCGGGGGAACGAGGCCATCCGCAAGGTTGCCGGCGGCCCGGTCAACGTCATCGGCTACGACCCGCGAAAGATCCTCCGATGGGTGCAGGTGACCGGGGGTGCGCCCGGGCTGTCGGGAAAGGACCCGGTATCCCACATCCTGTTCATCCGAGATGCGTTCCCCGACGTCTACCGGGACACGGCCACCTTCCTCGAGCCGGTCGACTACCTCAACCTCAAGCTGACGGGGCGCACCTGCGCCTCGTTCGACTCGATCGCGGCCCACTGGGTGACAGACAATCGCACCATCGGCAGGGTCGTCTACGACGAGCGTCTGCTTGCGATCACCGGCCTCGAGCGCTCCAAGCTCCCTGACCTCGTGCCACCCGGCTCCATCGTGGGTGACCTGACCGCGGAGGCCGCGGCCGACCTGGGCGTGCCGGAAGGGCTGCCGGTGGCGGTGGGATCGGGTGACGTGCACTCCGCCGTGTTCGGCTCGGGTGCGGTGGCGGACTTCGAGGCCCACCTCTACATCGGCACCTCGTCGTGGATATCCGGCCACGTCCCGTTCAAGAAGACCGCTCCGACCAGCAACGTGGCCTCCATCCCTGCTGCGCTGCCCGGCAAGTACCTGATCGCCGACGAGCACGAGACGGCGGGGGCCTGTCTGACGTTCCTGCGGGACAACCTGGGGTTCGCCGACGACTTCGAAGCGATGAACGCCATGGTCGACTCGGTGGCGCCAGGCAGCGGTCGGGTGTTGTTCACCCCGTGGTTGAACGGCGAGCGGTCCCCGGTGGACGACCATACCGTTCGGGGCGGGTTCCACAACTTGTCGTTGACCACGTCGCGCCCCCAGATGGTCCGGGCCGTCTACGAGGGCGTGGCGTTCAACTCACGATGGCTGCTCGAGGCGGTGGAGCGCTTTGCGGGCTGCCGGTTCGAGTCATTGGCCTTCATCGGCGGCGGCGCCAGCTCCGAGCAGTGGTGTCAGATCCACGCCGACATCCTCGGTCGCGAGATCCGCCAGGTGGCCGAGCCGGTGCTTGCCAACGTGCGGGGTGCGGCCCTCATCACCTTGCTGGCCCTGGGCCGGGTGACCGTCGAGCAGATCCCGGCCATGGTCGAGGTCAGGCGGACGTTCACCCCTGACCGGTCGGCCGCACCCGAGTACGACCTGTTGTTCGCCGAGTTCGTGGCGCTGTACAAGCAGACCAAGGGCATCTTCAAGCGGCTGAACAGGTTCTGAGGGTCAGCCGCCCGGCGAATCAGCCGCCCGGCGAACGGGTCGTGCCGACGAAGAGCAGGTCGAAGGCGATCGTGTGGAGTGCGGTCGGTGACGAGGACCAACTGTTCTTCCGGTCGAGCCAGTACCCGAAGGTGGGGAAGAGCTGGGTGATCCGGCGGCTGGGGATCCGGATCACGTGGAGGACCAGGGCGAGGTAGTACGCGGCGATGTAGCCCAAGGCCTCGAACGTCCCGCCGAAGACCTCGACCTCCCCGTCTTCGAAGACGCCCGAACAGAGCTGCTTCAATCCTTCTGCGGTGTAGCGCCAGTAGTCGTGGTCGTCGTGGCGGGGGACGGTCGAGGGCACGGACACGATCACCGTCCCGCCGGGCTTGAGGATTCGGCCGAGCTCCTCGACCACGGCGTGTGGTTGCGGGACGTGTTCCAGAAGCTCGAGGGAGAGCACGGTGTCGACTGAGTGGTCGGCGATGGGGAGCCTGGCCGCATCGGAGGCGAAGTCGACGTTGGAGAGCACCCGCAGGTCGGTGGCCAGGTACCGGCAGGAGCAGTCGGGCTCGAACCTCCGCACCACCCCGCAGCCCACGTTGACCACGATGGCATCTTCGGGAAGCCGCTCGAGGTGTTCGTTGATGAACCGGTCGCGCCGGGTGATGGCGCCGTTCTTGCCTCCGCCGCCGGACGAGGAGAGGAGCCTCCCCAGATAGCCGTTCGCTTGCTTGGACACCGGACAACACTCCGCTTCGGATAGGCCGACGCTCGGACCACGGCCCGGGGCAAGGAGGATCGTAACCTCGGGCGAACCTGGTCCCCGACAGGACATGCCTCACCTGCTGCGCGCCCAGGTCCTGGTGGTGCGCGTCGCGGGTCCCGGCGGCCCGGGTCGATCCTCAGGATCGCATCATGATGCGTAGGAGTGATGTTATGATGACCACATGCGTACGACGGTCAACATCGATGACCACCTGCTGGCCGAGGCGAAGGTCGTGGCCGCTCGAGGGCATCGCTCGCTCGGTCGGGTGATCGACGACGCCCTGCGGGTGATGTTGGCCGAGCGGTCGGCGCCCCTGTCGGAGCCGGTGCGGGTGGTACTGCCCACCGACGGCGGCACCGGTGTGCAGCCCGGCGTCGACCTCGAGGACAAGGAGTCCCTCGCCGAGCTGCTCGGGGAGAACTCACCGTTCGATGCTGCTCGTTGACGTCAACCTCCTCGTCTATGCCCGACGGGAGGAAAGCATCCGGCATCACGAGTACCGGCAGTGGCTCGAGGAGTGCCTCGGCGGTTCCGAACCGGTCGGAGTCAGCGAGCTCGTGCTGAGCGGGTTCCTCCGGATCGTGACCAATCACCGGATCTACAAGGACCCGACTCCGATGAGCGCCGCGATCGAGTTCTGTGAGGTGGTGCTGGCCGCCCCCGCGGCGACGCCGGTTCGCCCGGGGCCGCGGCACTGGCCCCTCTTCGTCGACCTGTGTAGCCGGGCCGGTGCCAAGGGCAACCTGGTGCCGGACGCGTACCTAGCTGCTCTGGCGCTCGAGCACGGCGCCACGCTGGTGACCGCAGATCGCGGGTTCCACCGGTACCCTGACGTCCGCGTGCATCATCCGCTGGGGAGTTGAGCCCCCCGACCGCCGCCGCGGCCCGAGCCTGAGGGCGGCGGCCCTGAGCCCCGCCTCACCTTGCGCATGCGGTCGAGATAGCCCTCGACCATCGATTCGACCGCAGCGAAGTCCGCGTCGATCTCCCGCTTGGACCTCGAACCGAACCGACCTCCCGCTTCGCTGCCGGCAAAGCCGAGGACGACCGTGCTGATGACCCGCTCGGTGCGGGCCACGTCGGGCTCGGCGATCCCAGCCTCACGAAGGGCCCGGTAGACGGCGTCTCGCACCGTGAGAGCGCCGGTCGTCGCTGCCGGTCGTTGGAGCAGCAGGGCAAAGACGGCGGGGTGGCGCTGCGCGGTGCCGCGGATCGCCTGGGCCATCCACCGCAGACGTTCGCGCCAGGCCATCGTCTCCGGTGGCAGGGGAACATCGGTAAGGAGGAGTTCGACCAGGCCGTCCAAGAGGTCGGCCTTGTTGGCCACGTGCCGGTAGAGCGCCATCGGCGTGACCCCCCCCAGGCTCCGCGCCACTCCCTGCATGGTCACCGCTCTGAGCCCGCTCTCATCGGCGAGGAGCAACCCGGCCTCCAGCACCGACGAACGGTCGATCTGGAGCGGACGTCCCATCCGACAAGTGTTTCATCTGCTCAGGAGATTTGTATACGGGTTATGTATATATTGTATGTGTAAGACATATAGTTATTTCCGAAGTGAAAGGCAATGCGCCGGCGTTCCGGCTAGCGCCGGCGTTCCGGGCGACCAGGGCGGGGCCGGCGCACCGGGCGGTCGAGGTGCTCCGGTCGAGACAGGGGACCAGCAATGCGCGTACTGCTGACCGATGGGTCGGGACTCACCTCGAAACAGACCGCCTTCCGCCTCGGGGCCATGGGCCACAAGGTGGATGTGCTGGCCCCGAATGCCTGGTGCCTCGGCCGCTTCACCCGTCATGTGCAGAACGTGCACCGTGTGCCGTCCTACGGGCCCGATCCGTTTGCCTGGCTCGACGCAGCCATGTCGGTGTGGGCTTCCGGCGACTTCGACGTCCTGTTCCCGGCCCAAGAGCAAGTGGCGGTCCTGTCGTTCTCGCGGGAGCGCCTGGCCGATGCCGGGGTCACCACGCTTGTCCCCGGGTTCGCCGCACTCGCCGCGGTGCAGGACAAGGTCTCGGCCCACCGGACGCTGGCCCGGCTCGGCCTGCCCCAACCCCACGCGTCCGTGATCATCAGCGCCAGGCAGCTTGCTGCCTTCGAGGACCTTCCGGCCTTCGTCAAGCGGCCGATCGGCACTGCGACGTCCGGCGTCCATCTGGTGAGGACGAGGGAGGAGGCCGCCGCCCTTGCGGTGATGCTGGCCGGAGAACGTGCCTTCGAGGGCAGCGCGCTGTTGGTGCAGCGCCCGGTCAGCGGCCCCTTGGTCATGGTGCAGTCCGTGTTCGACCACGGGGAGCTGGTGGCTTTCCACGCATGCGAGCGCGTCGCCGAGGGCATCAATGGCGGGGCGAGCCACAAACAGAGCGTGAGCTTGCCGGCAGCCCGGCGTCACGTCGAGGTGTTGGGCGCATCCCTCGAATGGCACGGGGCGCTGTCAGCCGACGTCATCGTGGGTGCCGACGGACCGCTCGTCATCGACGTGAACCCCCGGTTGGTGGAGCCGGCCAATGCGCTGGCCTCCGGGGTCGATCTGGTCGGCGTCATGATGGAGATCGCCCAGGGCCAGCGGGTCCGGGTGCTACCCGGGGGCAAGGCGGGGGTGCGCACCCACCAACTGCTGCTGTCGGTGCTGGGGGCTGGCGAACGGGGCGGGCGGCTCGCCGTGCTGAGCGAGTTGGTGTCGGCCATGCGTCACACCGGCGCCTATCAGGACAGCAGCGAGGAGCTCTCGCCCTCAGGGCACGACCCGGTGGCAGCGGTCCCACTGCTGGCCGCGGCCGCAGCCACGCTGGTCCGGCCGGCTGTCTCCGCGTGGTTCACCAGGGGCAGCGTCTCGAGCTATGCCCTCACCCCGGGGGGTTGGAAGAAGATCGTGGACCCGGTGGCGTTGCCGCCAGGGCCCGGTTGGCGGCGCTGACCACCGCGGCCAGCGAGGCATCGAGGATGCTCGAATCCATCCCCACGCCCCACCAGGTGGATCCGTCGGGCCCTTCGGCTTCCACGTAGGCCACGGCCGAGGCCCCGCTGCCCGAGGTCAGGGCGTGCTCGCTGTAGTCCTTGACCTCGAAGTCGACGCCGAGATCGGTCCGCAGCGCCCCGACCAGGGCATCGATGGGCCCGTTGCCCTCTCCCATCACCGTGCGCGACTTGCCGTCGACCAGCAGCTGGGCGGTGACCGTGGTCCGCCGGCCCCCGGTTGTGACCTCGCTGCCGATCAGGCGGACGCCCGCGTCCTCGGGGAGGTAGGTCCGCGAGAAGACGTCCCACATCTCGCCGGCCCGGATCACCGTTCCGCTGTCCTCGGTGACGGCCTGCACCTGCTTGGAGAATTCGACCTGCAGGCGACGGGGGAGGTCGAGCCCGTGCTCGGTGTCCATCACGTAGGCGACGCCGCCTTTGCCCGACTGGCTGTTCACCTGAATGATGGCCTCGTAGGTGCGACCGGTGTGGCTCGGGTCGATGGGCAGGTAGGGGATCTCCCAGTGGTCATAGTCATCACCGATGGCCTCGAATCCCTTCTTGATCGCGTCCTGGTGGGAACCGGAGAACGCGGTGTAGACCAGGTCGCCGGCGTAGGGGTGGCGGGGATGGACCGGCATTCGGGTGGCGTACTCGGCCACCCGCCTCACCTTGTCGATGTCGCTGAAGTCGAGCGCCGGGTCGATGCCCTGGGAGAAGAGGTTCATGGCCAGGGTGACCACGTCCACGTTGCCGGTCCGCTCGCCGTTGCCGAACAACGTCCCCTCCACCCGGTCCGCGCCGGCCAGGACGCCGAGCTCGGCTGCGGCCACGGCGGTGCCCCGGTCGTTGTGCGGGTGCAGGCTCAAGATGATCGAGTCGCGGTGGCTGATGGTCCGCCCGAACCACTCGATGACGTCGGCGTAGACGTTGGGGCCGTACATCTCCACGGTGTTGGGCAGGTTGATGATGATCGGCCGCTCGGGGGTGGGCTCGATCACCGCCATGACCGCCTCGCAGATCTCGACGGCGAAGTCGGGCTCGGTCCCGGTGAAGCTCTCGGGAGAGTACTCGTAGCGGATGTCGGTTTCGGGCAGCGTGGACTCGAACTTCTTGCACAGGCCGGCAGCGTTGACCGCGATGTCGACGATGCCGGCCCGGTCGAGGCCGAACACCACCCGACGTTGCAGCTCCGACGTGGAGTTGTAGAAGTGCACGATGGCGCGCGGCGATCCGGCGAGCGACTCGAACGTGCGCTCGATCAGCTCCTCGCGGCACTGGACCAGCACCTGAATGGTCACATCGTCAGGGATGAGCCCATCCTCGATGATCTGGCGTTGGAAGTCGTAGTCGGTCTGCGAGGCCGAGGGGAACCCGACTTCGATCTCCTTGAACCCGATGTCCACCAGGGTCTGGAACAGCTTCAACTTGCGCTCGGGATCCATCGGATCGACCAGCGCCTGGTTGCCGTCGCGCAGGTCCACGCTGGCCCACCGGGGGGCACGGGTGACCTGGCGATCCGGCCAGGCCCGGTCGGGAAGGGTCAGGGGAGCGTACGGACGGTAGAGGTGGAATGGCATCGGTGACACGTCACAGGGCATGGCCAAACGATGGTGCCCGCCATGGTCGGTGGTGCCTGTCGGTCCTGTGGTGTTCGGTTCGCTGCTCACTGGGGATGCTCCCTTGACTCCTGATGATGGTTCGTGTCCGGTTGGTTCCTCGTGGTCCGCCGACGACCGGTCGACACGCCGTCGTGCTGCGGCCAACAAAAAACCCCCTGGCCATTATGGCTCAGGAGGTAGCGGGCGAACGCGATGTGGCGCTCGCCGTTAGGTAAGAAGGAGTTCCGAGGTCGACGCTACGTACATGATGCCTTCCATGGTGCCAGGACCGCCTCGGCACGTCAAGGGCACGGCTCTGGTGCGGTGCGCGGGCGAGGCCTCTGACGGCGCGGTGCAGTAGCGGTGGAGCAGGGACGTGACCGGGGTGCGTCCGGGGTGCGACCGACGGTTCAGATCCGCTCGAAGTTGCGGGCCAGCTCCCAGTCGGTGACCACCGAGTTGGCCTTGGCCCACTCTTGGCGGGCGGTGTTGAGCAGGTGGTGGTGGACCTCGGGCCCGAAGGCCTCGGCTGCCACCTCGCTCGCGGCCAGGGTGTCGATCGCCTCGGCCAGGGTGGCGGGGATGCGGGGCACCTCGGGTGCCTTGTACGCATTGCCGGTGAAGGCCGGCTCGAGTTCGAGCCCGTGGTCGATACCCCACAGCCCACCGGCGATGGCTGCGGCCAGTGCGATGTACGGGTTCACGTCGGCGCCGGGTATCCGGCTCTCCACCCGCCGCCCGGCTCCGGCCCCGACCGCCCGGAACCCGCAGGTGCGGTTGTCCTCTCCCCACACCACGGCTGTCGGCGCCCACGAGTCGGGCACGTAGCGTCGATAGGAATTCACGTAGGGGGCGAAGCACCACGCCAGCTGCTGGGCCGCGTGGATCTGGCCGGCCACCCACTGCTGGCCTTTGGTGGAGAAGCCCGACGGCGAGGACTCCCCGTCGGCGGGTGCCATGAGAGGAGTGTCGGTGGTGGCATCCCACAGGCTGGTGTGGATGTGACAGGACGAGCCGGCGGACTCCATGGACCACTTGGCCATGAAGGTGGCCGCCCGGCCGAACCCCGAGGCGATCTCCTTCACGCCGTTCTTGAAGACCAGATGTCGGTCGGCCACCTCGAGCGCCCCGCCGTAGGTGATGTTGATCTCGTGCTGGCCGATGCCCGCCTCACCCTTGGAGAACTCGATGGGGATGCCGGCTTCGACCATCTGGTTGCGGATCCGCCCGATGATGTACTCCTCGCGCGAGGTCTGCAGCAGCTGGTAGTCCTCGATGGTGTCGGCGTGGGGCACCAGCCCCTGCCAGTTCTTTTGGGCGGCCTCGGCGAACGAGTCGAGGAAGAGGTAGAACTCGAGCTCGGTGGCACACTTGACCTCGAGGCCCCGTTCGGCCGCACGTTCGAGCTGGCGGCGAAGGATCCGACGCGGTGAGACCTCGACCGGTTCCCCGTCCATGGTGAGCAGGTCGCAGAGCACCATCGCACTGCCCGGCAACCAGGGCAGTGGCCGCACCGTCAGGGGGTCGATCACCGCGTTGACGTCGCCGTAGCCGGTCTCCCACGTGGCGAACTGGTAGCCGGGCAGGGGATCCATGTCCACGTCACAGGCAAGCAGGTAGTCGCAGGCCTCGATCCCGTGGTCCAACACGTGCTCGAGGAAGAATGTGCCGGTCACCCGCTTTCCCACCGGGCGGCCCTGCAGGTCGGGAAAGGCCACCACGACCGTATCGATGTCACCCGAACGGATCTGATGAGGGAGGGTTGCGAGGGTCATCATGGAAGCACTTTGCTCCAGCGGGGGCGTCTCGTCCAGCCCATCTGCCGACATCGGGCCGCTACTCGGGCGTGACGTAGGCCGCGGTGATGCCCCCGTCGACCACCAGAGCGGATCCGGTGACGAACGAGGCGTCGTCCGACGCAAGGAACAGCGCCGCCTTGGCGATCTCCTCGGGGCGCCCGAACCGCCCGATGGGAATGTGCACCAGGCGCCGTTGGCGGCGGGCCGGATCGGCCAGCAGCTCGGCCAGCAGCGGCGTCTCGATCGGCCCCGGGCAGATCGAGTTGGCCCGGATCCCCTTGCGGGCGTACTCGACGGCCACCTCGCGGGTCATGGCCAACACCCCACCCTTGGACGCGGTGTAGGCGATCTGTGCGGTGGCCGCCCCCATCAGGGCCACGAAGGAGGCCACGTTGACGATGGAGCCACCCCCTGAGTCCAGCATGGCCGGTATGGCGGCCCGGCATCCGAGCCAGACCCCCTTGAGGTTGACCTCCATCACTTTCTGCCACGTCGCGGGAGGCGTGTCGAGGACACCGCCGTCGTCATCGGGAAAGATCCCTGCGTTGTTGAAGAGCACGTGCAGGCCGCCGTAGGTGTCGACCGCGGTGCGGACCATGGCCTCGACCTGACCCTCGTCGGAGACGTCCGTGGCAACCGCCGTGGCGGAGCCGCCGGCGGCGATGATCTCGGCTACCGCCGATTCGGCCTGGTCGGCGACCACATCGGCCACCACCACCTTGGCCCCTTCGGCTGCGAAGAGCGCCGCGGCAACACGTCCGATGCCACTTCCCGCGCCGGTGATCACCGCCACTTTGCCGTCGAGTCGTGCCATTGGAGCCTCCATCCCGTGTGCAGTCGGTTCCGACCTGGGTCGACCTGGCTGGTCCGGCCGGACCAGCCAGCTCGCCCGGTGGCGAACCTTATCGGGGCGGCACGGAGCGGTGGAATACTGGCGACCATGACGCCGGCACCACCCCGCCCTCTGATCGGGGTGTCCATGTACCGCCAGGTCACAAGGTGGTGGTCGTGGGACCGCGACGCAGCGCTTGTGCCCGGTGCCTACCTCGACCTGGTGGAGGCCGCCGGCGGTCAACCGGTGCTCGTGCCTCCGATGGGCGATGCCACCGACGGACCCGGCCAGCCTGCAGGCACGGGGATGACCGCGAGGCTCGACGGCCTGCTCTCCGCCCTCGACGGCCTGGTCCTGATCGGCGGGGGTGACGTCGATGCCGGTCGGTACGGGCAGGACCCCGACCCCCGTAACGGCGGCACCAGCCACCGGCGGGACGAGCTCGAGCTCGGGCTGCTGGCTGGGGCGCTGGACAGGGACCTGCCGGTGTTGGCCGTCTGCCGGGGCGTACAGCTGCTCAACGTCCACCTCGGGGGCGACCTGGTCCAGCAGCTGCCCGACCTCCTCGGAACGAACAACCACCAACCCCGGCCCGGCGCCTTCGGCTCGGTGGCGGTCGTCACCGAGGAGGGCAGCGCCGTGCGCAGACTCCTCGGTGCGCGGGTGAACGTCTTGTGCAGCCACCATCAGGCCATCGGCGAGCTGGGCCGCGACCTGGTGGTGACCGCGAGAAGCAAAGATGGGGTGATCGAGGCTGTCGAGCTGCCCGGCCACCGGTTCGTGGTGGGCGTGCAGTGGCATCCCGAGGAGTTCGCCGACCGCCGACTGTTCGATGCACTGGTCGACGCGGCGCGGACCCGGTAGCGAGGACCATCGGTCGAGGAGGAGCAGGGATGAGCAACGTCACCAGCGTGATCAACCCGGCAACGGAGGCCACCATCGCGGAGACCCCCATCCAGGGGGTGGACGAAGTCGACGCCGCAGTGGCCCGATCGCTTGGAGCCGGCCCGGCCTGGAGGGCGATGGCACCCGCTGACAGGGCCCGCCTGATGCGCCGGTTCGCGGCCCAAGTAGAGGAGCACGGCGAGGAGCTGGCCCAGCTCGAGACCGCCAACGTGGGCAAGGCCATCGGCGAGAGCCGCGACGAGGTGGGCATGGTGGCCGAGGTGTTGTACTTCTACGCCGGAGCGGTGGACAAGCACCGGGGTGCCACGGTACCGGTGGCCGGGGGGGTCGACATGACCTTCCACGAGCCCCTGGGCGTGGTGGCGGCCATCGTCCCGTGGAACTTCCCGATCGCCATCACCTCCTGGAAGGTCGGCCCCGCGTTGGCTACGGGGAACACCATCATCGTGAAGCCCGCGGAGATCACGCCCCTCACCGCACTGCGCCTGGCCGACCTGGCCCTCGATGCCGGCATTCCCGAGGGAGTGCTCCAGGTGGTGACGGGGAAGGGCTCGGTCATCGGGACCCGCCTGAGCGAGCACCCCGATGTGGCCAAGGTGGCCTTCACCGGCTCCACCGAAGTGGGACGCGAGGTGATGGCCCGGGCGTCGGGGACCATCAAACGGGTCACCCTCGAGCTGGGGGGGAAGTCGGCCTCGGTCATCTTCGCCAACGCCGATCTGGAGCGGGCCGCGGCGGCCACCCCCGGTGGTGTGTTCGCCAACGCCGGCCAGGACTGTTGCGCACGCAGTCGGGTGCTGGTGCAGCGGCCGGTGTTCGAGCGGTATCTCGGGCTGCTGGCCGATGCGGTGGACGCCTGGACGGTGGGTGATCCGACGGATCCGGCCATCAAGATGGGGCCAATGGTCACCGAGGCCCACCGCAAGGTGGTCGCGGGCTACCTGGCCGAAGGGATGGGGGAGCCTGGCGGGGGGCCGGTCCCGACCCACACGTCGGGGAGAGTGCCCGATGGTCCGGGCTTCTGGTTTCCGCCCACCGTGGTTGCCCCGGCCGGCGTCGACTGGCGCATGGACCGCGAGGAGATCTTCGGTCCGGTGGTGGCGGTCATCCCCTTCGAGGACGAGGAGGAAGCGGTCCGACTGGCCAACGACACCCCCTACGGGCTGTCCGGCACCATCTGGACACGGGACGGGGCACGCTCCCTGCGCATGGCCCGGGCCGTGCAGGCCGGCAACCTCTCGGTGAATTCGAACAGCTCGGTGCGGGTGCAGACCAGCTTCGGCGGCATGAAGCAGTCGGGGTTCGGCCGCGAACTCGGGCTCGAGGCACTAGCTTCCTACAGCGATGTGAAGAACGTCTTCGTGTCCACCGACGGGTGACGCACGCGGTTCGAGGATCAGCAGGACCTGAGCGACCGTTCGGAGCGATGGCACCCCGAGGTGGGTGTCATCGGGACGACGGCCCGATGAGCGTCGGAACCAGGGGGCAGTAGGAGGCATGTCGGGCAACTCCGAGCCACCGGGCGATGGTCGCCTGCTGCAGTCCGGCGATGAGGCCGGCACCGCCCCCGGCGACCGCCGATTCAGACCGGATATCGAAGGACTGAGGGCCGTCGCCATCGTGCTGGTGGTGCTGTACCACGCCGGCCTTCGGGGGCTGAGCGGGGGCTACATCGGCGTGGATGTCTTCTTCGTGATCTCCGGATTCGTCATCACCGGGGTGCTCCTCCGGGAGCAGGCCGCCACCCATCGGACTTCGATCCTCGCTTTCTACGGGCGTCGATGCCGTCGCATCATTCCGGCCGCGACGCTGGCGATCGTCGTCACGGTCGTCGCGACCTACGCGGTGCTGGGGGTCGTCGACGGCAACCAGACCGCGATCGACGCGCGATGGGCGGCGATCTTCCTCGCCAACTTCCACTTTGCCTCGGTGGGGACGAACTACCTCTCCGCGCAGCTGCCGCCCTCTCCGCTCCAGAACTTCTGGTCACTTGCCGTCGAGGAGCAGTTCTACCTCGTCTACCCGACGATCTTTCTGGTGCTCTCTGCGGTCCGGAGCCGACTGTCGCTGCGGGCGCGACTGGCCATCGGTCTGACCGCGACCATCGTTGCCTCGTTCACCTTCTCCGTGATCCAGACGGCCTCCAACCCGACGGTCGCCTTCTTCTCTCCCTTCACCCGGGCATGGGAGCTCGCGCTCGGCGCATTGATCGCGGTGGGGACGGAGTGGCTCCTCGAAGTTCCCGAGGTCATCGGCTCGATCATGACCTGGGCCGGGTTGGGGGCCATCGGGCTCGCCGCTGTCATGTTCACCAGCAACACCCCCTACCCGGGGTGGCAGGCAGCCCTCCCGGTCATCGGAACGGCACTGGTCATCGCCGGCGGGGCCGCTACGCCCCGGTGGGCAGCTGAGGGCCTCCTGAAGGTGACCCCGTTCCGGTGGCTCGGAAAACTCTCCTACTCGCTGTACCTGTGGCACTGGCCGATCCTGATCATCGCGGCGGAATCGGTCGGCAAGACCAGTCTGCCGTTCAGCCAGAACCTGGTGTGGTTGCTGGTCGCCCTGCTTGCTTCGATCGTGAGCTACAACCTGGTCGAGAACCCCATCCGACACTCCACGTTCGTCGGCGCCAGACGTTGGGCACCGATCGGCCTTGGCGTCGCGTTGATCGCGGTCTCCTTCGGGGTGGCCACCGTCGGGCTCGGCGACCATGCGAGCACGGCCTCGACTCCTCGAGGGACCGTTCATCCCGGCCGGGTGCACCCCACCACCTCGGGCACCCCCGATCCATCGACGTTCGTGGCGAACCTGGTCCGAGTAGCGCCCCTCATCCGGGTGCTTCCGGCAGACCTGACCCCCTCGCTGGCCGGGGTCCGCACCGATTGGGGAGGCCCTGGACCGCTCTGCTGGCCTGCACTGGGCCAGACCAGCATCCCCGCGTGCGTGTTCGGCGATCCGCACGGAACCCGCACCATGGTGCTGTACGGGGACTCGCATGCGGCGATGTGGTTCGATGCCGTCAACGTCATCGCGGTCATGTCCCACTGGAAGCTGGTCTACCTCGGAAAGGGCGACTGCCCTGCCGACATGCTCACCTACGAGAACCCTCCCGGATGGGGTCGGGCCGGCGGCGAGTACTCGGTGTGCGATCAGTGGCACCGCTTCGCACTCGACCGGATAAGTCGGCTTCACCCGGATCTCGTGGTGATCACCCAGGAGGTGCGTGGAAAGCCTGACGGCAAGGGCTACAGCGCCCACCAGTGGCAACAGGGATTGGAGACCACGTTCGATCGACTCGGGGTAGCGAAGAGCAAGATCGTGGTGTTGGGCAACATCCCGATCCTTCCGCAGGCCGGCCCGCAGTGCCTGGCCAGGAACAGTGCCGCGGTGCAGAAGTGTTCGGGTCCCGTTGTCCAGTACTCGACCGTGTTCAACCGAGCCGAGCGCGCCGCCACGGCGAGCAAGGGGGCGCGGTACATCGATGTGACGCCATGGTTCTGTTCGACGATCTGCACGGCGATCATCGGGAAGTACCAGGTGTACTGGGACGATTATCACATCGCGGCCACCTACTCGTTCGTGCTCGAAGGGGTCCTCACCCAGTCGCTCGGCCTCTCCACGGCTTGAGCCGGAAACACTGCCTCGGCACCGCAGAGGGCCTGCGAATGATCGGCGGACGGCGACATCGACGTGACCAACCAGCATCGGACTTTCTGCGGGCACTCGAGCGGCGTGGCATCCTGCGGGCTGTGACGGCTGCCGGCAACCAGCGATCGAGGTGGAGGGGTTGAGCATCCACGCCGGCCGGGTCGCCGTCATCACCGGGGCGAGCCGTGGCCTCGGTGCCGGCATGGCCGAGACGTTTGCCGGCCAGGGGATGCATCTGGGCCTGTGCGCCCGTGCCCGGCCGGAATCGCCCGACTGGGCCCCCGCCCTGACGGCATCGGTCGATGTGACCGACGCCGACGCGGTCGATGCCTTTGCCGGTGCGGTGGCCGAGCGTTTCGGTCGGATCGATCTGTGGGTGAACAACGCAGGGGTCCTCGCCCCGATCGGCCCGCTTGCCGATGCCGACCCCGAAGAAGTGCGTCGGCACTTCGATGCCAACGTGCTGGGCGTCGTCCACGGCACGGGCGCCTTTGCCCGACAGGTGAGGGGCCAGCCCGAGGGCGGAGTCCTGGTCAACATCTCGTCGGGGGCGGCGGCTACCCCCTATGAGGGATGGGCCGTCTACTGCGCTTCGAAGGCAGCGGTCGAGATGCTCACCGAGGTCGTTGCACTCGAGGAGCTCCCAGCCGGCCTGAGGGCCTACGCCCTGGCGCCGGGCGTGGTGGACACCGACATGCAGACCCTCATCCGTTCGAGCACGGAGGAGGCGTTCCCCGATGTCCGGCGTTTCCGACGTCTCAAGCAGGAGGGCCGGTTCAATTCGGCCGATTGGGTGGCACGGTTCATCCTCGATCGCTGCCTGGGTGCAGCGGGCTCGGACGGTCCAGCAGACGTTGCCGGTGCAGTGCGCCTCCGGGTGCCAGACGAACCGGGTGGAATCTAGAAAGGGAAGCCCCCGTCCCTGTAGCCCCGGCAGGGCAATGGCCTCGTGGAGGTTGTCTGTCTTGGCTTCAATCATTGGGATCATGCCGACGAATCGGATATGGACTTCGGTATGAGCCATCGAAGAATGGCCCAAGCGGTGTGCACGCCCTTGCTAGGCCCCCGCGCCTTGGCGCACGGCATCGAAGCGGCAACTGGTAACGCCAGGTAACGTCGCGGACATGTCCGAACGTTCCCGCAAGATCGCCAAGCCGGCGGCGTTGGGCGTGCTGGCCACCGTGGCCACCATGGCCAGCGTCTGGTGGTTCGCGTTGAGGCCCCGGCGCAAGGTGAAGCTCGACAAGTAGGGACGAACCCGGCAAATGCTCCGGGCGACTCATCGCAAGCAGATCTTCCGTCGGGCGTCGGCCGGCGAGCCCCTGGCCAGAACCTCGGCCGCAGGGCCCACCTGGGCCGGCCTCGCTCAATCCCCTACCCGGTAACCTCGGCCGGTGACACTGGCATCGCTTCGCCCGCTGCGTTCGCGGAACTTCGCCCTCATCTGGTCGGCAGCGTTGGTGTCCAACGTGGGCTCGTGGATGCAGACCGTGGCCCTCGGGGTGCTGGTCTTTGCCCGCACCGGTCAGCCCGGGTGGACCGGCCTGGTCGCCGCCGCCGGCTTCCTTCCGATTGGCCTCCTCGCTCCCCTCGGCGGCGCATTGGCCGACCGGCTCGATCGTCGGCGCTGGTTGATCGTCACCACGCTGGCCGAGATGTCCTTCGCCGCGGTGCTGGCGGTGTTGGCCGCCGTCGGGCGTGACACGCCGGCAGTGCTGGTCATCCTGGCGTTTCTGGGCGGGGCGTCCGGTGCGATCGGGTTTCCGGCGTATCAGGCGATGGTCCCTGACCTGGTGCCTCACGAGGACCTGCTCGGCGCGGTGTCGCTGTCGTCGGCCCAGTTCAACCTCGGGCGGGTCATCGGACCGGCGTTGGCAGGCCTGGCCCTGCTCTCGCACAACTACGCCCTGGTCTTCGGCATCAACGCCGCATCGTTTGCCGCTGTGGTGGTGGCGTTGACGATGGTGCGGCTGCCCAAGCCGTTGGGGCAGGCCGGTGCGGTCCGGATCGTGGCCCGCATCGTGGAGGGTGCACGAGCGGCGATGGCCGAGCCGGGTTGTCGATCTGCGATCGGGCTCATCGCGGTGGTGGCCCTGCTCGCCTCGCCGTTCATCGCGCTGGTGGCGGCCATGTCCGGCGTCCTCCACCGGAACGGTGTGGGTGTCCCGGTGGGGACCGCGGTGCTGGTCACCGCCCAGGGAGTCGGCGCAGTCATCGGCGCCTTGACCCTGCCGTCGCTGGCGGCTCGGATCGGCCGGGTGACCATGCTGCGGACCGCTCTGTTCGTGCTGCCGGTGCTGCTGGTCGGTTACGGGCTGGCCCCGACCTTGTGGTCGGCGGCGCTCGCCCTGTTGGCGGTGGGTGCCGCCTACATCGCCGTCCTTTCCGGACTGAACACGGTGGTCCAGTTGCGTGCCCCTGCCGAGGCCCGAGGCCGCATCCTGAGCATCTACATGATGGGCCTGGGGATCGTCTATCCGATCGGGGCGGTACTCCAGGGGTGGATCGCCGATCACCTGGGCATCAAGGCGGTGACGGTGGGCGGGGCGGTGCTCCTCCTCGGGGGGATGGCGGCGCTCACGGCACTTCGTCCGCGGGTGTTCACCGCACTCCGTGATCCGACGACGACCACCACCTCCGTCGTGTCCCTGCTTCCGACCGACGAGCTCCCGTGAGCCCAGGGGTCACCGTGGAGGTCCTGACCGCAGCCAATGCCGAGGACGCGCAAAGGCGCGCCGCCGGAGCCCTGATCGCGGCCGGTTTGCAGGCCGGTGACCGGGTGGCCTTCTGTCTCCCTTCCTCGGCGGCGCTGTTGTGCGCCGTGCTCGGGGCACTGCGCATCGGCGTGGTCCCCGTGCTCTTGAACGCCACGCTCCTCGAGGGCGAGCGGGACCTGCTGGTCGCGGACGCCGACCCCTCGATGGTCGTCGCCGACACAGCCCGACTGGCCGAGCTCGATACCGAGTCGCCGGTGCCCCTGGCGCCCTATCCACTGGCCCGGCCGATGCACTACACGTCGGGTACCACCGGTCGGGCCAAGGGGGTGTGGTCGGGCCTGTGGGACACCGCCACCGCGGAGGCGGCGTTCGCCGATGAGGCCGACCTGTGGTCGTTCGGACCCGACGACGTGCATCTGGTCTGCTCCCCGATGTACCACTCGGTGTCGATCCGGTTCGCCGGGGGGACCTTGCTCCGGGGTGGCACCTGCCTCGTCCTCGGTCGGTTCGACGCAGATGTGGCCCGCCAGGCCCTCGAGGGCCGGTTCGGCCCGGTGCCGACCACCACCTTCGTGGCGCCCTCGTCCCTGCGCCGCCTGCTGGACACCGGCGGCGACCCACCCGCACGGTTCGACTCGCTGCGCCTGCTGGTCCACGCGGGCTCGCCCTGCCCCCCCTCGCTCAAGCGGGATGCCCTGGCCGCGGTGGGCCCGGGCGTCCTGTGGGAGTTCTACGGCTCTACCGAGGGCCAGTTCACCGTGTGCCCGCCCGACGAGTGGTCTGCCCGCCCCGGCACCGTCGGCCGGGCCCGCCCCGGCCGCACCCTCTCGGTGGACGGGGACGGGACGATCTGGTGTCGTCCCCCCGGGTTCGCCCGCTTCATCTACTGGCGGGACGAGGCCAAGACGGCGTCGGCCTGGCGCGACGGAGCCTTCACCGTCGGAGACCTGGGGCGGCTCGACTCCGATGGCTACCTCTTCCTCGACGGGCGCCGGGACGACCTGATCATCACCGGGGGGGTCAACGTCTACCCGGCCGAGGTGGAGGCGGCTCTCATCGAGCTGGAGGGCGTCGCCGAGGTGGCGGTCTTCGGGCTTCCCGACGAGCGATGGGGCCAGCGGGTGTGTGCCGCCCTGGTGCCTGCCGCTTCGGCGGCTTCCGCTGCGAGCGGATCCCCCCGACGGCTGGTCGAGGCCGCCAGGGCCCACGCCGAGGCCCGGTTGGCCGGCTACAAGCGGCCCAAGCAGTACGAGGTGGTCGATGCCCTGCCACGGACGGCCACCGGCAAGCTGCAGAGGAGCTTGATCCCGGAACTTCTCGACAGGGGCTGACCCGCCGCCCCATCGCCGCCGAGTGACGCTTCACTCCACTGCCGGTGGGAAGAATGTGGGGAATACTGAGGAGATGCATCCTGTCGATTCCGGCCCCCCGATCGCCACGATCAACCCGACCAACGGGGAGCTGCTCCAGTCCTTCGAGCCGTATGACGCGGCAACGGTGGAGTCGCGCCTGGCGGTGGCGGCTGGGGCCGCGTCCCGGTGGTCGAGGAGCACCTTCGCCGAGCGGTCGCGTCTGCTGATCACCGCGGCCGAGCTGCTTGAAGGGGAGCTTCCCGACATCGCCCACGTGGTCACCACGGAGATGGGGAAGCCGTTCGCCCAGGCCAAGGGAGAGGTGGCCAAGTGCGCCAGCGGGTTCCGCTGGTTCGCCGAGCACGCCGAGGCCCTCCTCACCGACGAAGAGATCCTGGTCGACGCCTCGCTGGGACTGGTCACCTACCAGCCACTGGGCGTCGTGCTGGCGATCATGCCATGGAACTTTCCGCTCTGGCAGGTGGCGCGCTTCATCGCGCCGGCGGTGATGGTGGGAAACGTCGGCCTGCTGAAGCACGCCCCGAACGTGCCGCGGACCGCCCTGTTGCTTGAGGACCTGTTCCTTCGGGCCGGCGCCCCCGACGGGGTGCTCCAGACCTTGCTGATCGGCACCGACCAGGTGCCGGCCATCATCGCCGATCCGAGGGTTGCCGCGGTGACCCTCACCGGCAGTGTCGGTGCCGGCCGGGCGGTGGCGGCACAGGCCGGCGCGGCCGGCAAGAAGGTGGTGCTCGAACTGGGGGGCAGCGATCCGTTCATCGTGCTCCCGTCGGCCGATCTCGAGCGGGCAGCTGCGGTGGGCGTGCAGGCCCGGGTGCAGAACGCCGGGCAGTCGTGCATTGCCGCCAAGCGGTTCATCGTCCACCGCGACGTCGCGGCCGCCTTCACCGAAAGGTTCGTTTCCGGCATGGGCGCGGCCTCGGTGGGCGATCCGTTCGACCCGGCCACCGAGGTCGGGCCGATGGTCAACGCCGCGGCCCGCGACACAATCGCCGCCCAGGTCGAGGACGCCCGGGCCAAGGGTGCCACCATCCTGTGCGGGGGCGAGCGTGTCGTTGGTCCTGAGGGTGCTGATCACCCCGGCTACTTCTACCGCCCCACCGTGATCACCGGGATGACCCCGGACATGCGGGTGGCCTCCGAGGAGGTGTTCGGGCCGGTGGCCCTCCTCTATGTGGTGGCCGACGCCGACGAGGCGCTGGCGGTGGCCAACGGGACCGAGTTCGGCCTCGGGTCGAGCGTGTGGACCGACGACCCCGACGAACAGCAACGGTTCGTCAACGACCTCGACGCGGGGCAGGTCTTCGTCAACGGCATGGTCGTCTCCATGCCCCAGCTCCCCTTCGGGGGGATCAAGAGCTCGGGAATCGGGCGGGAGCTCTCCGCCCACGGCCTCCACGAGTTCTGCAATGTGAAGTCGGTGTGGATCGCCTGATGGCAGGGGGGCGGGCCTACCTCGATCACGCCGCCACCACACCGATGCGCCCCGAGGCGGTCGAGGCCATGCTGCCCTATCTGGCCGACGACTTCGCCAACCCGTCGGGGAGCCACGCCGAGTCCCGGCGGGCCCGGGCGGCGGTGGAGGACGCCCGTGACCAGGTGGCCGAGTGGCTCGGTGCCGGCCCCGGTGAGGTGGTGTTCACCTCGGGCGGTACCGAGGCGGACAATCTGGCTGTCTCGGGGGCGTGGGAGGCGATGGTCGCCACCCGGTCGACGCCCCCGACGGTGCTGGTGTGCTCGGCCATGGAGCACCACGCCGTCCTCAACACGTGTCGGGCCCTGGCCCGGCGAACCGGGGCCGAGTTGCGGGAGGTGCGACCCGGCAAGGACGGGATCATCGATCTCGACGCCCTGGCCGAGGCGTGCACCCCCGAGGTGGGCATGGTGTCGGTGATGGCGGTGAACAACGAGATCGGCACCGTCCAGCCCATCGACTCGGTGGCGTCGGTGGTCCGCCAGCGGTCGCCGTCCGCTCTCCTCCACACCGACGCCGTCCAGGCGGTGCCCTGGCTCGACCTGCGCGGGTTGACCGCCCGGGCCGACCTGGTGGCGGTGAGCGCGCACAAGTTCGGGGGGCCGAAGGGGGTCGGGGCCCTGGTGGTCCGCAACGGCGTCGAGGTGCGCGCCCTCATCCACGGTGGCGGCCACGAGCGCGAACGCCGCAGCGGCACCTACAATGTGGCCGGCATCGTGGCCATGGCAACCGCACTGGCCGTCACCGTCTCGGAACGGCAGCGCACGGTGGATCGGGTGACCCCGATGCGTGATCGCCTGGGCGACCGGCTGCTCGACGCGGTGGCCCGAACCCGCGAGACCGGCGACCGGGCCGACCGGACCGCAGGCCATCTGCACCTTCGCTTTGCCGGCGTGGAGAGCGAGGCCCTGGTCGTCCTGCTCGACGAGGCCGGCGTGGCGGTGTCGGCCGGCGCAGCCTGCTCGAGCGGAGCGGTGGAGGCCAGCCACGTGCTGGAGTCGATGGGCTTCGACCGTGAGGAGGCCGGCAGCGGCATTCGGTTCTCCCTCGGGACGACCACCACCGAGGCGGACATCGACCTCGCCCTGGCCGTGGTGCCGGGCGCCGTCGCACAACTGAGAGACTGACGGGATGCGTGTGCTGGTCGCCATGTCGGGCGGTGTCGACTCCTCGGTGGCTGCTGCCCTGGTCGCAGCGGATCATGGGCGCGACCAGGTGGTGGGGGCCACCCTCAAGCTCTGGGGTGGTGCATCGGATTCGGGCTGCTGTTCGGTGGCCGACGTGGAGGACGCCCGACGGGTGGCCGACCAGCTGGGCATGGTCCATCACGTCTTCAACTTCGCGGACGAGTTCGAGGAACGGGTGGTCGGCCCTTTTGTGCGGGGCCACGCCGAGGGCCGCACGCCCAACCCGTGCATCGAGTGCAACCGGCACCTCAAGTTCGATCGCCTGCTCGAGCGGGCGCGAACCCTGGGTTTCGACGCGGTGGCCACCGGTCACCACGCCCGTCGTGTCACCACGGCCGACGGGCGCTTCCGCCTCTGCCGGGGAGCCGATCCGTTGAAGGACCAGTCGTACGTCGTGGCAATGCTCGGACAGGGCCACCTGGCCCGCACCATCTTTCCGGTGGGGGAGATGACCAAGTGCCAGGTGCGTGACGAGGCCCTTCGCCTGGGGCTGCGCACAGCGACCAAGCCCGACAGTCAGGATGTCTGCTTCATCCGGTCCGACCAGGGACGAGAGGGGTTCCTCGCGGAGCGGCTGGACTTGCACCCGGGTCGCCTGGTGGACCACGAGACCGGCCAGGACCTGGGCGCGGTCGGGGCGGTGGAGCTGGTGACGGTGGGGCAGCGTCGCGGGATGGGGCACGGCACCGACGGGCGCCGCCGCTTCGTGACCGGTGTGGACATCGCGAGCCGCCGGGTCTCGCTCGGATCGCCCGAGGCGGCACACGCCGGTGAGGTGCGCCTGCACACAGTGTGCTGGGTGGACGGGATGCCCGCAGGCCTGTGCGATCCGGATTCGGGCGGGGTGGCAACCAGCCTTCCCGTCATGGCCCAGTGCAGCGCCCACGGGCGGCCGGTGGCCGGCACCGTGACCCGGGTGGGGGAGGAGTTGTCGATCGCCTTCGGTGTCCCGCAGCGACGGGTGGCGCCCGGCCAGACCGTCGCGCTCTACGACTTCGACGATCCCGACGCGGTGATCGGCTCGGGCATCGCCGCGTGAACGACGAGAGGGTCGTGGGCACGAGGGGGGGCACGTGACGTCCGGTCCTGACGCGACCGGCTCCGATCCGGTGGCGCGCGCCGAGGAGCTCCGCTCCCTCATCGCCCATCACAACGATCTGTACCACCGGCTCGACACCCCTCAGATCGCCGACGCCGAATTCGACGCCCTGGTCCGCGAGCTGCGGTCCATCGAGGCCGACCACCCCGACCTGGCGGTGCCGGGCTCGCCCACCTCGGCCGTCGGTGCCGCGCCGTCGCCACTCTTCGCCCCGGTGGCCCACCGGGTGCCGATGATGAGCCTCGACAACGCATTCAGCCCCGAGGAGCTCCAGGCGTGGGCCGACCGGCTGGCCAAGCAGGTCGCGGCTGACACTGCGTTCGTCTGCGAGTTGAAGATCGACGGACTGGCCATCTCGCTCACCTACCGCGACGGGATCTTCGTCCAGGCTGCCACCCGGGGGGACGGGCGCACCGGTGAGGACGTCACCGCCAATGTGGCCACCATCGCCGCCGTTCCGAGCCACCTCTTGCCCGAGGCCGGCACGCCGCCGGCGATCATCGAGGTGCGGGGTGAGGTCTACATGCCGATCTCGGCCTTCGAGGACCTCAATCGACGCCAGGCCGAGGCCGGTGAGCGGTTGTTCGTCAATCCGCGCAACTCCGCCGCAGGCTCCCTGCGCCAGAAGGACCCGTCGGTCACCGCCACCCGGGCGCTCTCGTTTTGGGCGTACCAGGTTGGGGAGTTGCAGGGGGCACCCGGCGGCAGCCGTGTCGGCAGCGACGTCGACGGCGGGAGCAGCGGCCGTCGGAACAGGGACGCGGGCGATGGCGCGGCACTGCCCGACGAGTTGACCACCGACCAGTCGGGGACCATGGACTGGATGGGACGGGCCGGGTTCCCGGTCAACCCGGAGCGCCAGGTGCTCCACGGCCTCGAGGAGGTCCTGGCGTTCTGCAGTCGATGGGAGGTGCGCCGCCACGACCTCGACTACGAGATCGACGGGGTGGTGGTGAAGGTGGACGACCTCGCGCTGCAGCGCCGGCTCGGCTCCACCTCGCGGGCCCCGCGGTGGGCCATCGCCTACAAGTTCCCCCCGGAGGAACGGTCGACCGAGCTGGCCGACATCGAGGTCTCGATCGGGCGCACCGGCAAGGCCACCCCGTTCGCGGTGCTGAAGCCGGTGTTCGTCGGTGGATCGACCGTCTCGCTGGCCACGTTGCACAACGAGGACCAGGTGCGTGCGAAGGACGTGCGGCCCGGCGACACGGTGATGGTGCGCAAGGCGGGCGACGTCATCCCCGAGGTGGTGGGGCCGGTGCTGGTTGCCGGTCGCCCCAGGCCGAGGGCGTGGAAGTTCCCCGCGCTCTGCCCGGTCTGCGAAGGCCCGCTGGTCCGCCTGCCCGGCGAGAGCGACACCTTCTGCACCAACCTCGACTGTCCCGGCCAGAGGGTCCAGCGCATCGCACACTTCGCCTCCCGTTCGGCCCTGGACATCGAAGGGCTCGGCGAGCAGCGGGTCCAGCTGCTCGTGGACAAGGGGCTCCTCGTCGATGTGGCCGATCTCTACTCGTTCACCCCGGCCACCTTCGAGGGGCTCGAAGGGTTCGGGCCGCTGTCGATCGCCAATCTCCTCGGTGCCATCGACGAGTCGCGGTC
Organism: Acidimicrobiales bacterium; assembly: GCA_017883135.1. Taxonomy (GTDB): domain Bacteria; phylum Actinomycetota; class Acidimicrobiia; order Acidimicrobiales; family RAAP-2; genus Bog-756. Next base: position 70,776 of record JADGOE010000002.1, read on the forward strand.
CAAGCCGTTGAGCCGGGTGCTGATCGGCCTGGGCATCCGCCATCTGGGACAGGTCGGGTCACTCGCGCTGGCCCGGGCCAGGGGCGATCTGGACGCCGTGATCAGCGCCGACGAGGAGAGCCTTGCCGCGGTGGAGGGGGTCGGCCCGGTCATCGCCTCGAGCGTCGTCCACTGGTTCGCCTCCGACGTCAACCGATCGGTGACCGAGCGCCTAGGGGCGGCCGGGGTCAACATGGTCGAGCCGGGGGTGGACCTCATCGGCGGGTCCGCCGCGGTGGCCCAAACGCTGGCCGGCCGGTCGGTGGTGGTCTCCGGGACGCTCGAGGGGTTCACCCGTGAGGAGGCCGAAGGGGCGATTCTGGCCCGCGGCGGCAAGTCGCCGTCGACCGTCTCGAAGAAGACCTACGCGGTGGTGGTGGGGGTGTCCCCGGGCGCTTCCAAGGTTGCCAAGGCCGAGCAGCTCGGCGTGCCCATGGTCGACGGCGCCGGCTTTGCCTCCTTGCTCGAGACCGGAGAGCTTCCGGCACCGGGCTGAAGCGCGGCAACGGACCGGCTTCTATTCCGCGGACCGAAACCGGGTGAACAGGTTGGAGGGACCCCATAGCGGCCCCGCCGAGGCCCCACGGGATCCGGCGACCCTCCACCTGTCGAAGAGAAGCGTTCGGTAGCCTTGGGCAACAATCATGCCGAGTATCACCGACTCCATCGGGCGTGTCCTCGGCGGCCGCTACCGACTGGTCACCGCCCTTGGTACCGGCGCGTCCGCACACGTGTACCTGGCCGACGACGTCTCCCTCCACCGCCGGGTGGCCATCAAGGTCCTCCACCCGGCACTGGCCGGCGATGTCGCCTTCCTCAGGCGCTTCCGGGCCGAGGCGCGGGCCGTGGCGGCGCTCAACCATCCGAACATCCTGCAGGTCTACGACTGGGGCGAGGAGGACGGTGAGCCCTACCTGGTGCTGGAGTACCTGGCCGGGGGGAGCCTCCGCCAGGTCTACGACACCGGTGTGCTGCTCACGCCCGAACAGGCGGTACAGGTGGGGCTCGAAGCCGCGGCCGGCCTCGACTACGCCCACCGTCGCGGCCTGATCCACCGCGACATCAAGCCGGCCAACCTCCTCTTCGACGCCGACCGCCGCCTCCGGATCGCGGACTTCGGGCTGGCCCGGGCGCTGGCCGAGGCGGCGTGGACCGAGCCGGACGGCGCCATCTTGGGGACCGCCCGGTACGCGGCCCCCGAGCAGGTCGAAGGGTGGGTGCTCGACGGCAAGGCCGATGTCTACTCGCTGGCCCTGGTGCTCTACGAAGGGGTGACCGGCGAGGCGCCCTTCATCGGTGACACCACGGTGGCCACCCTGATGGCCAGGGTGGGCGCCCTGCTGCCCGAGCACGCGGCGCTTGGGCTCCTCAACGACGTGCTGGTGTGGGCGGCCGCCCCCGACCCGGCCGAGCGCTATGACGCCGCCCAGCTCACGCTGCGACTACAAGCCCTTGCGGTGGCCCTGCCCGCGCCTGCGCCACTGCCCATCGTGGATGCGGTTCCGGTCGAGGAGGCCGGCGAGGTGGACAGCGCCATGGTCCGGCCGGCCCGACGACCGCTCCTCGGCGTCGACGTGCAGGACGCCACCGAGCTGGGAACCCCCGAAGTGGCCGAGTCGCGCCCCAGCCTGGCGGGGCGCCAGGCTGAGCCCGCAGCGGAAGGGGACGATGAGCCTCGGGCTCGGCGACGGTGGCCATGGGTGGTGGCCACGATGGTGGCGACGGCCGGTCTGATCGCGGGCGGCATCGTCCTCGCCGTGGAGAAGAAGGTCTTCACCCCCAGCCATCCGGTGCCCCTCCTGGTCGGGAAGTCGCTGGCCGCGGCCGGAAAGACAGTGAGTGGCGACCACTTCACGGTCCACCCGACCGGCCACCGGTTCAGCATCACCCTGGGCGCGGGCCTGATACTCGACCAACAGCCTCAGCCCCGCAGGGGTGGCCCGGCGGTGACCGCCAAGGAAGGATCGGTCATTGGCGTGGTGGTCTCGGCCGGGCCGCCGCCGGTGGCCATCCCCAACCTCACCACCTTCACCAGCTGCAACGATGCCGTGCAAGCCCTGCAGGCCGTCCATCTGGTCGGAGCGTGCCCGGCCTCTGCGGCGCAGTACAGCTCGACGGTGGTGGCCGGCGCCATCTTCAGCACCACACCGGCCGGCTCCGCCCCCTACGGTTCGACGGTGACCATCATCACCTCCAAGGGGCACGCGCCGGTGGCCGTCCCGCCGGTGACCGGACCCGGGTCGACCTACGCGACCGCATCGGCTGCCCTCACCGCGGCCGGGTTCGTCCCGGCCCAGGGCAAGCAGTACAGCGCCACGGTACCTACCGGACAGATCATCGGCACCACGCCGGACGGCACTGCCGGTCCCCAGGCGTTCGGCTCCACGGTGACCGTCAACCTGTCGCTCGGTCCGCAGCCGGTCACCGTCCCCGATCTCACCGGAAGCTCGGTGGCCAACGCCACCGCCGCCTTGCAGGCGCTCGGGCTCCAGGTCGCCGGCCCCTACGGCCCGCCGGGCTCGCACAAGGTGCTCTCGACCGATCCGGTGGCGGGGACATCCGTACTGCCCGGGACCACCGTCAACGTGTACACGCTTTGAGCCGCGCCCAAGCGGTCTGCGAGCTGTGCGAGGCCGCCCGCATCACCGAGTGGTTCCACGAGGACGACACCTGCTGGGTGGCCGACTGTGAGGTGTGCGGGGTGCCGATGGTGGTGTGGAAGCAGCACGGCAACGAACCACCCGAGTCCGAGGTCGAGCACATGCTGACCCAGCTGGGCCTGGTGGCAGACGTCCGCCTGGGGTCCGGCGAGTGGTCCTACGACCGGGTCATGCGCCAGATCCCCGATCACTTCCACGCCCATGCCCGCGATCCGAACTGGTGGTTCCGCCGGTTCGGACGCCGGTGATCAACCCGTGACGACGAGGGCACCGTGATCAAGTACCTGGGGTCCAAACGCCGGCTGGTGCCCGCGCTCACCGTGCTGGCCGAGGCGTCAGGGGCCCGCAGCGGGCTCGACCTCTTCACCGGCACCACGCGTGTGGCCCAGGCGTGGAAGCGGATCGGGCTGACCATGACCGCGGTGGACAGCTCACGCTTCGCCCACGTGCTGGCCCGGTGCTACGTGGCCACCGACCCGCGGGCCGAACCGGGCCTCGGTGCCGCGGTGGCCGACGCCGTCGACGCACTGAACGCACTGCCGGGCAGGCCCGGGTACGTCACTGCCACCTTTTGTACGTCCTCGCGGTACTTCCGGCCCGAGAACGGCGCCCGCATCGATGCGGTGCGCGACGCCATCGAGGCCGACTACGCCGGCACCGTTCTCTGGCCGGTGCTGCTCACCAGCCTGCTCGAGGCCGCCGACCGGGTCGATTCGACCACCGGCCTGCAGATGGCCTACCTGAAGCAGTGGGCGGCGCGGGCCCACCTGCCGCTCAGGCTGCGGGTCCCCGACCTGCTGGCCGGGCCGGGGCGCGCCCTCCGGGGGGATGCGTGCGCGCTGGCCGGCTCCAGCGAGCTGGGCGAGGTGGACCTGGCCTACCTCGATCCCCCCTACAACCAGCACCGCTACGACTCCAACTACCACGTGTGGGAGACCATCGTCGCCTGGGACGCGCCTCCCCACTACGGCGTGGCCTGCAAGCGCGAGGACTTGCGGGACCCGTCGACGCGCAGTGTCTTCAACGGCCGCCGCACCATGCCGGCAGCTCTGGCCCGGGTGATCGCCTCGGTCCGGGCCGAGGTGGTGATCCTCTCCTACAACAACGAGGCGTGGTTGGACTATGAAGAACTGCACCAGCTCTGTTCCGCCCGGGGCCACGTCGAGGTGCTGGCGTTCGACTCGGCCCGGTACGTCGGGGCGAGGATCGGGATCCACAACCCGGCCGGTCGGAAAGTGGGCACCGTCTCCCACCTCCGCAACACCGAGTACGTGCTGGTGGCCGGTCCTCGGGCCCGGGTCCGGTCGATGGTGGACGCGGTGGTGGCAGCCGGGCTGGGCGTGCCGGTGGATCGGCCGGTTCCGGTTGCGGCCCTCCACCCCGGCGGTGCACTTCCGGTTTGACCGGGGCGTGAGGGTCCTGCCAACGTGGGCGCAGAAAGTTTCGCGTGGCCGGCTCGCATCGAGGTCACGACCAACAGGCACCGAGAGTAGGGGACCGAGGACATGGGAGCACTGAACGGACGGATCGCGATCATCACGGGGGCGGGTCGCGGCATCGGTCGGGAGCATGCCCTGCTGTTCGCCTCCGAGGGTGCCAAATTGGTGGTCAACGACCTGGGGGGTGCGATCGACGGCTCGGGCGACGACCGCTCGCCCGCCCAACAGGTGGTCGACGAGATCAAGGCCGCCGGTGGCGAGGCGGTGGCCAACGCCGACGACATCACCGATTGGGAGGGCGGGAAGCGCCTGATCGACACGGCCGTCGAGACCTTCGGGGACCTCCACGTGCTGGTCAACAACGCCGGCATCCTGCGTGACCGGGTGCTGGTCAACATGTCCGAGGCCGAGTGGGACTCGGTGATCCACGTGCACCTGAAGGGGCACTTCGTCCCGACCAGGCATGCCGCTGCCTACTGGCGCGAACAGACCAAGGCCGGTGTCGAGGTCAAGGCGTCGGTGATCAACACCTCGTCGACGTCGGGCCTGCTGGGCAACCCCGGGCAGTCCAACTACGGAGCGGCCAAGGCCGGTATTGCCGCGTTCACCACCATCGCCGCCGACGAGCTGGTGCGTTACGGGGTGCGGGTGAACGCCATCGCCCCGGCGGCCCGCACCCGGATGACCGAGCAGACCCCGGGTCTGTCCGACATCGTGCAGGCTCCGACCGACGCCTCGGTGTTCGACACCTGGGACCCCGCCAACATCTCGCCGCTGGTGGCCTACCTGGCCACCGAGGGCTGCCCTTCGACCGGCAAGGTCTACTTCGTCCAAGGCGGCCAGGTCCGACTGTTCCAGCCCTGGACGATGACCGACTCCTTGGACAAGGACGATCGCTGGACGGTGGCGGAGCTGCAGGCGGAGATGCACCGGCTCGGAGGCTGAGCGGTGTCCCGGGTCGAGGGACCCGGTCGACCAGCGGATGACCGGAAGTTCGATGCCGGTGAGGTGATCGACGCCGAGGCCATGCTCAGCGGCACCGGTGCGGGGGCCGAGGGCGGCATCGTCGTCCCGTGGCCGCTCTTGTTCCGGCATAGGATCCACCGGCGGGTGGCCCGCTCCGAGCGCTACCAGTGGTGGGTGCTGTGGACGGTGTTGGCCGGACTGCTGTCGGTCAACATCACCTTCACCGTCTTTGTGGTGGCACTGCCCCAGGTGGCCCAACAGCTGCACACGTCGGTGTCCACCCTCACCTGGACGTCCACCGGGCCCCTGCTTGCGTTCGGTGTGGCCGCCCCCATCCTCGGCAAGCTCGGCGACCTGCGGGGCTACCGGCGGCTGTACCTGTGGGGGTTGTCGGGCGCCGCACTGAGCGTGGTCCTCACCGCTTCCGCGCCGACGGCCGGCGTGCTGATCGGGGCCCGCCTGTTCGACGGGGTGCAGGGAGCGGCCACCGGAGCGGCCTCGATGGCCCTGGTGCTCCAGGCCTTCTCCCACGAGGACCGGGTCAAGGCCATGGGCTGGTGGGCACTGGTCGGGGCCGGCGGACCCGTCCTCGGAGTGACCATCGGCGCCCCGATCATCCAGTACTTCGGTTGGCGGGTCCTGTTCTGGGGGGAGCTCCCCCTGATGGCCATGGCCGCGGTGCTGGCCGTCGTGGTGCTGCCCGCTCACGACCGTCCGGAGGCCTCGACCACCGACGTCGCGCCGGCCGAGGAGGTCGATACGGGCCAGGTGAGGCCGGTGGGCAGCGTGGGCCCGGTGGGCAGCGTGGCCGGCACGGCCGCAGCAGGACAGGTCCCCGAACAGCACTCCGGGCCGGCCGCGCCGGTGAGCCCGTGGCGCCAGCTCGACTGGGTGGGGTCGGCCACTCTGTCCACGTCGGTCACCCTCGGGCTGCTGGCCCTCAACGTGGCGCCTTCGTGGGGGTTCGCCGCGCCACCGACCCTGGCCGTCTTCGCTCTGAGCCTGGTGGCCGGCGTGGTGTTCGTCCTCCACGAGCGCCGCGCCCCCCGGCCCCTCATCCCCCTCCGCTACTTCCGCATGCGCAACTTCGTCTTCCCCCTGGGAGCGCGGGCGTTCACCAACTTCTCCTACATGGGGGGCTTTTTCCTGTTTCCCATCTTGATGGAGCGGGTCTACGGCTACAGCGAGACCCGCGCGGGCCTGGTGTCGACGGCCCGGCCGCTGATGTTCTCCATCGTGGCGCCCATCGCCGGGTATGCCGCGGTCAAGGTGGGGGAGCGCTTCTCCATCGTCGCCGGCGCCCTCACCCTGACCGCCTCGATGCTGGTGTTCACCCAGCTCGGGGCGCAGCCTTCGCTGGCGGTCATTCTGGTGGCCCTTGCCCTGTCCGGCGTGGGCAACGGCATCTCCACACCGTCGACGGCATCCTCCGCGTCGAACGAGGTGGCTCCCGACGAGCTAGGGGTGATGAGTGCCGCCCAGCAGCTGATCACCCAGATCGGCATCGTGGCCGGCATCCAGGTGATGGTGACCGTCCAGGCGTCGGGTCACGGCGGGGTGGGCTCCCTCGCCTCGTTCCACCGCGCCTACGCGGTGGGGGCCGTGGTGGCAGTGCTGGCCGCGATCTGTGGGTTCTTCGTGCGCAACACCCCCCGCACCGGGAGGGACCAGGTGATCCCGGAGGTACCGGTCGGCTGACCCGCTACTCGGTCATCGCCTGGATGCGTGCGCCGATCTCCGCCGCGGTGGGGTCGGGGGTGATCGACTGCAGGGCCATCAGCTTGGCGATGTCCCCCTCCACCTTGATCTTGCCCTGCATGAAGGCCTGGATGCCGGCTTGGGGATTGCCTTCGACGAGAATGGCCTTGGCGATGTCGTAGGCCAGGGTGACCTTGAGGTCCGCCGGGTCGATGTGGCCGGTGTCGACCACCAGCTCGCCGCCGCTGGTGTCGGCGTGGGCGTGCACGGCTCCCTCGCCGAAGGGGACCTCGATGATGACCAGGTTCATCCTGATCGAGTGGTCGATGCTGGCACCTTGGCCGTTGAACTCCGCACGGATGGACTGCGCCTCGGCCAGCCATTCGTCGCTCAGAAACAGATAGGTGGCCATCGGTGTCCTGCTCCTTGCCCCTCAGTGGGATCGTCCGACGGTCAACTGTAGCCGCCAGGCCCCTGGCACCTCCGTATGGAACCTCGGTCGGCGGTGACGCTGACGGGCTCCTGTTCTTTGACCTGTCGAAGCTCGGCGGGCTGGCAGAGAACGCAAGTGACGGACGAGAATCTGTACAACTTTCCGGTACACTGCACCCATGGCAGATGTCGTGGTTCCGACGAGCGAGGTCAGAGCCGCCCTGGGGAAGATTACGAGGGGCTTTGACGCCGGCGATACCGAGCCGGTGTTCTTCGGTTCGCATCGGCGCCCCCAGGCCGTGTTGGTGCCCATCGCCACTTGGGAAAAGCTGGTAGCACGCGCCGAGGACGAGCTGGATCTCGATCTCGCCCGGCGGCGCATTGCCGACCGGCGCCCGTGGCTCAGTGAGGATGAACTCGGCGCGGCCCTTGACCGGATAGCCGAAGGAGACTCCGCGCAGAAGCCGGCATGAGCGGCCCGACCAGGCCGGCTCGCCATCGGCTGCTCGCCCACCCATCCATCGCTGACGACTTGGCTGCCCTCGCAGCGTTTGGACCGGAGGTCGTCGCGGTACTTCGCGTGGTACTCGACGACCTCGCTCATGGTCGGGTGACCGGCAAGGCTCTCGGCGTCCGCAACGTGAGCGGTGACCTGACCGGCCTCGCAGCGTGAAGTTCGATCTGCCCGGTAGCGCAACTCGGCGCTTCCGACTGGTCTACGGGGACATTGATGCCAACACGCGCGGCTTGCTGGCCATTGGCGCCCGAGACGAGCACGCCATCTATCGGACGGCTGTTGAGCGAGTGGAGGCCGGGTCAGAAGAGGGTGAGATCGAGGATGCCTGATCCCCGCCTTCTCATCGGCGATCGGCCGGAACCTATCCGGTCTTGACCGGCGACAGCCATCGGCGGGCACTCGGTCCGACGGTGCAGCTGGACGATTGCAGTGACCCGGACCTGATCCCACAGGGACATCCATGAAGATGACCCGACCAGGGTGGCTCTGGTCGACCAACCACTTCCGAGCGCGAGGGGTCGCCCGGCCGTTGGGCACGCCCCGGCACGACCGGTAGCATCCGGTTCCGTGACTGCTCCGATCATCCCAGGCTGCGAGCCGTGGTCGTCCGTCGGCGGACCCCACGGCGTACTCGTGCTCCACGGCTTTACCGGCAACCCCCAGTCGATGCGGCCCTTGGCCGAAGCGGTGGCGGCGGCCGGGTTCACCGTGGAGATGCCGCTGCTCCCCGGCCACGGCACCTCCGTCGAGGATCTGGTTCCCACCCGGTGGGAGGACTGGTCCGGTGCGGCAGAGGCCGCGTACCGGGCCCTGGTCGGCCGGTGCGACAAGGTGGTGGTGACCGGCCTGTCGATGGGAGGGACCCTGACCTGCTGGCTGGCCGAGCACCATCCCGAGATCGCCGGCATCGCCGTGGTCAACCCGCTGATCGATCCGCCGACCGCCGAGTTCCGCGACGGCGTACGCGGCCTGCTGGATGCGGGGACCGAGGTGATCGACGGCATCGGCTCGGACATCGCGATGGAGGGTGCGAGCGAAGCCGCCTACCAGGGCACGCCGCTGGCCGCCGTCCTCTCCTTGTTCGAGGGCGTCGACGAGGTCTTCGCCAAGCTGGGTGACATCAAGTGCCCCACCCTGGTGCTGTCCAGCCGCGAGGACCATGTGGTGGCCATCGAGTCCGGTGACGTCCTCGAGCGGTCGGTCGGGGGCCCGAGCGAGCGGGTCTTCCTCGAGCGCAGCTACCACGTGGCCACCCTCGACTGGGATGCCCCGCTGATCGAGGAGCGGGTGGTGGGCTTCGCCGGCGAGGTCCTGGGCGGCCCCGGCCACGCGGCCTCGTGATGGCGGAGCCGGGGCGCCTCACCCGCGAGGACGTGGCCCATGTGGCCGCGCTGGCCCGCCTCCATCTGAGTGACGCGGAGCTCGATCTCTTCACCGGGCAGTTGGCCGAGGTGCTCGATCACGCCTCGGATGTGGCCTCACTCGATCTGGCCGGTGTGGCCCCCACCGCCCACGCCATGGCGGTGACCAACGTGCTGCGGCCCGACGAGGTGCGCCCGGGCCTGGACCGCGACGAGGTGCTGGGCCAGGCACCCTCGGTGGAGGACCACCGGTTCCGGGTGCCGCGCATCCCCGGCGAGGCGCCGTGACCCCGCGCCGGCCTGCAGCCGAACAGGCCGCCATGGTCAGCTCGGGGGAGTGGTCGGCCGTCGACATCCTCGAGCAGCACCTCGCTGCCATCGAGGCAGGCGACGGCGCGGTCCACGCGTTCAACCTGGTGACCGCCGACCTGGCCCGCGAGCAGGCGGTCGAGGTCGACCGGAAGGTGGCAGCCGGCGAGGATCCGGGCCTGTTGGCCGGGGTGCCGGTGGCCCTCAAGGACAACCTGTGCACCCGGGGCGTGCCCACCACCTGCTCGTCGCGCATCCTCGAGGGATGGCGGCCCCCCTATGACGCCACCGTGGTGACCCGACTGCGGGAGGCGGGCGCGGTGATGGTGGGCAAGACCAACATGGACGAGTTCGCCATGGGCTCTTCGACGGAGACCTCGGCGTTCGGTCCGACCCGGAACCCGCACGACACCAGCCGGGTGCCCGGCGGCTCCTCGGGAGGCTCTGCCGCCGCAGTGGCGGCCGGGTTCGCACCCCTGGCCCTCGGCTCGGACACCGGTGGTTCCATCCGCCAACCGGCGGCCCTGTGCGGGGTGGTCGGCATGAAGCCCACCTACGGCACGGTCTCCCGCTACGGGCTGGTGGCGTTCGCCAGCTCGCTCGACCAGATCGGCCCGTTGGCCACTTCGGTTGCCGATGCCGCCCTGCTGTTCGACGTCATCGGCGGCAACGACCTCCTCGACTCCACCTCGCTCCACCGTCCTACGCCGCGGGCCCTGGCAGTCCTCGACGACGGCGTCGACGGCCTGACCGTCGGCGTGCTGTCCGAGTTCCTCGACGGGGCCGCCCCCGACGTGGTGGCCCGGGTCCACCAGGCGGCCGAGGCCCTGGCCGGCGCAGGCGCCCGGGTCGAGGAGGTGTCGGTCCCAGAGGTGGCCTTCGGGCTGTCCGCCTACTACCTGATCGCCCCGGGGGAGGCATCGTCCAACCTGGCCCGCTACGACGGGGTCCGCTACGGGCTTCGGGTCGACGCCGAGGACGTCGCCGCGATGAACACCGCCACCCGGTCGGCCGGGTTCGGGGCGGAAGTCAAGCGCCGGATCATGCTCGGCACCTACGTGCTCTCGGCCGGGTACATGGACGCCTATTACAACCAGGCACTGCGGGTGCGCACCCGGATCATCGAAGGGTTCACCCGCGCCTATCACCACTGCGACGTGCTGCTCGGCCCCACCGCCCCGACCACCGCGTTCGCCCTGGGGGCGAAGGTGGACGACCCCCTCACCATGTACCTGTCCGACGTCTGCACCATCCCGTCCAACCTGGCCGGCCATCCAGCCATCAGCGTCCCGTTCGGAACGGGCGACGACGGCCTGCCGGTCGGCGTCCAGCTGCTCGGGCCGGCTCTCTCCGAGGGCACCGTCTTGAAGGTGGCGGCCGTGGTGGAGGCGGCAGCGCCGCCGCTCGCCGCGCCGGTACTTGTCGAGGGGACACCGACGTGAAGCCCGGATGGGAGATGGTGATCGGGCTCGAGGTGCACTGCGAGCTGAAGACGGCCACCAAGCTGTTCTGCGGATGTCCCAACATGTTCGGGGACGAGGCCAACACCAACGTGTGCCCGGTGTGCCTGGGCCTTCCGGGCTCGCTCCCGGTGCTCAACCAGAAGGCGGTCGAGCTGGCGATGGCCATCGGCACCGCCCTCAACTGCGAGATCCTGCCCTCGACCTTCCACCGGAAGAACTACTTCTACCCCGACCAGGCCAAGGACTACCAGATCAGCCAGTACGACGAGCCGATCAACGTGAACGGACACCTCGACCTCCCCGACGGGTCGCGGGTGGGCATCGAACGGGCCCACATGGAAGAGGACACCGGAAAGACGAGCCATGCCGGCTCCTCCGGTCGGATCCACGGGTCCGACTACTCGTTGGTCGACTACAACCGGTCCGGGGTGCCGCTGGTCGAGATCGTGAGCGCCCCCGACATGCGCTCGTCAGCCCAGGCCCGCGCGTATGCCGGCGAACTGCGAGCGGTGCTGGTCGCCTCCGGCGCGTCCGACGGCAAGATGGAGGAAGGGTCGATGCGGGTCGACGCCAACGTGTCGGTCCGCCGCTCGGTCGACGATCCCTTCGGCACCCGGTGCGAGATCAAGAACCTCAACTCGGTGCGCTCGCTGGGACGGGCCATCGAGTACGAGGCGGACCGCCAGATCGCCCTCATCGAGGCCGGCGAGGTCGTGGTGCAGCAGACCCGACACTGGGACGAGGATGCGGGCCGCACCGTGACCCTGCGCTCGAAGGAGGACGCCTACGACTACCGGTACTTCCTCGAGCCGGACCTGGTCCCCCTGGTGCCGGACGCCGAATGGATCGATGCGGTGGCCGACACCCTGGGGATGATGCCGGCGGTGCGCCGGGCCCGCCTGGTCAGGCTGCTCGAGGAGTCCGGCGGCGCGTCCGAGTCCCAGCTGGACCAGGTGGCGACCGTGGTCGACCTCAGACTGGACGACCTGGTGGTGTCCGCTGTGGCCGGAGGGGTGTCGTCGGGGCTGGCCCTGGCCCGCACGGCCAACGAGGCGGCCAACGATGCCGACGCGGCCCGCCGCCTCGACCCCGCCGCCTACCTGGCCCTGTTGACCATGGAGGCCGCCGGCACCGTGAGCGCCACCCAGGCCAAGGCGGTGCTGGCCGACCTGCTGGTGCGGGGAGGGGGCGATCCGGCAGCGATGGCCAAGGCCAAGGGCTTCGAGGCCATGTCCGAGGACTCGCTGGCGTCGACCGTGGCCGAGGTGGTGGTCGCCCATCCCGACGAGTGGGGCCGGTACTGCGAAGGCGGGGAGAAGGGTGACAAGCTGGCCGGCTTCTTCACCGGCCTGGTCATGAAGGCCACCCGCGGTCAGGCCAACGGCAAGGCCGTGGCAACCGAGCTGCAGCGCCTACGCGGCGGCTGACCAGAGGGGGAGGCCCCCCAGGAGGTCGAGGGCCTGGGGGGGCCCGCCGGCGGCGAGGTAGGGCCCAGAGGGCAGCCAGCCGAGGCGGGTGATGTAGACGGGCCGGGGCGGGACGTCGACCTTGGGTGCGAGCGAGCGCCGGGGGCTGTAGAGCATCCACACGCCGCTCGAGTCCACGAAGATCGACGCCTCGCCGGGACCGTCCCCCTGGGCGTTGGTGCCGAGGAGGGGCAGGGCGGAGGTGTCGGCGCAGGGGCCCTGGGGCTCGGCACACCGGGCCGCCCCGACGCCGTAGGCCGGCTGATTGAACCAATTGCCCGAGTAGAGGACCCAGTAGGTGCCGCCAGCCCGCACCATGTCGGGGGCTTCGACGATGGTTCCCTGCCAGGGCTCGTCGGGGTGCATGAGAACGGCCGGCCGGCCGGTGAGGCTGAGCCCGTCGGCGGCCAGGGGCTGGGACCACAGCTCGGTGGGGGTGGCGGCCCCTGCGATGTTCTGGTCCGACTTCCACAGCATCCAGTTGGTGCCGTCGGCATCGGTGAACACCCGGGGGTCGATATCGCCGCCCAGGTCGAGCTGGCAGATGAACGGGTCCGCTGCCGGGGTGAAGGGGCCGGTGGGGGAGGGTCCCACCGCGCTGCCGATGCACTGGGCCGACGGGCTGGTGCCCTTGACCATGGCGGTGAAGTACAGCACGTAGCCCGACCCGAAGCGGTGGATGTCCGGGGCCCACGTGAATCCCGGAACCGCCCAGTCGGGGAGGTGCGGCAGGGCGTCGGTCACCGGGGCCCAGGTGGTGAAGTCGGTGCTGGAGGCCACCGGGACGTTGAGCGCGGGAGGGCCCCCCAGGCCGCTGGTGTACATGAAGTAGCGGCCTTCGGTGGCGTAGAGCAGCGGGTCCGACTGGTTCTGGCCCGAGTCGACAAGCAAGCCCGGTGAGGCGGGCCCGGGGTTCGAGGGAGGATGGAGGGCGGCCGCCGCAAGTACCGACGGGGCGGGCGTGGTCGGGCGGCCGGCGGCGCTGGCCCGGGCGGGGAGCGAGCCGGCCCCCGACGAAGCTGCCACTGCGCCCACCGCCACCGCGATCGCAACCGCAACCGCAACGGCGATCGCGAGGACCGCCAGCCGATGGTTCGGTCGTCCGAACTCCCTTCCCTCGGCACGGTGCCGGTTGAAGCTGCTGCTCATGCGGGCGAGTGCCCCCTTGGCGTGTTGTCGAGGAGCACCGGCCCGCCTCGCTGCTCGTGGCGAACAGCAACGCTACCGCCCTTCGGCGCCACCGGTGAGGACTTGCTGGGGAAGACCGGTGGACATCCGCGGGGGAACTGGGGACGGATGGAGAAATGTTGAGGAAAAGGTAGGGATTTCGCGGCGCGCTCTTGACCCCGGTCAGGCGGTCGATCACAGTGTCAATTGTTCGGTAGCTGAAGCTCCATCGAGTTCGGAGACGAGGTCCGGAGGAAGGGTCGCAAGGCCACTCCTGAGGTCCGAGTCGAAGGCGCGGTGGGACCGTAGGCGACCGGCATGGTGGTCCGGCGACGGGCCGGAGCACCCTCTCGGGGGAGCATCGGTTCGGTGCCTGCCGCAGGGTCGTCCGACACGACTCGGCGCGGGTGAGGCTGTGTCCGTCGAGTGCGTGGCCCCGAGGAGCTCGGGCGGCTTCGGTCGTTCGGTTACTCGGGGCTGCGTCGCGTCCGGGCCGAAGTCGGTCGTGGCGACGGCTCAGTGGCGGTGGGCCGTTCCACCCGTCGGCGGGGTGGCTTCCATGCGGCACGGGTCCTGATCGTCGTTGCACCGCTCGCACTCGAGCTCGAGGGTGCTGTGGGCGATGGAGAACGGCCCGGCGATGGCCGTCTTCACCTGGTCGCCGACCACCTGGGCCTCCTCCAGCGTGGGGTGGCCGGTCAGGACCAGGTGGGCAGAGAGCACCCGCATCTCACTGGACAGGCTCCAGACATGGAGATCATGGACCTCGCCGACCCCGTCAACGGCTGCCATGGTGGCTGTGAGCTCGGGGAGGTCCACATCGGACGGGGTCGACTCGAGGAGGACGGCGACGCTGTCTTTGAACACTCCGGATGCCTGGTAGACGATGATCGCCGCCACCGCCAGCGCGGACGCCGGGTCGAGCCAGGTGGAGGAGGGCACGAACAGAAGGGCCACGGCCGCGACGATGACCGCCAGCGACGCCAACGCGTCGCCCACCATGTGCAGCAGTGCCGAGCGCATGTTGAGATCGTTGGACCGGTCGCGGAGCACCAGGGCAGCCAGCCCATTGACCACCAGGCCGAAGGATGCGACCACCACCACGATGCCGGCCCGGACGTGTTCGGGATGTCCGAAGCGATGGATGCTGGCGACAACGATGAGCACGGTCACCATGGCGATGAGCGCGGCGTTCGCCAGGGCGGCCAAAATGGTGGCCCGATGGTTCCCGAACGAACGGGCGGCACTCGGCGGCTGCAGCGCCAGCCTGACGGCGACCAGCGAGAGGGCCAGGGCGCCGACATCGGTGAGGTTGTGGCCCGCATCTGCCAGCAGGCCCGACGAGTGGGCCACCGTGGCGAACACCACCTGGGCGACCACCAGCCCGGCGTTCATTGCGAGGCTGAAGGCGAGTCGTCGAGTTCTGGTCATGGGCAACCGTCCCGGCCAGCCTACCGGCGCCGACCCCGTGCCCGATAGCCGGTAGTGAGTCAGTTTGACTTCGTCAGGCACGGACGTAGGTTTTGACCATGAAGATCACCAAGAAGCAGGTTGCTCAGGTGGTCGGAGCGGGAGCGGTCGGCATCTTGGGGGCTTGGGCCATCAAGGAAGTCGCTGGCCGCGCCGTCGAGCAGAGCATCGTCGGCGCCATCCTCCTGATGGTTGCCCACGAAGCCCTCAACGCCCCCGTCTCCAACTGGGTCTACGACCAGATCTGACTGCCCACAATTTCAAGGCCGACCATCACCGTGCCGATGGCATTGGGTAGATACGTTTACGCGGATAGAGCAACCAGGGAGACAAGAACCTCAGGAGATGCGTAGACTGACTGTTGCGCTTACAACGAATCACGATGGTGTGATTCGATGAAGGGACTTGCACGATGACCACGCTGACCGCAAAGACGATCCAACAGGAACCGCTGGTTCTGGATGATCTGTCCAAGTACCGAGGTAGTTGGGTCGCAATCCGTGATGGCCACGTGATTGACAGTGGGCTGGATCCCGTCGAGCTGCGGGATCGTGAGAACGTGAAGGAAAGCGACGTGTTCCTTCTGGTTCCGAGCGAGCAAGCCAGCACACTCTTCCTGTAGTCCTCGTGCCAGCAGCCCAACCGTTCTGCATCCCCTACCGATCACTGGTTGACGGGGATACTCAGCGGCCGTACCTCTGGATGATGGTTACAGGACCATCGGGCCGCAGCGGTTCGGTGTCGGGAATCGTGGATTCCGGTGCCGACTCCACATCACTTCCGTTTGGTTATGCCTCGCTGCTTGGATACACGACAGCGACCCTCCAGGACCGACCTTTTGTCCAGGCGGGAGGGACGGGGATGGCCTCGTTGGCACTGGAGCCATGCACCATGCACGTGCCGGAGATTCCTGGCACTGTGATCGAGTTCTACCCGCAGTTCATCCAAGGGTCACAGATGGTCCTTTGGAGACGGCAGGACTTCATGAAGCACTTCGACGTAACCATTCGGGAGTCAGCACAATCCTTCACGGTCACCGCCGTGGACCCCAATGCGCCGGAAGCCGCAACTCCTGGGTTTACACCGGTCCCCTAGTCCAGCAACCCGGCGATCTCCCACACTGATCACACGTGGTCGGCAACACCTGCGGCCATGGCCGGCGTCGTCGGCTTGCCGAACTTCTTGGTCAGCGTCTGGTGGGGGCGGACGAAGTTATAGGGCATGTAGTGGAGGCTCACCGCGTGGGCCAGGTTCTCCACATTCTTTGAGAACCCCTTCGTCAGCCGGGTGAACCGGCACATCCCCATCCGCATCCCGATGGTTCTGCCGCTCGACGTAGCTGGTAGAGATTCGGTCGGTGTCACCGGCGATGATCTCGATGTCGATACCGGTGCACGCGGGCGGGCTGTAGGTACGGGCCGGGCTGCCGGTATTAGGTCAGATCCAGCAAGTCCGGTGCGACAGGGGACTGAGTAGAGCGGTAGGTCGATACTGCCCTATTTGCACCCCGGCACGCCCTGCCTACCTCTTCTGACCCATCGCTGAACTCGCGGCACCGACGAGATTGGCAGCTGCTCGCAGGAGCTTGCGCACTTGTGGTGTCTCGAGCAGAGTCGCTCCATAGTGGGACGCATCCTTCAGATCGAGTGCCGTGGCGACTGCACCGGCGGCCTCGCGTGCGCGACGCGAACGGACCGTTTCGTCCCCATCTCCGAAGCGCACTGTCGCCACTAGTCCAATCGCATCCCGATGGTTCTGCCCTCTAGACCGCTCGCCGAGTAGTCGACAGCACAGAGCATCGCTTGCCGCAATAGAAGCGAGCACCGCCAACCCTGCTGCGACGTGGTTGTAGTCGTAGTCGTCCGGGCGTCCCGTGTCCGACATCACAGTCCGGGCCACCTCCAAGTAGGCCTGTGCCTGCCGATAGCGGGCCCGAGCCTCCTCGGCCGTGCAGGGTCGGCGACGCGACGTGGACACCCGGGGGCTCACGACACGCGCCGGGAAGTGCGTGGGCGGTTCATGCTGAGGCCTCGAAGAGATCCGCCACTGGGGCGCCGTAGAGCATGATGCCGTCGTTCTCGATTTCGCTGATCAGATCTTCTTTGCTCGCTGCGTAGCGTCGGAGCGACTGCACGGACCAATCGAGGACATGAAGGTGGTTGCCGGTCCAACCTCGCACCTGGGTGCGTAGCTCGAGCGCCTGGGGTACCCAGCATCGCCGGCGCACACCGGAAGTCATTGTCGGTCGCACGAGCAGAATGTCGATGTCACTTTCCGCATCTCCATCGAGCCGGGCCGCAGAGCCGAAGAGGAGACTCGACACCGGCGTGGGATCCCAGAAAGCCAGGGTTTCCCTGAGGCGCTTCAGGAGGACATCGTTTGCATCAAGGGCGGCACGGACAGCTGGGAAGAGGACGTGGTGGTGGTTGAGCGAGTACAGGGTCCTCCCGCCAAGCTCCTCACGAGCGCAGAGGCCGTGGTGAGAAATTCGTTCCAGGGCTCTGCGTACGCCAGCCGGCGTGCCGAGTGCGGTGGTTCGGCTCACCTGGGCCGCCGAGGCAGGCTGCGATCGTCCGTCGAGTGCGCGGAGAATCGGCATGGTCAGGCTTCCGGTCAATGCGCGCCCCGGTTCAGTGAGATCCACGTTGGTATGATACTCAAATATCAGTAATGATACAAGAGTATCCCAAGAGAGAGTCGATCGTCCGACGTGTCGGTTCGGTCGGCATGCGTGTGCGGCGGTGGTCTGGGTGGGGCGTCTCGCCCAGATCACCGGACTTCCCAACTGAGGCCGACCCCGTGCCCGATAGCCTGCTCCGGTGACCTTCTTGCCGTCGACGGTGCGAGGGTGGGTGTTCACCACCCTCTTCGTGGGGGTCGTGGTGCTGATCGTCGCATTCGTACCTCTGACGGCTCGGCTGTTCGTGTGGCCGCCGACCGACCGGCCCACCACCGCCGATGCCGTGATCGCCCTGGGGGGCGACCCGGGGCAGCTCCGGGCCAAGCAGGCCGTCTCGCTGGCCCGGTCGGGCCATGCACCGGTGGCGGTGATCTCACTGGGTGGAGTACAGCCAGTCCCTTGCCCCCGGCCGGTAGCCCGCATCCGGATCATCTGCTTTCGGGCAGATCCCCTCAACACCCGGGGTGAGGCCGAGTACGTCGCCCTGCTTGCCGCCCAGCGCCACTGGCACCGGATCATCGTCGTCTCCGAGCGGAGCCAGGCCACCCGTGCCCGGCTGCTGTTCAAACGGTGCACCTCGGTCCAGCTGGAGATGGTCCCGGTCGTCGACCCCAGGGTCCGGCTCTTCTACGACGTGGCCTACGAGTGGGGGGCACTGGCCAAGGCAGAGCTGCTGGTTCGGTCGTGCTGACCTGGGGCGGATCGAACCCGGATCCTCGGGCGCTCGCGTGCTCACGCTAGGGTGCCCGGCGTGAAGCGAGATGTCGGCTGTCGGCGGTTGCCCTGCGCTGCATCGGTCGTCGGCGGTCGGCTCGGCCCCCGGCGGACCCGCCGGGACCGGCGCGAGCGGCGCGGGCGGACCGCCCGATGATCTATGTGGTGACGGTCCACTGGCGCTCGCCGCAGTGGATCACCCCCCAGCTCGCCTACCTCCACCGCAATATCTCCGCGCCGTTCCGGGTGTTCGCCGACCTCAACAGGATCGAGGACCGCTCACTTTGGAAGGGGTTCGATCACGTGGAGGACCTGCGCGGTCCCCACGGCGAGAAGCTCAACGTGCTCGCCCGCATGGTGGCCGAGGAGGCCAAGCCGAGTGACACCATCATCTTCCTCGACAGCGACGCCTTCCCGATCAGACCGCTCGACCGGTGGCTCGAGGACACCCTCGAGGTGCACCCCCTGATAGCCGTCCAGCGCCAGGAGAACTTCGGCGATCTGCGACCCCACCCGAGCTTCTGCGCGACGACGGTGGGCTTTTGGACCGACATCAGCGGCGACTGGAACCGTGACGTGTGGACCACACCGTCCGGCTTCGCCCTCGCAGACGCCGGCACCCAGGTGCTCAACGCACTGGAGGAACGGTCCGTCGACTGGCTCCCCCTGGTGCGGACCAACACCCACGACTCCCATCCGTTGTGGTTCGGCGTCTACGGGCACTACATCTACCATCACGGTGCCGGATCGCGGAGGAAGTGGAGCGTCATCGACGACCAGAAGGTGTTCACCGACGCCAGCAAGTCGGACCCGAGCCTCGGGTCGCTGAGCACAAAGGTTCGCCAGGACCCCACCAGGTTGCTTCGCCTCCGGCCCCGCGACCTCGAGGTACTGCCGGCCGCGTCGGCTCGCACCGTCCGCCAGATCCGCAAGCGGCTGCTGCTGTCGGCCAACGAGCGCAAGTCCGACCGGGTGTTCGCCCGCCTGACCACCGACCCCACCTTCTATCGCCGGTTCGACGATTCGTTTCCGGACCCGGCACCGCGGACCCCTGGCGGTCGCTGAGCGCCTACGAAGCGGTGCTCGCCGGTTCGCGGCCGAGATCGCGGCTGTTGGCCATGGCCACCGCGGCCAGCTGGGACCGGACGCCGAGCTTCCGCAGGATCGACCGGATGTGCGAACGCACGGTGGTCAAGGATACGACCAGGTCTACGGCCATGTCCTGGGCGGATCGTCCCATGGTGAGGAAGAACAGCACTCGACGCTCGCTGGCCGTGAGCTTCATGAGCGCCTCCATCCGGGGCGGGACGTCGCGGGACCCGCTCTGAGCGGCCCATGCGCCGGTGGCCACGTCGGTGCTGGCGAACCCTCGCAGTTCGGCCGGTAGCTCATCGAGGTCGAAGAGGACGCTTGCCCCCTGCTCGAAGCAGCCCGCCAGCGCGCCGGCCCCGGCACCGGCGCTGACCGCAAGGACAGCCACCCCCCGTGACCGGTACGCCCCGGCCAGCTGGGTCGGAACGCACCAGGAACTGGTAGGCCACGTGGTGCGTTCACTCGCCGGCTCCGCGCCGACCACCAGGACCACCAGGTCGAGTCCGACGCCTTCGATATCGAGGATGAGGTCGTCGTCGGCGGTCTGTGAGATCACACCGGCCTTGAACCCGAGGCGTTCGGCCGATGAGCAAGCGGCCACGGCGGCCATCCCCGGGGTGCGGGGGTTGGGGGGGCTCGGGTCGATGACCAGCACGGTGCCCCGGGCGTGCTCGGTGCCGTGGTGCGGCGATCGGTCGTCGTGGCGGGTGCCGTACCCGGCCAGACGCATGGTGGAGTACCGGACGACGGTGCGGTGACGCAGGCGCGGGGGCGGCACCGGAACCCTGGTGCCGGGGGAGTCACCGTTGAGGGCCAACGGCGCGCCTACCGCGCGACCCTGCCCGGCGGTCAGGTTTCGCAGCAGCCTGTCCACGGTCACGATCGTCGTCGAGGGAATCGTCCCCACCCGGGTCCGGCGGGCCCTGGTGGCTGCCCTGTCAGCAGCCAGCGGCCTTCCTGCATCGGTCGATGACGAACCGGGGCGATCGCCGGCGCCTCCTGCGGGGAGCAGGCCCTGCCCGATCGCCCGGGCCAATCGCTCGCCCAGCGTCCTCGGGAGGACCGCCTCGGCATCGGGGCCGAAGGCGATCGCCACCCGTGAGAGGCCGTAGGGGCAGATACGGTCGCCGGGCCGGACGGTCTGCTCGATCCTCGAGATGGCCCGTTCGAGGGCTGGCGACCTCCCGGGGGCCTCGCGATCGACCTTGCCGCGAACCCCCGACCGCAGGTCGACATGGGCCACGGTACGACTTGCGCGATCCCTGAGCACCACGGGATCTGCGGTCACACTTCGCACGTCGATCGACATTGTTCCCCCGAGCACCGCCCGTTCGTCTCAACGGCACAAGGCCTCGCCTCGCGGTACGCCCCTGCGCAAGCCCATCCTAGCCGCTGGAACCGTTTCGGCAAGGGTGATCTCATCATCTTTGACGAGATCGGCCCACCCATCAAGCGATCAGGCCGGATCGGGCTGCCCCGAGCCGCCGGCATTCGTGGCAGAGGAACGGCCGACCTGCCCCGATGCCCCCTGGTTCGATGGACGGAGGTGGAGCATCCCATCCACCAACAGGACCGTGCCGACCCCGAAGACCGCTCCGCCGAGGGCGTCGCTGGGGAAGTGCCAGCGCAGCCCGATGACCGCCCAGGTCATCAGGGCGACCACCACCAACCCGATCACCACCACTGCCGGGCGGATCCGGCGGGGCACGGCGAGGACCCAGGCTGTTGCCAGCGCGGCCAGGGCGGTCACGTTGCCCGACGGGTAGCTGAGCACCCCCTGGTAGTGGCGCCCCACCAGTGGCTTGAGCACGTACTCGACCAGCACGACGGCCAGCAGCGGACCGGCCAGGCAGGCCGCAGCTCGCCTGGCGTCCCGGCGGACCGAGACCAGTGCTGCCAGTAGCGACCCCACCACCACGACAGCCGGCGCCCCGAGGTCGGTGATCCGGATGAGCGTCGACGAGCCGGCCGACTTGGCCATCACGGTGAATCCCCATCGGTCCAGTGCGTTGGGTCCGGGGCGGGCGTGCACGACGAGGGCCGCCAGCACGGACCAACCGACCAGGACGGCACCGACCACCGTCTCCCTCCGGCCGGAGCGCCCTGGTGGCGCGGCACCGACAACGGAGTGCTGGTCCTCAGGGATGGGCGATCTCCCGGAACCAGGCAACCGTGGCCCGCAGCCCCGCTTCGAGGCCCACCGGTTCGACGGCGGGGAAGAGGGTCCTCACCCGGCTCTGGTCGGCCTGGGAGTCGCGGACGTCGCCGCCCCGCGGCTCGGCGTGGTCGCGGGTGAGGGGTTTGCCGAGGATCTCCTCGAGGAGATCGATGAGATCGAGCAGCGAGACCCGGGTGCCGAAGGCCAGGTTGACCGGATCGGGGTAGGTCACCCGGCGGAGGACGGCATCGGTCAGAACGGCGGTCACGCTGCCCACGTAGGTGAAGTCGCGGGTCTGTCGGCCGTCGCCGTGCACCGGCAACGGCTCCCCCCGCAGCGCGGAGGCAACGAAGGTGGGTACGACGGCTGCGTAGGCGTGGTCAGCGGCCTGCAGCGGCCCGAAGACGTTGAAGAAGCGGAAGGCCAGGACGGGCAGGTCGAAGGACCGGCCGTAGGCGAGAGTCGCGGCCTCGGCGGCCAACTTGCCGGCCGCGTAGGGGCTGACCGGCATGGTCGCCATGTCCTCGCGCTTGGGAAGGGTCGGATTGGCGCCGTAGACCGAAGACGAGGACGCCACCAACACCTGGGGCCGACCTCGGCGCCGGGCGGCCTCGAGCACCTCCATGGTGCCGGTGGCGTTGGTCAGGTGGCTGGCCATCGGATCGGCCAGCGAGCGGGGCACCGACGGCCGGGCAGCCAGGTGCACGACGGCATCGACTCCTTCGAACACCTGGTCGAGGAGTGCGCCGTCGAGGATCGAGCCCTCGACCAGTTCGACGTCCGGCACCGGGGCCAGGTTGTCGGCGTAGCCGGTCGAGAGGTCGTCGAGCGCCACCACGTGCCCGATGCCTGGCTCGGCAAGCAGGGCACGGCACAGGTTGGCACCGATGAACCCCGCCCCCCCGGTGACGACAACCCTCACGGCCGTTCTGTCTTCGTTGCGGCGGGGTGCCCGGTGTCGGGGTCAACTTTGCCCGATGACCTCAGTGTGTGGTCCACCGGCGGAGGTTACAGGCGTTCGACGGTCGGGCCGTCGAGCCGGTTCCGCGTGTCGAACACATAGGCGGCGTGGGTCCGGACCAGGTCGTAGTCGAACGAGTCGTGATCGGTGATGATGACGGTCGCATCGGCGGCCGCCAGCTCGTCGGCCGTGAGCTCCACCAGAGGGTAGGGCAGCGAGTCGCCGGCCAGGTGGGGGTCGACCACTCGCACCTCGGCGCCCAGAGCGGCGAGGGACTGGGCGATGGCGGTCCCGGGCGCCTCGCGGGCGTCACCGGTGTTCCGTTTGTAGGCAAGCCCCAGCAGCAGGATCCGCGAGCCGTTGACGGCCAGGCCCCTCCGGTTGAAGCCCAGCATCAGGCGGCGCACGACGTAGTCGGGCATGTGCTCGTTGACGTCGTTGGCCAGCTCGACGAAGCGGAACGGTTGGCCGAGGCTCCGCCGTACTTTCCACGAGAGGTAACTGGGGTCGATGGGCAGGCAGTGGCCGCCGACACCGGGCCCGGGGGTGAACCGCAGGTAGCCGAATGGTTTGGTCGACGCGGCGTCGATGGCCTCCCACACGTCGATGTCGAGCTCCGCGGCGAACATGGCCAGCTCGTTGACCAGCGCGATGTTGACGTGGCGGAAGGTGTTCTCGAGCAGCTTGGTGAGCTCGGCCTCGCGGGTGCCCGACACGGGGACCGTCCGGTCGACGATCCGATCGTAGAACCCGCGTACCGCGTGCAGCGAGGCCTCGTCGATGCCGGACACCACCTTCGGCGTGGTCTCGAGGCTCCAGGTGGGATTGCCGGGATCGATCCGTTCGGGGCTGTAGCCCAGGTGGAACTCACTTCCGGCAACCAGGCCCGAACCTTCCTCGAGGAGGGGGGCCACCAGCTCCTCGGTGGTCCCGGGGTAGCTCGTTGACTCGAGCACCACCGTGCCTCCGTGGCGCAGGTGGGGTGCGATGGTGGACGCCGCTGCCTCGACATAGGACAGGTTCGGGGCGCCGTCGTGGAGCGGCGTGGGCACGTCGATCACCGCGACATCGAAGCCGGCCAGCCGTACGAGGTCGTCCGTGGGCTCGAAGCGCCCGGAGGCGAGCGCCCGGGCCAGGCGCTCGTCGGTGATGTCCTCGATGTAGGAGTCGCCATCTGCCAGGCGCTTGATGCGGTCAGCGTCGAGGTCGAACCCGACTACGTCGAACCCGACCTCTGCCGCCCGCAGGGCGAGTGGCAGACCGACGTAGCCCTGACCGACGACGACCAGCTTGGTCCGCTCGTTTCCCGGACTCACCCGTTGTTGGTCGGGAACGGGCTCATGCCGGGACTTGTTCGGGGATCTCGACCGGCACCTTGGACGGAACCGGCTGGCGGGATGAGCTCTGCGCGATGTCATCGGACCCGGACAGGAGGTCTAGTTGCTGGGCCGGTCGAGATCCCGGATGATCCGGACTGGCCGTCAGGTTGGACGATGCCACGCTGAACAGCAGGGTCCGCACCGATTCGGCGTCGCGGCAGGCGATCGCCCCGCACAGCTCCTTCAGCCCGGCGGAGAACTCCTTGGAGGAGGCGGAGATGGGGATCAGCTGGTTGATATAGGGATGGTGGGTCGTGAGCACTTCCTCGTCAGGCGTCCGGAGCTCCTCGTCGAGCTTCTCCCCTGGCCGGATGCCGACGATCTGGATCGGGATGTCGACGCCGACCTGGTACCCCGAGAGGCGGATCATCCGCTCGGCCAGGTCGACGATGCGGACGGGCTCGCCCATTTCGAGCATGAACACCTCGCCACCGCCGTCGGACAGCACCGAGGACTCGAGGACGAGCTGCACCGCCTCTTCGACGCTCATGAAGAAGCGGGTCATCCGGGCATCGGTCACGGTGACCGGGCCTCCATCGGCGATCTGGCGGGTGAAGGTGGGGATGACGCTGCCGCGGCTGCCGAGCACGTTCCCGAACCGCACCGTGCAGTAGGAAGCTCCGCTCGGCGCCCGGGACAGGACGATCTGCTCGGCGAGGCGCTTGGAAGCTCCCATGACGCTGGACGGCCGCACCGCTTTGTCCGTCGAGATCTGCACGAAGCGCTGAGCGCCCACGGCGGTGGCTGCCTCCACGACGTTGAGGGTGCCGAAGACGTTGGTGCTGGCTGCTGCGATGGGGTGATGCTCGAGTACGGGAACGTGCTTGTGGGCAGCCGCGTGGAACACCACCTCGGGGCGGAACCGCTTGAACGCCTCGAAGACGGCGGAGCGATCGGTGATGTCGACGAGTGCCTGCTCGCAGCTGACCCGGACGGTGGCCGCGGTGTCGTGGAGGTGCGTCTCGTCGTGGTCGAGGAGGATGAGCACGGCTGGGTCGAGCTCGGCCACCTGGCGGCAGATCTCCGAGCCGATGGAACCGCCGGCACCGGTGACCAGCACGCGGCGACCGGCCAGCGAGCGGCGGACCAGGTCGAGGTCGATCGGCACCGGGGTGCGGCCCAACAGGTCCTCGATGCGCGGCTCGCGGGCCGTGCGGACCGAGGCGGCGTGGCCGGTCCTGTTGACCAGGTGGCTCACGCCCGGCAGCACCTTCATGGTCAGGCCGGCGAACTCACAGGCCCGCAGTACCTGCTCGACCAGTTCCGGGGGCGGATTGGGAATGGCGAGCAGCACCTGTTGGAGCGAGTAGCGGCTGGTCGAGGCCGGGATGTCGTCGATCGATCCGACCACCGGAACCCCCAGCATGGACAGGCCGTGGGCTCGCGTGTCGTCGTCGAAGACGGCGACGGGGACCAGCCCGGCACCCGGGCTGCGCAGCATCTCCCTGATGGCGGCGGCACCGGCGTCGCGACTGCCCACGATGGCCACCCGAAGCCCGACCCGGCGCGATCCCCGTTGCCAGGCGAACAGCCGCGTATGGAACCGCAGGATCCCCATGCCGGCGGTGGCGAACATGCACCCGACGACGATGACCGTCACCGGCACCGTCCCGATCTTGATGCTGCGCCCGAGAGGATAGGCCAACACGAGGAAGCAGACGATCACCGTGGCAGAGAGCACCAGCTGGCGGGCCTCTTCGGCTCCGGCGTGCCTCCACATGCGACCGTAGAGCCCGAAGACGTGGTTGGCCGCGAGGGTGACGATCAGTGCGACGAAGACGAATGTGGCAAAGTGCTGCCAGTAGTAGGCCGGCGCCCTGTCGCGGAAGTAGGTGACTTCGGCCAAGCCGTACCCGGCCACGACGCAGACCGCGTCGAGGAGGGTGAACACCAGGCGGGACCGTATCCGGCTGACCCGCATGGCGAGGTTCGGCCTGTCGGGATGTGCCGACTCCGGGACAGATGCATCCCCACGCTGCTCTGCAAATTCGTGCTCAGGCACAGAAACCATTCGATTGCCCCCATTCGAACCAACCATCGCCTGCCGCCCCGGCGAATTCGAAGTACAAACACCCCTGGCTATACGCACCCGGCACCCGCCCGCCGGTGTGGCCCCGCATCCCTCCAATTCGTCACTTCACTATACATCAACCTGCACAATTCACCAGGTGCAGATCGACAATTCGCAGAAATGCGAACTGCTGCCGACCTCACCCGACCCTCCCCCTGACGAGCCCGTTAGCGCAGCCCGTCGCGCAGGGCTCACGGTGTGCCCTGCGCGAGACGACATTACAGCGGCGACGCTTTTTGGACCATCCCCAATATTGGGGATCGACGGCAGGTGAGGTGCAAAGGGGGTCCGGCGCACGGCCCGGTCTCAGCGACGACCGGAACCAGGGGTAGATCCGCCGTGTCGACGCACGCGGAATCCGACGACGGACCCCCGTGGGGTGCTGTCCGATAGGGCCAGGTCGGGTATATGATTTCGCCTCTACGTCGGACAGGGAGTGGGAGATCAATGGAGCCAATCGACTTTGTGGGGGCCCTGCGGCGTAGCTGGCGCCTCCTGTTGGCGCTCGGCCTGATCGGTGCGGTCATCGCCGTCCTGATGCCGGTGAGCCACCCAGCGAAGAAGCAGGGCGTCATGCCGTGGCAGTCCAGCACCGTCGTCGGGTCTGCTCCCAACGGTGGCGGCAACCTGGTCGGTGGTGCGGTCACCAGTGCACAGATCCAGTTCTATGCCACCAGCGAAGTAGTCATGCAGGCCACGGCCAAGTCGGTGGGCCTGAATGTGCCGGCATACTTGCTTTCCGAGTACATGACAGCGGCGATTGGCAACGCGCCTCCCGCCGGAAGCTCGTCGACTTCGAGCACGACAGCGCCGAAGAGGGGCAGCACGTCCAGCCTGGTCACCCTTACCGGGCACGCAAAGACGGCTGCGGACGCGATCAGCCTGGCCAACGCCTATGCGACGGTTGTCGGGAACTACCTGGGCGACGTCGCATTCATGCACCTGTACCTGTCGGGAAAGCTGAACGCGTCGAACGTGTCGACCACGACGACAACGGCACCGAAGTCGGACCCCTCGAACTCGATCGCGGCCACCGGATACGAGGTGCAGGTGCCTGCCCAGTTCGCGGTGCGAACCGCGAAGAGCTCAGCCGGGGTGGGCGGCAGCCGGAAGGTGCGGGGCCTCGTCGGGCTGGCCGTCGGCGTGGCGATCGGGGCCGGGATCGTACTGCTGCGCGAGGTGCTCGACAGGCATCTGAGAAGTGCGGCGCGAGCGGCGGAGGTCTTCGGGTTTCCGGTGGTGGCGGAGATGCCGTCCAGCTCGAAGGTGGGGACGGTGGGGGAGGAGCAGGACCCGGGCATCGACGTGGTGACCGACCCGGGTTCGCCGAGGGCCGAGGCGTACCGGATGCTGCGGATGTCGGTGCTCTTCGAGGGACTGGCACCCACAGCGGGCCCGACCAATGGCGCGGGGTACGGGATGGTGCTCGGTGGCGGGCTGCTGCCGTCGGCGATCACACCGACCGAGGCGCCTACGGCGCCGATCCCAGGGAGCCGCAAGGTGGTGCTGGTGGTGTCGGCCGCAACCGAGCCGTCCCGCCCATTTGTGGCAGCAAATCTGGCCGCCGCGTACGCGGAAGCGGGCCAGCAGGTCGTGGTCATCAGCACGGGGGACGTCGAAGGAGGTCCTCTGGGTAGCTCGGCCGCAGGACTTGCCGAGGAGATCGGAACCGAGGACGTCCGGGCCCAGTTGGAGCCCTCGACGCTCGAGCATGTGTTCCGGCTGCCACTGCGCCCGTTCATCAAGAACAGCGGGCAGCTGGTGACCCGGGCCCCGGCGGTGCTCGACGCGGCCCGCCGGCTGTCGGACGTGGTCATCGTGGAAGCACCGCCACTGCTCGCCTTCCACCATGCCGAAGCGCTGTGTCACGCGGTCGACGTGGTGCTCGTGGTGGGTGAGTGTGGCTCGACCACCTTCGACGAGGCCCGGCGCGCCGGTGACCTGCTCCGCCGCAGGGGGGCCCCGGTGCTTGGCGTGGTGGTGACCAACGTGCACCTCAGCCGCCGGGACATCCGCCATGCGGGGCAAGCCGGCCCCCCGTTGACCGCGAGCCCGTCGGGTCGCGACGAGGTTCTGGCGGTTGCGGGCGTGAGCGGTCCCTCCGCGACACAGACCCAGGTCTGACCTCGAGCCGGGAGCACCAACCTCATGCTCATCGCGGCTCAAGTACCGTCCGAGCCGTTCGTCGCTGTCGTCATCGGCGTCGCCCTGTTCGGGCTTGGTCGCGTGGTCATCCGGCGGGTGGCATACGCCGAGGCCAAACCGTGGCTGATCAAGGTGATGACGATCGGCCTGGTCCTCCACCTGCTGGCCGCCCCGACCCAGATCTTCGTCGTCGACCACGTCTACCACGGCATCGCCGACTGGATCCGCTACACCCACCAGGGCGCCCTGCTCGCCCCTGACTTCCGCCACTTCAACTTCACGCTGTCCGGGGCCGACGTGCGCCAGATCGTCAACGACGGTTCAGTCAGCATCGCGACCGGAATCGTGATGACCATTGTCGGCGTCAATCAGTTGGCCACGTTCCTCGTCTTCAGCTGGCTCTCCTTCATCGGCGCCATGTTCTTCTACCGGGCCTACAGCCTGACGTTCGCCGGTGCCGACGATCGGCGCTACGCGTGGATGCTGTTCCTGTTGCCGTCGCTGATCTTCTGGACGGCGGACGTCAGCAAGGAATCGATCATGATGTTGGGGCTGGGCCTGACCGCGTACGGTGCCGCCAAAATTCTGGCTCGCCAGCGTGGCGGGTTCGCACTGGTCGTACCCGGTGTCGTCATCGGGTACTACATCCGCCCCAACGAGATGCTGCTGGTGCTGGGCGGCTTTGCCGTGGCGATGATGATCCCCACCGCTGCAGCGCGCCAGAACCTCGGCGGGTTGCGTCGCATGCTGGGACTGGCCTTCCTCGGTCTGTTGTTGGCAGTGTCGGGGTACCTCACCCTGCACTACCTGCACGGCGGCGCCGGGGGGACGTTGTCGTTGCAGCAGACCAACTCCAACAACCAGGGCGCCGGCCTCGGGTTCGGAAGCAGCGGCGTGCCGTACTCGACCAGCCCGGTGACATTTCCACGGGACGTCTACGAGATGCTGTTCAACCCGCTGCCGTTCAACGCACACGGCATGGGCGAGCTGGTAGCCGCCGTGGAGAACACGGTCATCATCGGGCTGATCCTGATGTCGCTGCGACAGCTGCGGATGTTGCCGCGGGCCGCCTTCGCCCGGCCGTACCTGATGCTGTGCGCCGTCTACAGCGCGGCCTTCATCTACGCCTTCGCGGCCCTGGGGAACCTGGGCCTGATCGAACGTGAGCGGGTCATGCTCCTGCCGTTCCTGCTGGTGCTGCTGTGTACCCCGCGGGCACCTCGCGGAGCGCCTCCCCGCTACGAGTGGGAGTTGCGGCGCCGGGCCCGCCTCCGCCTCCGCCAGTCCGCAGAGAGGCTGAGGAGTGGTCGGCCGGGCACGCCGGTTCCCACCAACGGATGATCGAAGGCTCTGTGCAACCGCACTGAGCACCGTAATTACCACGAGGAGTAGGGATGGCCCATATTCCTCTCCTAATGTGGTTCGAGACGGTTGCCTACGGCCGATGCGTTTGTTACCGTAATCACGGCAACGAGAGTTGCGCGCAGTGCTACCTATTCAACGACCGGGGGGACCCATGGACATGTTCAAGACCGTCATCAAATCAGCGCTTGCTGCGTCGCTTGCAGCCGGTGGGCTGGTCGCACTTGCATCCGTACCGGCAGCAGCCGGGGGCGT
>JADGOE010000057.1 GCA_017883135.1 Acidimicrobiales bacterium
TCCAGGTCGATCTCCTCGAAGTGCTGACCCCGGTACTCGCTGGTACGTCGGGGGAACACGACCAGATCGCGGATCTGTGCATCGGTCTGGGGCCGGCCGTGTGCCTCCACCCAGCCGACGACGACATCGGTGCCACGTTCCTTCCGGCGCCACCCTTCGTTGAGCATGGCGTACGTCTTGCCGACGCCAGGGGCAGCGCCGAGATACAGCCGTAGCTTTCCCCGTGCCACCGTCGTCCTCCCGACCCTACAGTCGAATCATTGTCTACTTGTGCGCCAGGTTGTCGAGTGCGATGTTCAACGCCAGCACGTCGACCCCCGGATCGCCGAGGACACCCAGGCTACGCCCGGTGGTGCTGGCCTCCACCAGACCCATCACCGTGGCCAGTGCCAGTCCTCGTGCCCTGGCCACTGTCGGTGCCTGGATGTTCGCATTGGCGATGGAGATGTCGGGGTCGAGCCCGGAGCCCGACGCGGTCACCGCGTCCACCGGGACCTGGGCGTTCGGGGCCAGCCCGAACTCGGACCGGTAGGCGATGGCCCGCTCGGGCACGGTGTTCGGGTCGCAGACGTAGGTGCCGTCGCTGTTCTTGGCGTACTTCTGGCCGGGTGTGAGGGCGACCACGGGCGCGGCGGCCGACGTGGTGTTCACGGGAACACAGAACGGGTCGGTGGGGGTGGCGAACGGATTGGTGGTCGACTTGTTGCCTTTGAGGTCCACCGTGTTCACCCCGGGAACGAAGCCGATGAGCAGGGGATTGGACGGGCCCAGGTTGGACGCCCCCGACACGGTGATGTTGCCGGTCGCCGAGGAGGTGACCGCCTCGGACGGTCGGGTCTGGAAGTACTTGGGGATCGGGTTTCCCTTGCTGTCGGCGAAGGCCTGGCCGATGAGCGACGAGCCGACGTCCTTGCCATTCTTCTGGACGAAGGACCCGTTGGCCTGGTGCCCGAATGCCACTTCGCCGATCCCGGTGAGCGCCAACCCGTAGGCGAGTCCGCAGACGAGGGTCATTACGACAACCATGCCGATGGCGGTGGGCAGTTGACGACGCATTACTTGACTCCCAACGCAGTGATGATCATGTCGATCAGCTTGATGCCGATGAACGGGATGATGAATCCACCGAGCCCGTAGATGAGCAGGTTCCGGCGCAGCACCGAGGCGGCACCTGCGGCTCGGAACTTCACGCCGCGCAGGGCCAGGGGGATCAGCGCCACGATGATCAAGGCGTTGAAGATCACCGCCGACAGGATGGCGCTGTGGGGCGAACTCAGGTGCATGATGTTGATGGTGTGGAGGGCGGGGAACACGCCGATGAACATGGCCGGGATGATGGCGAAGAACTTGGCGATGTCGTTGGTGATGGAGAACGTGGTGAGCGATCCCCGGGTGATCAGCAGCTGCTTGCCGATCTCCACGATGTCGATGAGCTTGGTCGGATTGGAGTCGAGGTCGACCATGTTGCCCGCCTCCTTCGCCGCCTGGGTGCCGCTGTTCATTGCCACGCCGACGTCGGCCTGGGCCAGGGCCGGGGCATCGTTGGTCCCGTCGCCGGTCATGGCCACCAGGTGGCCACCCGCCTGCTCCTTCTTGATCAGGGCCATCTTGTCCTCGGGGGTGGCTTCGGCCAGGAAGTCGTCGACGCCGGCCTCGGCGGCGATGGCGGCGGCGGTGAGGGGGTTGTCGCCGGTGATCATGACCGTGCGGATGCCCATCTTGCGCATCTCGATGAACTTCTCGGCGATGCCGGGCTTGACCACGTCCTTCAGGTGGATCACACCGAGCACGCGGGAACCCTCCGCCACCACCAGCGGGGTCCCGCCACCCTTGGAGATGGCCTCCACGATCGGTGCCAGTTCGACCGGTGAGGTCCCACCCTGGTCCTCCACCCACCGTCGGACCGAATCGGCGGCACCCTTGCGGATGGACCGGCCGTCTACGTCGAGCCCGCTCATGCGGGTCTGGGCGGTGAACGGCACCAGTTCGGCCCCGGGCACGTCCTGAATGATCTGGCCGTAGTGGGACTCGGCCAGCTCCACGATCGACCGGCCCTCGGGTGTCTCGTCGGCCAGGCTCGAGAGCATCGCGGCGGCCGCGAGCTCGTGCTGCTCGACGTCGGGCATGGGCACGAAGATGTCAGCCCGGCGGTTGCCGAATGTGATGGTGCCTGTCTTGTCGAGCAGCAGGGTGGAGACGTCCCCTGCAGCCTCGACGGCCCGACCCGACATGGCGAGGACGTTGCGCTGCACCAGGCGGTCCATGCCGGCGATGCCGATGGCCGACAACAGCGCGCCGATGGTGGTGGGGATCAGGCAGACCAGCAGGGCCACCAGCACGATGATCGACTGCTCGGCGCCCGAGTAGATGGCGAAGGGCTGGAGCGACACCACGGTGAACATGAAGATGATGGTGAGGCCGGCCAGGAGGATGTCGAGCGCAATCTCGTTGGGGGTCTTCTGACGGCTGGCGCCCTCGACGAGGGCGATCATGCGGTCGAGGAACGTCTCGCCCGGCTTCGACGTGATCCGGACCACGATCCGGTCGGAGAGCACCCGAGTGCCGCCGGTGACCGAGGAGCGGTCGCCGCCGGACTCGCGGATGACCGGGGCAGACTCACCGGTGATCGCGGACTCGTCGACGGTGGCGATGCCGTCCACGATCTCGCCGTCCCCCGGAATGAGCTGTCCGGGGGTCACGACGCACAGGTCGCCGAGCTGGAGCTGGCTAGAGGCCACCTCGATCACGTCGTCGCCGCGCTGCACGTAGGCGACGGTCTCGGCGCGGGTCTTGCGCAGGGTGTCGGCCTGGGCCTTGCCCCGGCCCTCGGCCACCGCCTCGGCGAAGTTGGCGAACAGCACGGTGAACCAGAGCCAGACGACGACGCTGAGCGCGAAGACGTTCTCCGAGCTCGAGGACGACCCGAAGTCGCGGATGAGGTAGAAGGTGGTGAGCACGCTGCCGATCTCGACCACGAACATGACCGGGTTGCTGGCCATGTGCCGCGGGCTGAGCTTGACGAGCGAGTCGACCATGGCTCGGCGGGCCATTGCAGCGTTGAAGGTGGCCGAGCGCTTCTTGTTACCGCCCGACTCGGTCCCCTGCTGGGATGCCTCGGGGGCCTCGAGGGTGGATGAGGGACTCATCACGGACTCCTTCTCAGAACTTTCCGACGAGAGATTCGACGATGGGACCGAGGGCCAGCACCGGGAAGTAGGTGAGGCCGACGACGATGACGGCGATGCCGGCGAGCATCAGCGCGAAGAGCGGTGTACCGGTGGGGAGGGTGCCCCCGGATGCAGGGATCCGCTGCTTACGACCCAGGGAGCCGGCGATGGCCAGGATGGGCACCATCAGGGCGAACCGGCCTACCAACATGCAGAGGCCGAGTGTCGTGTTGAACCAATTGGTGTTGCCGTTGAGGCCGGCGAACGCCGAGCCGTTGTTGTTCGACGCCGAGGTGAAGGCGTAGGTGACCTCGGTGAGACCGTGGGGTCCCGGGTTGTAGATCGAGGTCAGCGACGAAGGCATCACCACCGAGATGGCGGTGAAGAGCAGGATCACGAACGGCACCATCAACAGGTAGAGCACCACCAGTTTCATCTCTTTCGCCTGGATCTTCTTGCCCAGGTACTCCGGCGTTCGCCCGACCATCAGCCCGGCGATGAACACCGCCAGGATGGCCATGACCAACATGCCGTAGAGGCCGGATCCGGTACCACCGGGGCTGATCTCACCGAGCATCATGTTGAACAGGACCACACCTCCGCCGAGGGGGGTGTAGCTGTCATTGGCCGAGTTGATCGATCCGGTCGAGGTGCTGGTCGACGAGGAGTTGAAGAGGGCCGAGATGATCGGTCCGTTGCGTACCTCCTTGCCTTCCATGTTGCCGCCCGGCGAGGTGGAGGTGATCGCCTGGGAGACATGGGCCTGGGTGACGTGGATGTTGCCGGCAGCCTCGAGCGGCATGACTAGCAGCGCACCGATGGCGAACAGGCCGGCCATGGCACCGAGGACGGCGTAGCCTTGCTTGCGGTCCTTGGCCATCTTGCCGAAGGTCCATGCCAGCGCAAACGGGATGGCAAGCAGCAACCAGTTCAACACCAGGTTGGTCAGCCCGGTCGGGTTCTCGAAGGGATGGCCGGCATTGGCGTTGAAGTACCCGCCACCGTTGGTCCCCAGCTGCTTGATCACCTCTTGCGAGGCCACCGGGCCACCGGCGAGCCCCTGGGACTGGCCGGAGACGGTGGTGAGCATGTGGGTGGCGTGCAGGTTTTGCTCCGCCCCCTGGGCGATCAGGATGACGGCGGCGACAGCGGCGATCGGGATCAGCACGCGGAGGACGATCCGGGTGAGGTCGGCCCAGAAGTTCCCGAGGGTGTTGGACTGCTTCCGTGTCAGGCCGCGGATGAGCGCCACGGCCACGGCAATACCGACCGCCGCCGACACGAAGTTCTGCACCGCCAACCCCGCCATCTGGGTGATCTGGGCCATGGCGTCCTCACCGGCGTAGTTCTGCCAGTTGGTGTTGGTGAGGAAGCTGACCGCGGTGTTGAACGACAACGCCGGTGGAACTGCGGCCAGATGGTCCGGGTTGAGAGGGAGGTGGGCCTGGAGCCGCTGCATCCCGTAGAGGACGAGGACGGAGATGAACGAGAAGGCCAGGACCGAGATGGCGTAGGTGGTCCACCGCTGCTCGCTTTCGGGATTGACCCCGGTGATCCGGTAGACCAGTCGCTCGATCGGACCGAAGAGTCGGTCCCCTGGGGCCTTCTTGTTCTGAAACACCTTGGCCATGTACGACCCGAGGAGCGGGGTCGAGATGGCCAACAGGACGACGAGGACGATGACGGCGATGACGTTCTGGGACATCAGAGCTTCTCCGGAGCCACGAGCGCGTAGATGAGGTAGCCGGTGACCACGATGGCGATGATCAGGCCGACCAGGTTGTCGTAGTTCTTCATGAGGTGACCTCCTCTGGCATCTTGACGGTGGTGTCGGAGACAGTCCGACCGGTGACCGGTGTGTCGTCACGGTCGTCGTCGGCAAGGTCGAACCCGGTGACGTCCTCCTTCCCGACGATGTGCTCGCACCAGCCGACGAAGGCGACCATCAGGGCGAAGAATGCGACGAGGACTGCGATGTAGATGACGTCAACCATGGGATCCTCGCAGTGGGTGTTCGTTGGGGGTCATGACAGGTGTCCGTCCTCTCATGCTCGGGACGCTTGCGCAGGTTGGTCCGCGGCCAGGGCTGCGCCGACCTGGTCGGCGATGGCGACTGCCACCAGAAGCTGCTGGTGGGACACGGATCTGCCTGGTGTCGGAGTGAGTAAGAAGTGGCCCAACAACCATCCGCTGCCCCGGACCGGGAGGTCGACCCGCCGGGTGGGGAGCCCGAGGTCGTGGGTCGCCCACACCTCTCCACCGATGGTGAGTTCTCCCTTGGGGGTGATCCGGGCGGCGATCTGCCCGGGGTTGTGCCGGGTGAAGTGGCAGTCCCGCAACGACAGCACCTTCTGGAGCCCCACCAGCGCGGCGTCGATCACCAGCCGCGAGTCGTGGCCGGAGGCTGCCAACTCGGTCACCGAGCGCAGCAGGGCTAGTTGGTCGGTACGCTCCGACGCTGCAACCCGATGGGTGCGGCCTCGCGCTGCCAGCTCGCCGATGGCTAGTCCCACCACCAACAGGAGGAGCTCGGTGATGAGGTCCTGTTGCCGGGTGATGCGAAAGGAGCCGTAGGGGCGGGTGAGGAAGAAGTCGAAGGAGAGGGCGGATGTCAGCGCGGCGAGGGCCGCTGCCAGCCTCCGGCCCGTGCCGGCCACAGCCACGATGACCACCACCAGGACGAGTGCGTCGTCGGCCGTATCGAGATGCCCGCGCCCGGGCGTGAGGGCCAGGGCGGTCACGATCGGCCCGGCTACCGCGGCCAGCAGTATCCACGAGTCCGTGCGCAGTCCGAACCATCGGGAAGCGGGCGAGCGGAGCGTGCCCGGACGCCGCGGGCTGCTCGGCGTCTCGTTGCCGTTGCCGTGAGCCATGTGGCAACGGTGACACGGCCCGGACGTCCTGAGAAGGGTCTTTTTCCTCCCCTTTACGTCGCCGACCCGTAATTTCATGGGCTTGTTACGCTGTGGCGGTCTCGATGCCTCG
The DNA here is from genome assembly GCA_017883135.1 of Acidimicrobiales bacterium. Classification (GTDB taxonomy): domain Bacteria; phylum Actinomycetota; class Acidimicrobiia; order Acidimicrobiales; family RAAP-2; genus Bog-756. The sequence goes on from JADGOE010000057.1 coordinate 6,153, forward strand.
GCCGACCACGAGGCTCAACGCAGGTGGAGGCCCCCGTCGACCAGTACAACCTCGCCGGTCACGTAGGCCGACCGGGCCAGTCCGACGATGAGTTCGGCAACGTCCTCGGGGGAGGCGGTCCGCCGCAGCGGGGCTTGGGTTCTCACCATCTCGCGCACGGCACCCCAGTCCGCGGTCCACGGGGTGTCGACCAGCCCGGGAGCGACTGCGTTCACCCGGATGTCCGGACCGAGGGTGTTGGCCAGCAGCCTGGTCATATGGCTTACCGCCGCCTTGGAGCAGGCGTAGGGAATCGAGCTGCCGGTCGGCCGCTCGCCGGCGATGGAGGAGACGTTGATCACCTGGCCATGCCCAGAGGCACGCAGGTGGGGGACAGCGGCCACGGTCACCTGCCAGGTCCCGAAGACATTGACGTCGAAGATGCGGCGCCAGACCTCGGGGCCGGCTGCCTCGAGGTCTCTGTGCGCGATGACCTGGGTAGTCCCGGCATTGTTGACCAACACGTCGAGACGGCCGTGCAGGTCGACGACTGCTTCCACCAGGCGCTTGGCCTGGTCCGCATCCGACACGTCGGCCTGTTGGTAGCTGGCGGCAGGGAGCTCGGCGGCGAGCGTCTCGCCTGCCTCGACCGAGGTCACCGAGTTGATGACCACCGTGGCCCCCGATGCGGCGAAGCGCCGGGCGACCGCTGCGCCGATCCCCGATGATGATCCGGTGACCAGCACCACCTGGCCGCCAAAGGGTGCGTCGACGGAAGTGGGACCTGGTGTGGCCGAGCCGGGCATAGGCCGAGTGTAGGGCCCCGGGTCGTCCCGGGGGCTCGGACGGCAGGGTCGTCCCGGGCACCGGACGGTCCGCTGCCCGGGCGCTGATCCATCGCCTGTAGGTTCTGTGGGTGCGACTCGTCCGGGTGGTCGACGATGGTGTCCGAGCGTGCGCGGTGGTCGACGTTTCGGGCGCCGGAGCCACCGGGCCCGGCCGATCGTGAGCGCGCCGGCCGATGACGGGAGTGTGGTGCGGGTCACTTCGTCGCTCAGCATCCCGATGTCCGAGCTGCAGTTCCGGTTCGGACCGAGCGGCGGCCCCGGGGGGCAGCACGCGAACAAGGTCAACACGCGCGTCGAGCTGCGATTCGACGTGGCCGGTTCGCCGTCACTTGGGCCGAATCAGCGGGCCAGGCTGATCGACCGCCTCGGCCCGGAGGTCAGGGTGGTGGCCGACGACGAGCGCTCCCAGATCCGCAACCGGCAGTTGGCCGTCGAGCGGTTCCGCGAGCGGGTGGCCACCGGATTGCATATCGACAAGCCCAGGCGCCCGACCCGCCCGTCACGCGGTGCGAAGGAGCGGCGCCTGACGGCCAAGCGCCATTTGTCCGAGCGCAAACGGTCGCGGCGACCGGACGTGGACGAATGAGCTCATTCACCATCCGCGAGGTGAGCCGGTGGATCAGCCGGCTTTGCGCCCGGCGAGGCGCGGGCTTGCCCACGCCCTATCGAGCAGCTGGTTGATCTCTGCTGTCAGCCGCTCGGGGTGCACCCGCAGCTCGAGCATCGAGTTGGCCTCGAGCAGCTGGCCTTGGGGCAGCCGGTGGGCCAGCTGTTCGGCATCGTGGAACGGGTGCACATGATCCACGCGGTGTCCGATGACCAGTGCGGGAACGTCCATGTGCGCCCGCTGATCGACCGTGGGGGCGATCGGCCCGGCCAGGATCCCGTGCAGGACAGCGGCCGTCTCCGTCGGATCGTTGGACAGCGTGTTCATGACACTGTCGATCGGGCCGTTGCCGGTCCGAGGCAGACGACGGAAGATGGCAGCCAGCCGGCTGACCACGGGCCGGGCGAAGTGGACGGCGAGCAGCATCGGGATGAAGGTCGCAGCAGCAGCAGGCAGTGCCCACTCGAGCACTGGCATCTCGATGACCAGGCCCTGGACTCGTTCTGGATTCTGAGCGGCGACCAGCAGGCTGACGTTCCCACCCAGCGACACGCCTCCGACGACCGCTTTGTCGATCCCGAGGTGGTCGAGCAGCACCACGACGTGACGGGCGTAGGTGTCCATCCGGTGGAACGCCGCCCGCTTCGGCTTGTCGGAGAGCCCGTGACCGGGCAGGTCGATCAGGATCACCCGATTGCCCAGCGCGGCGAGGTCCACGGCCAGTCTCCGATTGAGATTGGCGTCCAGAAGGATCCCGTGCATGAACACGAGCACTCGGGGACCCTGCCCGTGGACCTCGTAGTAGAGCTGCAGGCCGTCGGATTCGAACATCCCCACTTCATAGGGTGGCGAAGAGGTCGCCGATCCGGCGAGGTAGCCGGCCAGCTCCGGCCGGTTGGACCCCCCCCTACCCTTCGGATTCATCTGTGCCCCAGGTGTCATCATGAGGCCAACGGTACGCTCCGGGCCGACGATTCGCCAGCACCGGTAGCTCCGAACGGATGCGCTGCTGGCGCGCAAAGTCGAGATCAACAACGATCACACCCGGCTGTGGCAGGGTGCTCTGGGCGATGACCGTTCCCCAGGGGTCGACGATCATCGAATGGCCGTGGCAGGCGGGCATCCCCGGCGGGAGGTCGCCGACCTGGGCGGCGCCGATGACGAACACCTGGTTCTCTGCGGCTCTGGCCCGCAGGAGCAGCTCCCAGTGAGAGGGTCCGGTGGCCGCGGTGAAGGCGGCGGGCACCGTGATCACCGTGGCACCGCGCAGGGTCATGATGCGGTAGATCTCGGGGAAGCGCAGGTCGTAACAGATGGAGAGCCCGAGCAGCGGGGTCGGCGAGTTCCCCCCGGTGCCCTGCGGACCCAGGGGTGCGACGCACAGATCGTCGCCCGGTGCGATGGTGGCCGATTCGCGGAAGGCGACCCCGTCCAGGTCCACGTCGAAGAGGTGGATCTTCCGGTACACAGCTTCCAAGGCGCCGGTCGGGCCGATGAGGCAACTGGTGTTGAAGAGCCGACCGTCGCCGTGGTTCCGGGGGCCGGGGGTAGCAGCCGCACGTTCGGGAACGCTGCCGGCCACGATATGCACCTTCCACCGCGAGGCCAGCTCCGAAGCCCAGGTCACCGTGGGACCGGAAAGGGTTTCGGCGTGGGTGCGCAGGTGTCCGAGGCTACCGGCCACGGAGAAGTACTCGGGGAGCACCACCAGTTGGGCGCCCTTTCGCGCCGCGGTTCCCACCAGCACGCCTGCCTCCTCGAGATTCTGCCGCCGGTCGGGGCCTGCAGTGGTCTGGATGGCCGCAACGCGCATGCCACAGGGTAGGTCGGTCTTCGGGCACAATGGCCAGCAGATCGCGCCGGGTCCTGTGCCCGGTGGCTTCGGCCCGGAGAGAAATGAGTGTCGTGTCCTTCGAAGACTCAGATGTCGTCCGCAGTGCAATCAGGGTGGAGGGCTTCCGCGACGACGAGTTCAACTACCAGTTGATCCGCGCCCTCGGGGTCGCCGACTACGGGGGCTCAACGGTCGGCGAGTGCCTTGCCGTGGTGGCGGAGATCACGGACGGCAGCCCGCGGACGTGGGCTCTGGCCTTCGAGCGTCTGGCCCAGCGGGTCGAGGACCGGGGGCGCTCATGCCTGGCAGGGGGCCGGCGGGTAAGTGCCCGCGACCACTGGTTACGTGCCTCGACGTACTACCGGACCGCCGAGTACTACGCCGAGAGCGTCACCGACGGGTCCGACCGGGCCGGCGACCGCAGCCGGGCGTGCTTCGCCGAGGCCGCGGCCCTGTTGGAACCTCCGGTGGAACTGATCGAGGTCCCCTTCGAGGGGGGCTCGCTGCACGGGTACCTGGTGCGACCGCCCGCCTCGGCGACCTCGGCCGAAGGTCCTCTTCCCACGCTCATCGGCGTCGGCGGCTTTGATTCCAGTGCTGAGGAGCTCTACTTCCACCTGGGGGCGCCCGGAGCCGAGCGGGGTTGGAACGTGTTCGTCTTCGACGGCCCGGGCCAGCCCGGTTGCATGCGCCGCAATCCGGGCATGACCTTCCGGCCCGACTACGAGGTTCCCCTCGGCGCCGTCATCGACCATCTGTCGGCACGCCACGATGTGGACACCGGCCGGTTGGCGCTGGCCGGCCAGAGCTTCGGCTCGTACTTCGCCGCCCGCAGTGCTGCCACCGACCGTCGGGTTCACGCCCTGGTGGTCAACCCGCCGGTCATGGACATGAGTCGCTACATGGAGGCCTGGGTGGGAACCGAGGTGTTCCGCATGACCCGGGACATCCGGCCCGAGGACGTCATCGGCGTGCCCGAGGACCTGATGCCCCGCCAGATGCAGTGGGGGATCGCTGCTATCTGCCATCGGTTCGGCGTGCCTTCGTTCCACGCCTGGCGCAATGCCATCGAGGCGTACCGGATCGGAGATCTGGCGCCGTCGATCGCCTGTCCGGCGCTAGCCCTGGTTGGCGAACGTGAAGGAGCCGAACCGCTGGTCCAGTTCCGTACCTTCGTCGACGAGGTCGGTGGACCGGTGACCCCGGTGACGTTCAGCCCCGAGGACGGCGCCTCCACCCACTGCCAGTCGGACAACATCCGCCTCTCGGCGCAGGTCACCTTCGACTGGCTGGACGAGCAGTTCAGCCTGTCGCGGTAGCTGGGCCGGGGGCGCCCGGGGCCGTCACCCGGTCACAGGCCGAGGTCGCGGGAGCACGCCGGCCACTGACCCCAACCACTCCGTGCCTGAAGCTGCTGGGCGGCCTGGTCCTGCATCGCAGCCGGAGCCTGGCTGGGGAGTCCCGAGAAGCCGAGTCCGTGCCAGGTGGACGCCGAGAATTGATAGGCCCCGTAGTACCCGTTTCCGGTGTCGACGGCGTAGTCGTCGCCCGATTCGCACTGGCGGAGCCTGGCCCATTCGTCGACGGTCCGTACCGGGGGGGTGGTTGCAGTGGTGACAGACACGACCACCGCCACCGGGGCGGCGAACAGGAGTGGGAGATGCAGTGATGCCAGTGCCAGGGCGACCCCGGGCGGAGCGGAGCCCGGTCCGCCCGTGCCGTGTTCAGGTGTCCGGAGCACGCCGATGCCTGGCGGCGGGTCAGTCACAGGATGGGAGACCGCCAGGACGGTCGATCTTCCGGCCGGTGCGATCGGCTGGCCGGACCGGTTCCCGCTGGCAGCCTGCGAGGTCCCCGCCGGCTGGATGGCCACCAAGGCAACGGCCGCGATGGCGATGGTGATGAAGGAAGTGTGGTGCTTGCGCATAGCGTGCGTCTCCTCAAAGTCGCGGAAGCCCAAAGGCTTCGAGGTTGGCTTCGGAATGCGGGCGACCGTCCTTGGTGCATTCGTCTCGCGAGTCGGTGCCGGGCAGGGCAGGGCGCTCTGGACTTGCGGAGAGGTCCGAACGAGGTGCAGACGGGTGAACCCTGGTCAGGTCGACGTCTGGCGGCTCCTCGCCTGGAGTGTGGTGGTAGATGCGGCCATGGGTCGTCGGATCAGGTGGAGGCCGGGCCGACACGACCCAGTGGGCCGGTCAGGACCCTCGGCGGGCGGTTTGCTGCAGGTGGGTCACTCCGACGCGGGTGCGATCAGCACCCGGGCAGCCGATACCTCGCTGTCCAGTGACCCGACTGCCTCTGGCTGATCGGGTTCGGTCACTGTACGGCGCGAACTACATCTGTGCAATTCGATCGCCATGGGTGATGGTTCCCCTGTCCATGGTGACGGCCTGGCCACGCTTGCAGCGGTAGGGAGGTGTGGACGGGCGACCTGGCCGGCGGCCGGCGAATCGAAGGGGACTTCCGCCTCTGGCACACCCCGGCCCGAAGGTGGATCGTGGACTGATGACGATCGGTGGGTTGACCGACGAGTCGGTCGAAGTGCTGGTGCGGGCGGCGCGGCCGGTGACCGGCGTGGTCGAGGACTACGACTCGCTTCTGGATCTCATCGGTGACCGGCGGATCGTGCTGATCGGCGAGGCATCGCACGGCACCCACGAGTTCTACCGGGAGCGTGCCCGGATCACTCGGCGGCTCATCGACGAGCGGGGGTTCACGGTCGTGGCGGTCGAAGGAGACTGGCCCGACGCGTACCGGGTGAACCGGTACGTGATGGGCATGGTGGGCGATACCGACGCCGAGGCCGCGCTGCGGGGATTTCGGCGCTTCCCGACCTGGATGTGGCGGAACCGTGACGTACTGACCTTCGTCAAGTGGCTGCGGGCCCGCAACGATGCACAGGTGCACCCGGCGACGAAGGCCCGCTTCTACGGACTTGACCTCTACAGCCTGCGGACTTCGATCGAGGCGGTCATCGAGTACCTCGATCGGGTCGATCCGGCGGAGGCCGGCAGGGCGCGGCAGCGCTACTCGTGCTTCGACCACGTCGATGCCGAGGGCCAGGCCTACGGGCACTCGCTCCTCTATCGCGGCGCTGCCCCCTGCGAGAACGAGGTCGTTGCCCAGCTCGAGGCGATACGGCGCCGATCGGAGCTGTACCTGCGGCGTGACGGCTGGGTGGCCGAGGACGAGTTGTTCTACGCCGAGCAGAATGCGCGCCTGGTCCGTGACGCAGAGGAGTACTACCACCAGATGTACCGCGCTGAGGTCTCCTCGTGGAACCTTCGGGACCAGCACATGGCCGGCACCCTCAATGCTCTGGTCGAACATCTCGACCGCCGATCGGGCGACACCAAGGTGGTTGTCTGGGAGCACAACTCGCACGTGGGGGACGCGCGAGCCACGGCGATGGGGGCGCGGGGCGAGCTCAACGTCGGCCAGCTGGTACGTCAGCACTACGGCGACGAGGCGGTATTGATCGGCTTCACCACGTTCGACGGTCGGGTGACCGCCGCGTCGGACTGGGGGGCGCCTGCCGAGCGGAAGCACGTCCGCCCGGCCCGTCCCGGTAGTCACGAGGCGATGCTTCACGCGGCCGGCCTTGCCCAGTACTGGGTGGCGACGGCCGACGCCTCGGTCCACGACGTGCTCTCGCAGCCGCGGCTCGAACGGGCCATCGGGGTGATCTACCGGCCGGAGACCGAGCTGCAGAGCCACTACTTCGAGGCACACCTGTCCCAGCAGTTCGACGCTGTCCTCCACATGGACCGCACCCGCGCGCTCGAGCCACTGGAGCGCACCCCATTGTGGGACCGCGGGGAGCCACCCGAGACGTTCCCTTCGGGCTTCTGACATGATCGGGACCGGACGGAACGAGGCGGAGACGACGTTCCGCGATCGGCACGAGGCAGGCCGGTTGCTGGGCGAGCGCCTGGCGCCCTTGCGCGACGAGCGGCCGGTGGTGCTGGCGCTTCCTCGGGGCGGCGTGCCGGTGGCAGCCGAGGTCGCAGCTGCTCTGGGTGCGCCGCTCGACGTCATCGTGGTCCGCAAGCTCGGCCTGCCGTTCCAGCCCGAGCTCGGGTTCGGGGCCATCGGTGAGGGCGACATCCGCCTGATCGATTCCGACTTGATCCGCCGGGCCGGGCTCAGCGAGGGTGAGGTCGCCGAAGTGGAGGCCCGTGAGCGGGTCGAGCTCAGCCGTCGGGTCCGGCGCTACCGAGGCGACCGGCCGCCCATACCGATCGCGGGGCGGACCGTGGTGATCGTCGACGACGGCCTTGCCACCGGAGCCACTGCTCGTGCTGCGGTGCGGGTGGCCCGGGCCCAGGGCGCGCGCCGGATCGTGTTGGCGGTGCCGGTGGCACCTCCGGAGACGGTCGGGCAGTTGCAGGATGAGGCAGATCAGGTGGTGAGCCTGATCCTTCCTTCGCACTTCGTAGCCGTCGGCCTCTGGTACGACGATTTCGGGCAGACGTCGGACGAAGAGGTCGCAGGACTGCTCCACCACGGTACCGGAACCGATGCCCCCTCTGAGGGCGCTGCCCCGAGCATGGATCGTGAGGTTGTCATCAACGATGGCGACGTGGTACTACCGGGACGACTCGAGGCGCCGGCCGGAGCCGTTGGGGTCGTGCTCTTCGCCCACGGCAGTGGGAGCAGCAGGCACAGCCCGCGTAATAAGGCCATGGCCCGGGCGTTCCGGTCCAACGGGCTGGGCACGTTGCTGTTCGATCTGCTCACTCCCGAGGAGAGTGGTGACCGTCGAAACGTCTTCGACATCGAACTGCTCGGCACTCGTCTGCTGTGCGCGAGCGAATGGATCCGTAGGGAGCCGGAAAGCGCGGCGCTCGCCTGCGGCTACTTCGGGGCCAGCACGGGTGGTGGGGCTGCGCTGTGGGCGGCCGGCGCTCCGGGCAACGACGTACGCGCCGTGGTGTCGCGGGGCGGACGCCCCGACCTCGCCGGCCCGAGGCTTCCAGCCGTTCGCTGTCCCACCCTGCTCATCGTCGGTGGCGCCGACAGTGATGTCCTCGAGCTCAATCGAGCGGCCGCCTCGCAACTCCGATGCCCGCACCGGCTGGCAGTGGTGCCGGGTGCGGGCCATCTGTTCGAGGAGCCAGGTGCGCTCAAAGGGGTGGCCAAGTTGGCCATCGACTGGTTCGCAGAGCACTTGGTGGCAGGGACGCCGGGTGAGGCTGCCGTGAACCCTCGGTCGAGCGAGGTCTAGGCGAGGTCTAGGCGGGGTCTAGGCGGGGTCGGCCAACCGCACAACGTGGGTGGCCAGCGCTGCCGCCAGCGCTTCGGAGCCATGAGCCGAGAGGTCCTCCCGCACGCCGACCAACGGGGTGAGGGAGGCCCACCCCTCAGCGATGATGGCGGCGTCGGTATCCGGCTCGAGCTCCGCCTGCTCGGCGATCCGATCTGCAGTGACCCCCATACCTCGCATGGCCAGGGTGATGGCCCCCGACGTCCTGTCGATGGCCGGGCCGGCGACGGGTTGGGCGGAGCGTTCCGGTCGCACCGAGCGGATCATCCCCGCCGTCCCCAGGGTCCCGTGGCGCAGGCCCTTGAGCAGGTCCGGAGGGACGGCCGGCACATTCAGGTTGAGCACGGTGGCCGGCGCCGTGTCGGCAAGCATGGGCACGATGCCACATGCCAGTTGCACCGGCGTCTCCCACGGCACCGGGTCCTCCCCCCAGGCGATGCTGACAGCCAGGCCCCGGACCCCGAACTGCGCGCCGGTGAGAGTGGCTCCCACCGTGCCCGAATGCAGCGCGGACCGGCCGGCATTGATGCCGTGATTGATTCCGGACACCACAAGATCGGGCCGTGGACCGAATCCTTCGATACAGGCCAGGATGACCGCCAAGGCGGGAGAGCCGTCGATGCCGTAGGTGGGGACGTGGGCCAGTCCGGGGATCTCGACGGATTCGAACGGGATCGATTCGCGCTCGTAGACGGCTCCGACGGCGGCTCCCGCACCACTGTGATCGGTGAGGGGGGCCACCAGCACAAGTTCGTGGAGGTCACCGAATGCCGCAAAGAGGCCGCGGGCCAACGCGGCGATGCCGGGGGCAAAGACGCCGTCATCATTGGTGATCAGGATGCGCATTGCTGAAGTTCCAATCAAAGGGGCACTGGGACGACGCAACGGGGGCCGTGGTGCTGGCTCCCCGAAACGCGGGTCCGTCGGGCCGATATGGCCCCATCGCCTACCATACCGTTCGACGTCGGCCACCCAAGGGTCGGCCGACCGGACAGACGACCCATACCACCATGACACCCCGACCACCTGCCGAAGCCCAACGTCCGGCGGAGACCACGGCCGCAACCGGCGACCAGTGGGTCATCGGACATGGCCATCAGCGTGCGGTGATCACCGAGGTCGGAGCCACACTCCGTTCCTTCACCGTGGGGGAGCGGGCCGTCATCGACGGGTTCGGGCCCGGCGAGTGGAGCCATGGAGGTCGCGGGCAGGTCCTTGCCCCCTGGCCGAATCGCCTGGGTGACGGTCGGTACAGCTTCGAGGGTGTGGACGCCCAGGCTCCGCTGAACGAACCGGCTTCGAACAATGCGATCCACGGCCTCGTCCGTTGGGTGCCATGGCGAATGACCGGTCGTGCCCAGAACAGGGTGAGCATGGAGTGCGAACTTCGCCCGTCACCGGCCTATCCGTTCGCCCTGCGCCTGGGTCTCGAGTACCGGTTGGGGCGCGACGGGCTCATCGTGCTCGCCGGCGCCGAGAACATTGGGCCGACCGACCTGCCCTTCGGGCTCGGGTTCCACCCGTATCTGACCGTGGGCACCCGATCCGTCGACATGATGCGCCTCCGAGTGCCCGCTGAGACGAGGCTCATCGCCGACGATCGGGGACTGCCTGTCGGTCGCGGCCCGGTGGCCGGTACGGAGTTCGACTTCACCCAGGGTCGACTGATCGGGGTCACCCGCATGGACACCGGCTTCACCGGCTTGATCCGGGGCACCGACGGTCGGGTCCGTGTCGAGGTCGACCATCCGGACGGTGACGGAGGGGTGACCCTCTGGGCAGATGAGCGCTTCGGGTACCTGATGATCTACACCGGCGATACCCTGGACGGCGACGAGCGCAGGACATCGCTGGCGGTCGAGCCGATGACCTGTCCTCCCGACGCCCTTCGCTCGGGCATCGATGTGGCCGTGCTCCGACCCGGCGCCCGTTGGGCCGGTTCGTGGGGCATCACGCCCCGCTGATCCGGTGAGGTAGGAGGACCGGGGTGTTCTCCGGTCGAGTGGCTGCTGGTGCGCCCCCGGGATTTGAACCCGGAACCTGCGGATTAAGAGAGTGAATCCACCGTCATCAGGAGGCTCCGGAGCGTAGCGTTTCATGCTCTGGCCTGGACTTATCGTATTGTCCGATGGGTGCACACCTGTTCGGAGCGTGCAGAGTTATGGGATTCATTATGGGATGAGGTTCTCCCGGATTCACGAATCCGTTGGCCGATGGCTACGCTTCGCCTCGCCGTCATCGTGGCGGCGGAAGGTGGCTCATATGTCGGAAGACCTGCTGGGCGAGAACTTGCGCCGTCGTTGGTTGTTGCGGATTCGAAGGTCGTTCGGGGTCCCGGATCTCCTGAACGACGACCGTGCCAAAACAGTCATCGTCGAACGCCTCCTGGTCAAGCACCCGATGAACATCGTTCCCATCGGCGACGACAAAGTCATCGCCGGGAAGTTGGTCGAGGCACTCATTGACGACTACTCGGCGGAGGCAATGGATAGTTCGATTCTGGCCGACAATGAGACGACCTGGTTCGACGACCAGGCTTCGCTCGATTCGGCATTTGTTCGGGCGTTCAGTGATCACTCGGCGCGTCTGACAAACGGGACAATCGGGGCGGTTGAGGCCATGCGTGAGTCCTTCATCTCCACAGTCAAGCGATCTATCGAGGAGTTCCCGTTCGAAGACGACCATGGCGGTTACTTCGGACCCCACAAGGACTGGGCCCGCTAGACCCCTGCCGCTCCCCAGGTTCCCCCTGTGCCCCGCAAACGGTCGGGGTGGGCGTTAGAGTGCCGGGCCCGGAGCGCAAGGGTGCGGAACCTACCGCTCAACGGGTCCGACTTGGCCAGGCTACCCCCACCTGGCCCGGCGCAGCCCGCGGAACAACGAGGGAACACCCCGCACGTTCGCCCGTGTGCCACGCAAACTGTCGTCAGGTGGTCAAGGCCGGGCCCGGAGCGCAGGGTGCAAGAGCACTACCAGGCAATGGCCGAAAAGACTCAGGCTCGGATCATTGCGTGCCGATACCTACTGCAGCAGCCAGACGACGCCGACACCCTGGCACTGACCGTTGATTGCCTTCGGCTACTCGACGCCAGTGACAACGAGATTCACCAGGCGATGGCGGACCGGCAGTGCGACGGACAGTGTGATGTCTCCAGTCAGGAGAACGGAATATGAGCATGACACCAGACGAGCGCCTAGCAGCACTCGACCGCCTCGCTAGATACCTCAAGAGCGCAGCGGTGATCGTGCATCAACTTGAAGTATCCGACGCACTCGCAACCCAATTGTGGAAACTGGCCAACAGTGTTGAGGCCGAAATCCCAAAGGTAGATGTCTGATGAGCAAGACAAACACGATCAAGGTTCCAGACCACCTCGTCATCGAGCTGGAAAAGCGACGCTTCCATTGTGCATAGCCCATCGTGCCCGTCAACCCATCGCTGCGCTCCGGGTCGGCCTACGGCCTTGAGAGAACCAAACAACTGAGTCTCCATCAGACCCAGGCCGATTCAATCGGACGGCGTGCGACTTTCTCCAGGAACGATGAAGGCCGGGGAGGACTTCCGACGACCCCAACGGCGCGAGTTATAGGACAATCTGTAGGACAAGGCTCCCGCCGATCTGAGCACAGTCCGTCAACGGCTGAGGTCATCGGTCGGTTCAGGGATTCCCAGGGCCGGCGGCATCAGGTCGGCCTCATGCATCGAAGTATTCCCAGTGAATTAGCGCTAGACCGGAAGTATCGCCGGGTCAGCAGCGCAGGGGATACGCCCAACTGGCCCGGCGCTGCCCGTGGCCAACCAGGGAACACTCCGCACGTTCGCCCCCGTGCTCCGCAAACGGTCGGCCGGTGGTCAAAGTGCCGAGCCCGGAGCTCAGATGGCGGCACCTGCGCTCCGGGTCCGACTTGGCCAGATTACCCCCACGTTGGCCCGGCTCAGGCCCC
>JADGOE010000058.1 GCA_017883135.1 Acidimicrobiales bacterium
CCGAGCCGAGGGCACCGCTGATCCCGCGGTGCTATTCGCCGAACAGCAGTCCGTAGTTGGCCCCTCGGCGGAGATGATGACCCCCGTCAACGGCCAGGCTCTCGCCGCTGATCCACCCGGCCTCCGGTCCGGCAAGGAACCGGACCGCAGCAGCGATGTCCTCGACCGTCCCAAGACGGCTGATCGGCATCTCCGCCAGGTAGTCGTCGAGCAACGGGCCCCCCGCAGTGATCGGCGCCATCAATTCGTCATCCACGATGCCCGGTTGGATCGTGTTGACCCGGATGCCCGAGCGGCCCAACTCCTCGGCTGCGTACTTGCAGAGCATGTCGATTCCGGCCTTGGCCGCGCCGTAGGCCCAGAGGTACCGATGCGGGAAATGACCCGCACCCGATGACATGCCGATGATCGAACCCCCCGGCGCAGTCCCGCCGTCGACGCCGGTGCCCACTCCTGCAGCCATCAAGGTGGCTGCGTGCTTGATGCAGAGGAAGGTCCCAATCAGGTTGAGGTCGACCGTGTCTCGGACCTGGCCGAGGTCTGCACCGGCGATCGGGCCCATGTGCGTGGCGCCGCCGGCATTGGCGAACAAGATGTCGAGTCGCCCCCGCTCGGCGGCTGCCTCCTCGACCGCACCGGCGATCTCCTCCTCGACGGTCACGTCGGCCACCACGTACCGGGCGGACCCCCCGGCTGAGCCGTTGGCGGCCACCGACCGGGCAGCGTCCTCGAGGATGGCAAGCGCCGACCGCAGCCGTTCTTCGGTGCGCCCGCAGATGGTGACGTGAGCGCCGTCCTGGACCAGCCGGGTGGCAGCACCCAGTCCGATGCCGCTCCCACCTCCGGTCACCAGGGCCGAAAGACCCTCGATACCCTTTGCGCCGTTGGCTGCGCTGGTCACTGTGCCACTCTCCGTTCGCTCGATTTCCGGTCGGCCGTCGCCGGCTGACCACCGTGGTGGACGGACGTGCTACAGAGTGTCCGGTCGGCTGCAGCATGCTACGGGTCGCGAGGACCGGCAATCCCGCCGGAACGAAACCGGTGGGACTCGCTCCGGACAGTGTCACCAGCGCGGCCGGACCACCAACGACGACAGACACGAAGGAGACGTGCGATGAGCTCGCGGCAACTCAACCTGGCCGACCTGTTCGAAGTGGTGGCCGACACCGTCCCTGGCCGCCTGGCGCTGGTCGCAGGACAGGATCGCCTGACGTATCGACAGCTCGACGAACGAGCCAATCGCCTGGCCCACCACCTCCATGACCAGGGGATCACCGCAGGTGCCCACGTCGGGATCCTCGCCCACAATCGGGCCGAGTGGGCCGAGGCCATGCTCGGGTGCTACAAGGCGCGGGCCGTGCCGATCAACCTCAACTTCCGGTATGTGGCAGCCGAGCTCCGCTACGTGATCGACAACGCCGACCTGGAGGCCCTGATCTACGAACGGGCGTTGACCCCACTGGTCGGCGCGTCACTGGGCGACGGCACACCGGCCCGATCGCTGAACCTCGTGGCAATCGAGGACGGTTCCGATGCCACCGACGACCCGGGTGTGGTCGTGTCCTACGAGGAGGCCCTCGCGGCAGGCCGCCCCACACGTGAATTCGGACCACGGTCACCGGATGACCTCTACATCCTCTACACCGGAGGGACCACCGGCATGCCCAAGGGGGTGATGTGGCGACAGGAGGACATCTTCTTCGCTGCGATGGGTGGCGGGGGCTGGGGGGCCGCACCGATCACCCGAGCCGCTGAGTTGGCCGGGCGCCTCACTACCGACGACGCGAGCTCCGTGGCCATGCTGGTGGCAGCACCCCTGATGCACGGCAATGCGCAGTGGGTGATGTGGAATGCGTTCATGATGGCCGGTACCGCAGTGCTGTACACCGAGCATCGCTACCGACCGGACCTCCTCCTGCGGATGGTCGGCGACGAGGGTGTCGCCTCGATCGGCTTGGTCGGCGACGCCATGGCCCGCCCGCTGGCTGAAGCGCTGGCATCGGCGCCCTCGGGTACCTACGACACCTCGACGCTGCTGGCCATCGGATCGGGTGGCGCCATGTTGTCGGCCACGGTAAAGGCAGAGCTGAAGGAGCAGCTGCCCGGGGTCATGATCATGGACAGGTTCGGTTCGAGCGAGAGCGGGGCCCAGGGTGCGGTCGAGGACGGTGCCACCGGGCCCAGGTTCGTCATGAGCGACGACACCTCGGTGCTCGACGAGCAGCTCCTGCCGTTGGCCGCCGGAGACGGAAGGATCGGCCGTCTGGCCCGCGCCGGCCGGATCCCCCTCGGGTACTACAAGGATCAGGCCAAGACCGATGCCACCTTCCCGACCGACTCCGGTGGTGTGCGGTGGTCGGTACCCGGCGACCTGGCGTCCGTCGAGCCCGACGGCACCATCACCGTCCACGGCCGGGGCTCGGCATCGATCAACTCCGGCGGGGAGAAGATCTTTCCCGAAGAGGTCGAGGCCGCGGTCAAGGCCCACCCCGCCGTCTTCGACGCCATCGTCGTCGGACTCCCCGATGACCGGTTCGGCGAACGGGTCGCGGTGGTCGTTCAGGCGAAAGGCGGTAACAAGGGGCTCGCACTCGAAGATCTCCTGGAGCACTGCCGAGACCGCATCGCCGGCTACAAGATCCCACGGCAGATGCTCATCGTGGACGAGATCCCACTGACGGCAGCCGGGAAGCCCGACGCCAAAGCGGCTAAGGCGCTCTTCTGAGGCCCAGCACGCGGTGGCGCCCCGCCGGGGTCGAGGCGGTCAAGGTTGCGGCCCGGGTCGGCTCTACCGACGGCGTGATCCCCACCAGGTCGGGGCAGGCTCGAGTCAGCAGGGTGCGTCGACCGACAGGCGAGCGCCGACGAACGTCTTCACAGCGTCGGACACCCGGGCGGCAGCCCCTTCCAGCGCACTCTCGTCGATGTCCACGGTGAGGCGGAGGCCGGCGTCGGGCCACAGGCCCATCACACGAGCCGGAACCGGACGCGATGGCGAACCTAGGCCGGCGACAAGGGCCAGATAGGCCAGCTCATCGGGCCAGCCATCAGCGGGAGAGCCCCCGGACACCGACACCAGCGCCACCTGTCGGGTCGCACATTGATCTCCTCGGGGGGCCGGACCCGACGTCGTCAGCGGAACGCGCATCTCCGACCGGGCCTTCAAACGGATCGTGCGGAGTGCCGGGCACGTCCACTGGTCGTCCGCGCCCCCGATCTGTGGCAGGGCGGCGAACCCACTCCAATCGAAGGATGACCACACCGCGCTGGCCCAACCGACGGCATCGGCCAACACCACAGCGCGCGCTCCGAGGGGCAGGCCCGCGAACCAGGGCTCCCAGTGGAACGTGCGCCAACCGGTGCGCCTCCACTCCGTCACCGCATCGGCGGCCACCGGACCGGCCCCCTCGCATGGGCTGCGGAATCGGCCTGTGGCGCACGCATTGACCAGGGCGAGGCCAAGGGACCGCCGAACGAAGATCGGCTTCCACGCAAAGGGTTCCTCGCGGGCGGCGGGCGGTTCGGGGTGGGCCACGGCACGACGGAGGAGTGGAAGCGTGATCTCCACCTGCTCGCCGAGGGCAAGCTCTCCGATCGAGGTGGCCAGGTCGGAGACGAGTCGGTCGCGAATCCGGAGTCGGACGTCGTCGACGACCCTAGATGCCGGCGGTGCCGTGAGCTCCAGGGTCGCCGCTGACGCACGCGTGATCCCCCGTCTCATCTCGTCACGTCCTGCCCGCCGGATCCTTCGACATGTGCCCGGCCGGGTCCTCGCTCGGGCATCACGGCGCACAGTCCGCACAGTCCGTCGGGGACCCGGCGGGGATCAGCGCCATCGGCCAGGTCCCGCAAGACCCTGGCACCGATCAGCGTGCGGCTAGCTGCACCCACAAGCAGTTCCTCGGTGACCGGGTCCACGTCCAACTCGCCGGTTCTCGTGTAGTACGTCGCCACCACGAACGGTGGTGCGCAACTGCGCAACGCTTCGACCAGTGCATAGAAGTGAAGATCGGCACGGTGTTCCGCACGCCGGGCCCCCGATTTCACCTCGACGATGGCGACCGACGCCTCGTCCTCGGCCGGCCGGCCGATGACCAGGTCGACCCGGGCCGAAAGTTCGATCGAGCCGGCGGCCAGCTGCACGCGCATGGACTCCTGTGTGCGAGGCAGCCACGAACCCTCGAGAGCCGGCCACCGGTGCCGCAAACCTTCGGCCTGTCGCTCGACCTCGGCCCTCAGCTCCTCCCGATCCGATGCGGGCAGCCGCTCGATCCACGACGCCAACCCGGTCTGGCGATCGTCCACCGCCAGCGCAGCCAGACCGTCGACCATGGGGTCACCGATGGCCCCCACGCACACCAGCTGCCGGAAGAGGACGTCGACGATGGCACCACATGCCATGGCGGTGGTCGGTGCTCGTTCACCGAATCCGGCGTCTGGATGGTGGGCATCACATGCGAGCACCCGGTTCAGCCGACCCTTGGTCACCACCAGGGGAGGCAGACGAGAGATCGCCTGGCCGCGCTCCTCGGCACCGGCGCTCCCCTCATCCGTCTCACTCGGGATGTGGTGGCGTCCGGAGCTGTCGCCCGCGAGGTCGGTCGAGAGCTCCTCGTCGAGGTGGTGACGGATCCGATGCACGAACTCGGGATCGGCCTTCGGTCGAGGACGTCCGGTGACCCGCAGTCGCTCCAGCAGGGCAGGGCCGGCCAACGGCCGCCAAGGGTCTGACCAGGCCTCCCCGAGCGCAGCCACGTCATGCCGGGTGCCGCCCGCACCCTGACTGTTCGAGGTCGAACGGCTGCGATACCTCTCACCATGTGAGAGCCCTTCGCCATGGTCGACATCCATCAGAAGCATGGCGCAAGTGTGGACGAAGGGTGTATCAGAACGTTGGGGACCATCGTGCGCCCGGTAGCCTCTGGAGCGATGAGGCCCGAAGCGACCGTCGACTCCTTCGCCATCGTGTTCTCGCTGTTCGTCGTTGTCACGCTGGTCCTGATCGTGCTGGTGGTCCGGTTCGCGATCCAGCGGGCCGCTGCATCGAGGGCGCAGTGGCTGGCCGATCAAGACGCCGACGACGATGAGCCCGAGCGCGGACTTACCGCGCTGGTGTTGGCCGGCGGTGGCAACCGGGGGGCGATCCAGATCGGGATGCTCCAGGTGCTTGCCGAACACGGTTTCGTCCCCGATCGGATCTACGGGTCCTCGGTGGGCGCGGTCAACGGCGTCGGATTCGCCAGTGACCCGACTCCGGCCGGCGTGGAGCACATGGCCCAGGTATGGACCGGGCTCAGCCGTGGGGACGTCTACCCACAGGGTCGCCTCCATGGCCCCTGGCTCTACCTACAGCAGCGCGACTCGGTCTACGCAAATTCGGGACTGCGCAGGATCGTCGAAGAGGGGTTCGCCGTCGAGCGGCTGGAGGACGCCGTCGTGCCCGTGGAGGTGGTGGCCACCTCGCTGACCGACGGCCGCGAGCGATGGTTCACCTACGGCCCGGCAGTCGATGCCGTGCTCGCCTCCATGGCGATTCCCGCCATCTTCCCTCCCGTCGAGATCGACGGCGAGCTCTTCATCGACGGCGGTGTGGTCGACAACGTGCCCATTCGTCGGGCAATCGAGGCGGGGCCACCACGATCGTCGTACTGCTCTGCGCGCCGCCCATCTACATTCCGTCCTCCCCGAAGCGCCCCGCAGAGGCGGTGGTCAATGCGCTGTTGATCTCCATCCACGCCCGATTCGCCCGTGAGATGGCCCTACTCCCAGCCGGGGTGGAGGTCATCCTGTGCATGGGGAGCGAAGACGCGACGCGAGATTTCGACGACTTCTCCACCACCGAGTCGCTCATCGCCTCGGGCCGCGAGGAAGCCTCCGAGGTGGTGCGGCTCCATGGCCTCGGACGCCGCCACCTCGAACGTCACCACCTCGGGGGCGATGGCCTCGCGGGCTCAGGTCCGGGGGCAGTCACGACTCCGTCCGGAACTTCCACGGCGTCCGAAGACTCGGATGGCGCTCCAGGGGAACCGGACGGGAGCCCACCAGTGGGAGGCCTGCCTCCGACTGCCGCAGGAGAGATCACTCACTCGTAGAGCCATCCGGACCCGGGCACGTACCGCCGCACGATCCGGGCCGGGACACCGGCGATGACGCAGTAGTCCGGGAAGGTCCCGCGCACCACCGCTCCTGCGCCCACCACGACGTTCCTCCCGAGCACCGTGCCAGGGAGGATCACGACTCCGGTGCCCAGCCAGCTTCCCGAGCCGATGCT
Source organism: Acidimicrobiales bacterium (assembly GCA_017883135.1). Taxonomy (GTDB): domain Bacteria; phylum Actinomycetota; class Acidimicrobiia; order Acidimicrobiales; family RAAP-2; genus Bog-756. Next base: position 6,272 of record JADGOE010000058.1, read on the forward strand.
CACCGGGACGTCGTGGGGCCACTGTACGTGCACCACTTCGTCGGGGTTCTCGTAGCCGTGGTTCTGATCGGTGATGTACACGTAGGGGCCCGTCTGCACGTCATCGCCGATGTCGATGCGGAAGTGGCCGACGATGTGGCTGCCCCTGCCGATCATGGTCCGGTCGCCGATCCGCACCACCGGGTTGGTGACCATCTTCTGGCCCGGAACCATGCCGGCGGAGATGCTGACGTTGGGGCCGACCAACGTGTCGGTCCCGATCTCGATCCAGCGTTCGCCGAAGATGGCACCGGTTGGAAAGGCCAGGCAACTGCCCGCTCCGAATGCGCCGAAGCGGTCCGCCAGGGCATCGCCGGGCCCGGTGGCCCCGTGGCGGGCCATCCAGTTCCATCCGGCATGCACCGCCGCATTGAGCCAGCGATGCCGGATGCGCGCCGAGGCGTTCCATGGACCCGGCTGCCGAGTGGGGGACGGATCGGGGCGAGCCGGTCCGGGCGGAGCAGATGCCGCCTGGGGCGTCGGCTCCGATCCGTCATCAGGGATCGTGCGGGCCGCGCTCACCCTGCGACGCTATCTGATCGACTGCGATGCCCGCTATCGGACCGGGCAGTGGACGGTCGGTCGTGCCCGGACACCGTCGCCGATCGGTCCGGCCTCAATAGAGTGACGGCATGCTCGGTGACCGGCGCTCCTCGTTCCCCGATCGGGCCCGCCTGGGTCGGGCCGGATTCGAGACGGGCTCCGACCTCTATGAACGTGCACGGCCCGGCTACCCCGAGGCGGCCATCGCACAGATGGCCTCCGACCTCGGGATCACCAGGGACGACCGGGTCCTCGACCTGGCTGCCGGTACCGGCAAGCTCACCCGGCAGCTCCAGGCCGGAGGTGCCGCGTGCATCGCGGTGGAACCATCTCCCTCCATGAGGAAGATGTTCGGGCGCACGAGCACTGACATTCCGGTTCTGGGGGGAACGGCGGAGTCGATCCCGATCGCAGACGGCACCGTGGACGCCGTGGTGGTCGCCCAGGCATTCCACTGGTTCGACGCCCCGGTGGCCCTCGTCGAGATCGCCCGGGTACTGCGTCGGGGCCGCGGGCTCGCACTGGTCTGGAACGAGCGGGACGAGTCCGATCCGGTCATCGCCGAGCTCGCGGGGATCAGCAGGTGGGATCTCTGCAAGCCCTATCCGGTCGGAATGGACTTCGGTGCCGTGATCGACGAGAGCGGCCTCTTCGGTCCAGTGAGGCGCACGAAGTTCCGATTCACCCAGCATCTCGATCGCACCGCCTTCGTCGAGCAGGTGGCCTCGCGCAGTTATGTGCAGCTCCTCCCCGACCAGGAGCGGGAGCGCCTCCTCGACGAGGTTGCCGCGTACGCCTCGACCCTCGGCGATCCGATCGCCATGCCCTACATCACCGACCTGTTCTGTGCCCGGGTGGTTCGCTGACCTCGAGCCACCGCCGAGCTGACCTACCCGCGGAGCACCCGGCGGCGCGTCCTCGGTTTGCAATCGTGCCCACCGAAGGTGGAACCTCTCCACCTTGCCGGACCATCCGCGCACCGTCAGGGTGAAGCACCGAGAAGCCAGACCATGGGAGGACGTCGTCGATGATCAAGCTGACCTGCCTACTGAAACGAAAAGAGGGGATGGCCCCGGCAGAGTTCCAGGAGTACTGGAGGGATCACCATGCGCCGTTGATCACCGGCAGCCGGTGCGGCACCCACGTCATCCGCTACGAGCAGAACCCCCGTCCGCTCGACTCCTACCGGGGCGACGACGACCGGTCGGGCTATGACGGGGTGACCGTCCAGTGGTTCGCGTCGATGGACGAATACCACGCCCACATGTCCGAGGACGACTCTCCTCGGATGTTCGAGGACCTTCCCAAGTTCCTCGACGTCGATCACCTCGACTTCGTCCTCACCGAGGAGCCCCGGGTGATCATGGACGGAACGGTCGACTGGAGCGCCTGAAGGCAGCTGTCCTCGGTCATTGACACCCGGACGGATCGAACTTACGATCCAGTCCTTCGGACAGGCTGTCCGATGATCTGGAGGGGGGATCCGACGTGACCCAGTCGGGGATGGACATCAGCGGGATCGATTTCAGTGACATCGACCTGACCGATTCGAAGTACTTCATCGACGGCGTTCCCCACCACTGGTTCGCCTTCCTGCGCAAGAACGCCCCGGTGTGGTGGCAAGAGGAGGCCGACGGGCCCGGGTTCTGGGCTGTCACCTCTCATGCCGACTGCACGACGGTCAATCGTGACTACGAGCACTTCTCGTCGTACCGCAAGGCCACCTTCATCTGGGATCTGCCCGACGAGGACCTTGCCCAGCAGCAGTTGGTCATGTTGAACATGGATCCTCCGCTCCACACCCGGTACCGTCGGTTGGTCAACAAGGGGTTCACGCCCCGCATGGTCAACCAGCTCCACGGACGGATCCACGCCGCCACCGACGACATCATCGATGCGGTGATCGAGCGGGGCTCGGCCGACTTCGTCACCGAGATCGCCGCCGAGCTCCCCTTGATCGTGATCGCCGAGCTGCTTGGTGTCCCCGACGAGGATCGCCACCGCATGTTCGACTGGTCCAATCGGATGATCGGCAGTCAGGATCCTGAGTACCAGACCACCGGCGAGGCTGCCCAACAGGCAGCGATGGAGCTGTACGCCTATGCATCGGAGTTGTTCGCGACCAAGCGGGCCGACCCTCACGACGACTTGATGAGCGTGCTGACCCAGGTGGAGATGGACGATGAGAAACTCTCCGAATTCGAACTCGAGTTGTTCTTCCTGCTGCTGACCGTGGCCGGAAACGAGACCACCCGGAACCTGATCTCCGGAGGCATGGCGGCCTTCTTCGAACATCCCGACCAGTGGGAGTTGCTGCGCAACGACCGTTCGCTGCTGCCCTCGGCCGTCGAGGAGATGCTGCGCTACGTGACTCCGGTGATGAATTTCCGTCGCCAGACCACCAGCTGGCTCGAGCTCGGTGGCCAGGTCATCGAGGACGACACCAAGGTGGTCTTCTTCCACATCTCCGGCAACCGGGACGAAGCTGTGTTCGAGAACCCCCAAGCCTTCGACATCACGCGGAACCCCAATCCCCATCTGGCCTTCGGTGCCGGCGGTCCCCACTTCTGCCTGGGCGCCAACCTGGCCCGCATGGAGATCCGGGTGATGTTCGAGCACCTGCTCGACCGCATGCCCGACATCCGGCTCGTCGGAGAGGTGCAGCGCCTGCAGTCGCAGTTCATCAGCGGGGTGAAGCACATCCCGGTGGAGTTCCCGCTCGGGCCACGCGTCTCGGCGTAGATGGCGGCCCGCAAGACACCTGACAGCCTCAAGGAGGTCATCAGGGACTTCCGAAGGGACCAGGTCATCGATGTGGCCCGCCGCCTGTTCGGCGAGCGCGGCTCCACTGACGTGTCGATGGACGACATCGCCGCTGCGGCCGGAGTGGCCCGGTCCACGGTCTACGTCTACTTCGCCAACCGGGAGGAGCTGCTGCGCGCCTGCCTCAAGGGTATGCACACCCAGCTACTCGAGGCCATCGCTGCAACCTGGGAGCAGGACGCCGTGCCGGCGCGCCGTCTCGAACGGTTGATCGCCGAAATGCTGGCCCGCATCGACGACAACCCGGCGTTCTTCCGGCTGGCACTGGTGACACAAGGGACGATCAACCAGGGAGCTGAAGCGGTCGGCGCCGAGCTGGCCCTGATCGGTCTGGACATCGCTCGGCTGATCCACGACGTCTACGTCCAAGGTGTCGCCGACGGCACGTTCCGCAGCATGGACCCAGGCCGGGCCACCTCGCTCATCGGCCAACAGATCTATGGGGCCATGTCGGTCCGCGCCGCCGAGCATCTCCCCGAACAGCGAGCGGTGGCCGCCGCCGAAACTTCTTCGTTCATCCTCCGGGGGCTAGGGGCCTGAGGCGCTCGAAGTGGCAGGTGACGTTCGGGGACCGTTCCATGCAGCCTCCGGCGGTGCGGTGGATCAGCCTCCGGCGGTGCTGCCGGTCAGCCTCCCGCGACGGCCGGGATGATCGAGAGGGTCTGGCCGGCCGCGACCGGGGTGGGCAACCCCTCGAGGAACCGCACGTCCTCGTCATCGAGGAACACGTTCACGAACCGGCGCAGCTGGCCGTCCTCGTCGAAGATGCGATCGGCAAAGCCCGGATGGGCGTTGTCGAGCGCTTTCAACGCCTCGCCGACCGTCGACCCTTCGACGCTCACTTCACCGGTGCCTCCGGTGAGTGTGCGGAGTTGGGCGGGGATTCGGACCTTGATCATCATGCGCTCCTCGTGGTCGGCTCGTTGGTACGTTCGCGCTCGTCGCCCATGGCGGCAGCAAAGGCTTCGAGCGTCGGGGCAATGGTGGCGGTGGGACCGACCGTGCCGGCCAGAGCCTCCACTGTCTTCAGACCGTGTCCGGTCACCATGGCCACCACTCGCTCGTCGGGTCGGATGACCCCCTCGGTCACCAGCTTGGCCAGCGTGGCGATGGTCACGCCGCCCGCAGTCTCTGCGAAGATCCCCTCGGTTCGTGCCAGTAGCCGGATGCCCTCGATCACTTCGGCATCGGTGACCGATGCGCAAGATCCCCCTGACTTGCGGATGGTCTCGAGCGCATACCAGCCGTCGGCAGGATTTCCGATGGCCAGCGACTTGGCAATCGTGTCCGGCTTGACCGGACGGATGACGTCGGTCCCCTCCGCAAATGCGGTGGCCACCGGTGAGCAGCCCTCGGCCTGTGCACCCGAGATGCGAACCGACGGCTCTTCGTCCAGCAGCCCGACCTGCCACAGTTCGGCGAAGCCCTTGGCCACCTTGGTGAGCTGGCTTCCCGATCCGATCGGAACGACCACGTGGTCGGGAGCCTGCCATCCCAGCTGCTCGGCCACCTCGAACGCCAGTGTCTTGGACCCTTCGGCGTAGTAGGTCCGAACGTTGACATTGACGAACGCCCATGTCGGCTGCTCACTGGTCAGTTCGGCACAGAGCCGGTTCACGTCGTCATAGCTGCCCTCGACGGCAAAGACCCGGCCCCCGTACACCGAGGTCATGGTGATCTTGGCTGTCTCGAGGTCGTGGGGGATGAGCACCACGGACTCCATCCCGGCACGAGCGGCATGGGCCGCCACCGAGTTGGCCAGGTTCCCGGTCGAGGCGCAGGCCGCGATCTTGAACCCCAGCTGGCGGGCCTTGGTCAATGCCACCGACACCACCCGGTCCTTGAACGAGCCGGTGGGGTTGGCAGTGTCGTCTTTGATCCATAACTCGCCCAGGCCCAGCTCGGCGGCCAGGCGATCGGCCCGTACCAGGGGCGTGAACCCCGCGCCAAGGTCCACCGGCGCCGCATCGGCCACCGGAAGGAGGTCCGCGTAGCGCCAGATGGAGCGCGGGCCGGCCTCGATGCGCTCCCTGCTCATGGTGGCCGCCACACGCCGGTAGTCGTAGGTCACCTCGAGGGGTCCGAAGCAGTAGTCGCAGACGTGCAACGCCTCGGCAGGGTAGGTGCGTCCACATTCACGGCAGCGCAGGCCAGAAACGAAGTCCACGTCGGTCTCCTCATCGCTCGGGCATTGGCACCTCGCACGCATCCCGACCTACTCGCGGCAGCTCGGGTCACGCTCTGGTTGCCGCGGCGTCGCAGGGCCCGGTCCCTCAGCCGCTCTGGATGATGACCTCCATTTTGGTCGAAGACACCGGTGGCCGTCAATGCGGGCAGCCAGTGGGGGTGCAGAGCCGCTGCGCTCACTTCCGCCGCCACCGAGTCGGCTCGGGTGAGCGATGATGTCTTCATGGCCACCGCGTGCACATCCGGTGAAGGGGCGCGCCGGTACGCCCACGCCGACTTCGATGCCGCCACACTTGCGCACATCAAGGGGGATCGCCGCATCTCGGTCTGCATACCGGCCCGCGACGAAGCGGCCACGGTGGGCCTCGTCGTCCGCTCGATCACCGCGACGCTTACCGGTTCGTCCGGAGGCACACCCCTCGTCGACGAAGTACTGGTGATCGATGACGGATCAACCGACCACACGGCCGACATCGCCGGTGCGGCAGGCGCCCGGGTGGTCGCGGGAGAGACCGCTGCCGGGGGGAAGGGACAGGCCATGCGGTCGGCTCTGAGATGGGCCGAGGGCGACCTGATCGCCTTCGTCGATGCCGACGTGACCAACTTCGGGCCCCACTTCGTCACCGGGCTCCTGGGACCACTGCTGCAGGACCAGTCGGTCACCCTGGTCAAGGGCTTCTACCGACGCCCGCTGCACGGTGCCCTCGAGGGTGGGGGTCGAGTGACCGAACTGATGGCCCGACCGGTCATCGACCTGCTCTTCCCTCACCTCGCCACCATCGAGCAGCCACTGGCCGGCGAGACGGCAGCACCCCGGTGGGTGCTGGAGAAGTGTGATCTGGCCGACGGCTACGCGGTCGAACTCGCCCTGCTCATCGACGTGGCGGCCCACTTTGGCGTCGAGACCATTGCCCAGGTGGATCTCGGGGTCCGGGTGCACCGGAACCGGCCTCTCCCGGAGCTGCGTCCCCAGGCCACCGACATCCTGCGCGCAGCGCTGGCCCGCGCTCGGGTGACCACCTCCGACTGACCACGATCGAGCGACTTCGGTCGGAGCAGATCACACTGAGACGCAGACCGGCTCGGGCATGGGCTCGGCTCTCACCGCCGCCGGTCCAGGTTCGGCGATCAGCACCGGCACATCGTCGATGCTGATCCGCGCCCGGCGCCGACCCGGAACGATCAGGGCGGTGACGGCGCCCACCGCCACCACTGCGGCACCGACGTACACCGCCGGGGTCAACCCGCTGACGTACGCCTGACCCGAGGCGTACCCGCCCTTCGCGCTGAAGATCGCTCCGAGTACCGCGATCCCCAGGACACCTCCCAGTTCGCGGAACGCGCTGTTCGCCCCGGAGGCACCGCCCTCGAGGGAGGTGGGCACCGCCCCGAGCACCAGCGAGGCAAGGGGCACGAAGAACAGCACCATCCCGACGCCGCACACCACGAAGGGGGGGACCAGGTCCGCGTACGGGGTGGACGTCGTGGTGATCGCGGCCAGCCAGGCCAACCCGACGGACTGGCAGACCAGGCCCACGACGACCAGGGGCTTCCCTCCCCAGCGCTCCGCCAGGTAACCGACCAGCGGGGCCAGCAGCATGGCCATGGCCGTCCAGGGCAGCACCCGGAGCCCGGCTGCCAGTGGGGTGTAGCCCTGCACGGTCTGGAGGAACTGGGTCAGGAAGAAGATCGACCCGAACATGCCGAAGCTGAACAACAGGGTCGTGACGTTGACGGCCGTGAAGCCACGGTGCCGGAAGAGCCGGATGTCGAGCATGGGATGGTCGGTCCGGAGCTCCCAGGCGACGAACCCGGCCAGCCCCACTGCACCAACGACGAAGGCACTGAGCACCGAGCCGCTCGTCCAGCCGTGGGCATTGCCCCGGACCAGGCCCAGCACCACACCGAACAGGCCGGCACTGACCAGACCGACCCCGACCAGGTCGAGCCGGGATGCGGCTCCCCGAGACTCCGAGAGCTTCCACCACGCCACCGGGACCAGCACGATGCCCACCGGCACGTTCAGCCAGAAGATGTACTGCCACGACCAACCACTGGTGACGGCACCGCCGATCAGCGGCCCGATGGCCACCGCTGTTCCGCCGATTGCCCCCCAGATACCCAGGGCGGCGTTCCGCCGTTCGGGAGGTACGGCAGCGCTGAGCAACGTCAAGGACAGGGGCATGATCATGGCACCGCCGGCCCCCTGTAGAGCGCGGGCGGCGATCAGGATCGAGATGGTGGGAGCCAACGCGGCCATGGCGGACGAGGCGGTGAACAACGCGATGCCCGCCACGAAGATGCGGCGGCGCCCGAAGCGCTCACCGAGTGCCGCTGCGGACAGCAGCAGCACTGCGAAGGTGAGGGTGTAGGCGTTCACCGTCCACTCGAGACCCGACAGCCCGGTGTGGAGATGGACCCGGATGACCGGCAACGCGGTCGACACGACCAGATTGTCCAGGGACGCCATGAAGAGGGCGAGCCCGGTGATCACCACGGCCCAGACGGCACGGGACTTGGCCGTCGGACTCGACGACCTCCGGCGGGACGGCTCCGGTGGGATCGGCTCACCGGTTCGCTCCGGTGCAACAGCGAGCACTCCCACCGGCGGCTCGGCCACCGTCGAGCCGGCCTCGGTCGAGGTCCGGGACGACCCCATGAGTGCTCCGACGCCCCGGATCCGGCTCCACGCCGACGAGTACACCGGGCCGTGGCCCACTGCGCGCCACCGGCTTAGTTGTGAGTACTCACTAGCTCTCCGGGGCAAAAAAGAGGGACGAGGGGCTGGTTCATGCGGGTACCTCCGCGTGTGCGGCCAGTTCGGCACAGCGTTGTGCTTTCAGGGCCTGGGTGGCGTGTTGGATGGCTTGGGCCTTCTCCGGCATCGGGCAGAAGCTCTGGGCCCAGTGTTCGGAAATGGACAGGAGATCGATGGCGGACATCACGTTGATCATCATGCCCATGGAGAAGAAATTGCGGATGTCCTCGTCGGGGAGTTGGGTGCGCGCGTGGACCAGCTCCCACAGCACCTCGAAGGTCCGACAGCAGCTGCGGGCGATGTCGGGGTCACTCGGTGCGGCCGCAAAACCGTGCAGCTGCACCTGGAGGATCTCGGGATCCTGCATGAGCTCGAGGTAGGCCACGCCCATGGCATCCAGCGCCTCGTGGCCACCGAGTCCCGCGCTGGCACGGGTCATCGCTCCGATGATCCGGTCAGCCACCAACTCGTAGGTGGCCACGAAGAGGTCTTTCTTGGTGCCGAACAGGCGGAACAGGTACGGCTGGGAGATTCCGGCCCGAACTGCGATGGCGTCGGTGGACGTCCCCGCGTACCCGGAACGGGCGAACTCGGAGATGGCGGCGGCCAGCACTGCGGTGCGCCGTTCATCGGCCGTCTGGCGGGTCGAAACCATCATGGGATCATTGTGAGTGCTTACTCACTACCTTGTCAAGTGGGAATCGGAGATCGCCCGGTGGACCAGCAGCGGGTGAACGACAACTGCCAAGGAGTAGCGTCCCACCATGGCTGGCGACCGGATCCACCCGGGCGGAGACGGGTCGCTGGCGGACACCGTGCTCGTATCCAATCGCGGGCCCCTCACCTTCCACTTCGAGAACGGACTTCCCGTGGCCGGGGCGACCGGCGGTGGCCTGTCCGGGTCACTCCATCCGATGGTGGTCGGCACAGGCGCCACCTGGGTCGCCTCTGCGCTGGGCGAGGCCGACAAAGTGGCATCCGGCTCGGGGATGATGGCGGACCACGGCCTGCGGATCGAACTGGTCGACACCGACATGGACGCCTACAACATGGCCTACAACGTCGTTTCCAACGCCACGTTGTGGTTCTGCCACCACCATCTCTTCGACGCCGCCCGCAGGCCCCGCATCGACCGGCGGTGGATGGAGGCCTGGGAGGCCTACCGCGAACTGAACCAGCTCTTCGCACAGCGGATCGCCAAAGTGGCGCCCGATGGCGGACGGGTCCTCGTCCAGGACTACCACCTGGCCTTGGTGGGGGCACATCTGGCACGGCTGCGACCAGACCTGCGCACCGCCCACTTCACCCACACCCCCTTTGCCGATCCATCGGTCCTGCGGATGCTCCCCAGCGCGGTGGCCACCGAGCTCCTGTCGGGCATGGCCAGCTTCGGCTCCTGTGGGTTCCACTCCGAGCGGTGGTCCGCCGCCTACCGTGCCGGACTGGCCACCATCGATCAGGTCGGAGGAGGCCCCGGGCCGGCCAACCCGACCTACGTCTCACCGCTGCCGATCGACTCGGCCCGTCTGCAGGCTGCCGCAGCTGATCCAGCGGTGGACACGGCACTGGCCCGTATCGACGAGCAAGTCGGCGATCGTCAGGCGATCGTCCGGGTCGACCGGATGGAACTGTCGAAGAACCTCCTCCGAGGGTTCTGGGCCTTCGAGGAACTGCTCGAACAACAGCCGCAGCGCCGGGAGCGGGTGGTGTTCGTCGCGCTGGCCTACCCGACCCGCCAGGGGCTGCCCGAGTACCTCGCCTATCAGAACGAGGTGGAGGCGGTCGTCGCCCGGATCAACCAGAAGTGGGCCACGGCCGGGTGGACACCGATCATCCTCGAGGTGGAAGACGACTACCACCGGTCGCTTGCCGCCCTCACCCGCTATGACGTGCTGTTGGTGAACCCGGTCCGCGACGGATTGAACCTGGTCGCCAAAGAGGGACCGCTCGTCAACACCCGAAATGGCGTCCTGGCCCTGTCACGCGAGGCCGGTGCCTTCGACGAGCTCGGAGCGGGCGCCCTCGAAGTCAATCCCTTCGACGTCTCGGGCACCGCGGCCGTGTTGGCACAGGCGCTCGACATGGCCACTGACGAACGCTCGTCACGAGCCGATGCACTCCGGCGGTTGATCCTCGCACGGCAGCCGTCGGACTGGCTGGCAGATCAGCTCGCTGCGGCTCGCTGAATCCGATCCCACCGTCGAGGCACGTCGACCTTGCCCCGGTGATCAGGTCCGGTCGGCGGGTGCCGCAGCATCTGCGAGCCAGCGGAGCAGTCCGAGCGCCTCGAACGGCCCCGAGACGATCACGTCGGCTGCCTCGCCAACCTCGGCCGGTGTCTCGTCGTCGACAACGGCGACCGCCACCGTGGCGACCCCGCCTTCAGTGGCCATCCGACCCAGTGCCTCGAAAGCGGGCAGGTCCCCGAGGTCATCACCGAAGTAGCACGCGGCCGAGCAGCCGGCCACAAGGCGCTGTATCGACGAACCCTTGTCGACGGGAAGCGGTGGCCGCAGCTCGAGGGACATCCGACCCGGATGGGCCGACAGTCCTGTGCGTTCGGCCTCGGCCGCCACCCGAGCGCCTGCCCACGGTGCGGCGTCGGGAGCGCGGCGCCAGTGGACGGTGACAGCAACCCCTTTCGACTCCACCAGCACTCCGGTCGGTGCCTCCGAGCGAATCCGGTCGGCTACGTCGGCCACCACGGTCCTCCACTGCTCGGCTGCCGGTTCGAGCACCACCCGTCCATCTCCCTGCGACCACTCGAGGCCATAGAGGCCCACCAGCACGGGCACATGTGCTCGCTCGTCAGCCGGTGCCGCCCCAGAAGCCTGCGCTGCCTGCCCGGAGTCGCCCAGCTCGCGCCACAGGAACGACGCAGGGCGACCGGACACCACCGCCACTACGCCGAATCGACGAGCGAGCAGAGCCACCACCGCGGCGGCGCCGTCGAGCGCACGCGCTTGGGCTGGGTCGTCCACGATCGGGGCCAGCGTTCCGTCGAAGTCGGTCACGATCGCCGTGGTCGCAGGCTGCTCGAGCAGGGGAGCCACCGCTCGGCGCACCTCAGATGAAGGCGTGGGCACTGCGACTCCTCTTCAACCGGGCGTCCGGTGGCTGATCAGTTGGCCGTTGTCGAGGTGTGAGCAGCCGCAGTGGTCGTGGTGGTCGTACTCGCACCGGAGACGTAATCAGCGCCCACCACCACGACGACCTCGGCGGTGCCGATCGAACTGATGGGGGCGGCCGTCGTGTAGGGAACCACCGCGCTGGCCGGAAGATGGAGGGCCGAGGCAATCGAGCTCGCAGCCTGCTGCTGGCCGGCCACGTAGTAGACGTGCGACGTCGGCACCCGCGCCGAGGCGTTGACCGGTGGCTGCATGGCCCACCCCCCCACCTGCAGCTGGTTGGTGACCGATGCTGCCTCTCCGCTAGCGCCCGATGCATTGGCCACCAGCACCGGCACGGTGCCGGGCGGGTGCGCACCGGTCGTGGTCGGGTGGGCGCCTTGGCTGCTCGTCATCGCGGTTGTCGAGCTCGGAGTCGTCGAGGTCGACCCGGTGGTCGTCCCCTTGGCAGAGTTGGTGCTGGGCGAATGGATCAAACCCAGCAGGAGCACGGTCGCCACGACGAAGAGCGCCAGAACGAGTACCGCTCGGCCCATTGGCACTCCTCTGCCCCGACCTCCAGAGTGTGCCGATCGCTGTTCGTCAAACTCAGAGGGGTCGTCCACTGACCGCCAGCCTGCCAACACGGGGGGTTAGAAGCAAGCGTTTCGCAAATGCCTCCCTCCCATCCGATGGAAACCGAGGAGCGGAGCCCCGACGTCGTGGCCGAGACCCGTACAATGAGGCTGGCACCCGGTTGGTCCCGGGGACCGTGCCGGTGTGGCGCAGTTGGTAGCGCAGACGACTTGTAATCGTCAGGTCGTGGGTTCGATTCCCACCGCCGGCTCTCTCTTCACACCACCTCCGGCTCGCTATAAGTCCAGTTCAGCGGCTCAAGCTCC
>JADGOE010000059.1 GCA_017883135.1 Acidimicrobiales bacterium
CAGGACCACGATCAGGAACCCGAGGCCGTGCGTCTTGCCGCTGAAGAAGCCGGTGTTGTTCACGGTGGAGGTGAACACCATCGAGGCGCTGGCGTGATGGTGTGGGAGGAACACGAGGATCAGGACGATCGCCGCGGCACCGATGACGTGCCACCACACCGAGGTGTTGTTGATCATTGCCAGCAGATGGCTGGAGAAGATGTTGACCAGCGCTGCGACCACCAGGATGATCACGAAGTAGATGAAGATCGTGTTCAGGCTGCCCGAGTGGTAGCTGGTGGAGAAGAAGCCCAGCGTGAGGTCGAAGAAGGTGGCACAGCCGTAGGCGACGGACGCCACGATGGCGAGCAGGCCGATCAGGTTGAGCCAGCCCGTGTAGTAGCCGGCCTTCGCTCCTCCCAACTTGGACGCCCACCAGTAGATCCCACCGGACGTCGGGTAGGCCGACACCAGCTCGGCCAGGCAGAGCCCGATGCAGAGGATCAGCGCGGCGAGGATCGGCCAGCCCCAGGCGATGGCCGCCGGACCGCCGCCGTTCCAACCACTGGAGAAGGTGGTGAAACACCCGGCCAGGATCGAGATGATCGAGAACGAGATGGCGAAGTTGGAGAAGCCGGACCACGACCGGCTCAGTTCCTGTTTGTACCCGAGTTCGGCGAGGAGCTCCTCGTCCGAGCGCAGCTTCAGCCCGTGGTGCTCTTCTTCTAGCTCGGCAGGCTCAATTCCCTCGGGCATTGACGTCCTCTTTCCTGTCGTCGCTTGTGAACCTTGGTACCGAACTTCAGTCGCAGCCCCAACGCGACTTTTTGGAACCTAACACCCGGCGAATGTTGTGTCTACGGTAAAGGCGCTGGTCACAGATGGGCGGTCCGGTGCTCGTACGGCCCCCCGGACGCTCCCTCGGATGGCGTCGCCGCGATGACCCGGAGTTTCGGGGTCAACGGATCGGGCCGCACCACCATGCGGCCGTCGTCGACGGGCACCGTGGGCCACCTGTAACGTCGGTCGGCGCCCCGACCCGACGTCGCGGGCAGGGCCTAGGGGGGACCATGGCACTGGACATCGGCCGGAAGGCCTTCGAGCGGGAGGTGCGCACCGCCCACCTCGACGGTCGGCCCGCGCCCACCGTGGCCATCGTGGGGGGCGGACTCTCGGGGCTGGCCACCGCCATTCAGCTCGCCCGGTCGGGCGTGCGCAGCTTCACCGTGCTCGAGCAGTCCGACGGGGTGGGGGGTACCTGGCGGGACAACGTCTACCCGGGGGCCGCCTGTGACGTCCCGTCCCACCTGTACTCGTTCTCCTTCGCCCCGAAGACCGACTGGTCCCGCCGGTTCGCCGAGCAGCCCGAGATCCTCTCCTACGCCGAGCATCTGGTCGAGCGCCACCATCTCGGCCCGCACCTGCGGTTCGGCACCACGGTCCGTCGGGCCGCCTACGACGAGGAACGGGGGACCTGGCGGCTCGAGGTGACCTCCTCCGACCGGGACGATGAGGTCCTCCACGCCGACGCCGTGGTGTTCGCCTGCGGCCAGCTCAACCGACCCCACATCCCCGACGTGCCCGGCCTCGACACCTTTGCCGGGACGTCGTGGCACTCGGCCCGGTGGGACCACTCCGTGGACCTGGCTGGCCGGCAGGTGGCCGTGGTGGGAAGTGGGGCCAGCGCTATCCAGTTCGTGCCCCCGGTGGCCGCATCAGCCGCCGCGGTGACCGTGTTCCAGCGGAGCCCCAACTACGTGGGCCCCAAGAAGGACCACTCCTACCGGGCCGGCACCAGGCGGCTCCTCGGTCGGATGCGCCCGGCGGAGCTGGCCCTCCGCTGGTGGATCTACTGGACCCTGGAAGTTCGGTGGTTGTGGTTCCGCAAGGACAGCTGGGTGGGTGCCAAGTTGCGCGACCTGTTCACCAAGGGGATCCGGGCCGACGTGGTCTCCGACCGGCTGCCCGAGGCCGCGGTAGTGCCCGACTATCCGATCGGCTGCAAGCGCATCCTGATCTCCAATGACTGGTACCCGGCGCTGATGCGGCCGAACGTGACGGTGGTCGACACGCCCATCGCGCGGGTGGAGGGCGACGCGGTGATCACCGCGGACGGCGTACGACACCCGGCCGACGTGCTCGTCTTCGGCACCGGCTTCGCCACCACCGAATTCCTCTCCCACATCACCGTCTCGGGGGTGGGCGGCCGCCGGCTGGCCGACGCCTGGGCGGAAGGGGCCCACGCCTACCTGGGCACCTTGGTGGCCGGTTTCCCCAACTGCTACGTGCTCTACGGCCCGAACACCAACCTCGGCCACAACTCGATCCTCTTCATGGTCGAGCGCCAGCTCAACCTGGTCCTGCAGGCACTGGCCCTCCAGACCCGGGCGACCCGGGGCGGCACCACGCCGGCCGTGGCCGTCCGGGAGCCCGCCTACCAACGGGACGACCGGCGCACCCAGCGTCTGGTGGCCAGGACGGCTTGGGCCGCGGCGTGCACAAGCTGGTACAAGACGGCGTCCGGGCGCATCACCAACAACTGGCCCACCTGGACCGTCCGCTACTGGTGGGACACGCTCCGCCTGCGACCCGCCGACATCGGTGTGACCGCCGGGCCGCCCGAAAGGGACGACGCGTCGGCGCGTTGACCACCCGCCCCGGCCGTCCGCGGCCCGAGGCCGGCCGGGTGCCTGCCACCAACTGCGGGTTTCGCCTTGCTACCGTCTCTGCCCATGGCTCGTCGCGGTCCTGAGGGGCCCGCGTTCGACCCCTCCTCAGTTTCCCGAGCCGGTACCCAATCGGCCGAGGAGGGTCTGCGCGCTCTTGGTTCGATGATGGAGGACTCGCGTCCTCCAGCCGGATCGGCCGCCACCGTCGCGGGGAGTGCCGGCACCGCCGGGCGACGCGGCCACTCGACGCCGACCCACACGTTCGACGAATCGGGTCTGCGGTCACTGGGGGACGAGGTGAACCGGTCCACCGGGTCGCGCCGACGCCGACCCGCCCGTCATCGGAAGGCCAAGTGGATCCTGGGCTCGGTGGCCGTGCTCGTCTTGGTCGCCGTGGGGGGCACCGCCGCCTACGCCTGGTACCTCAACCACGAGATCCACCGCATCGAGGTCCGGGGCCTCATCGACGTACCCACCAGCGGCGCCGACGCCGGCACGGAGAACATCTTGATGGTCGGGTCCACCGACCGGTGCGCGCTGAAGGTGCAGAACGCCGCCTACGGGCTCTGCTCGCAGGGCGTCAACGGCGTGAACAGCGACGTGGTGATGATCCTGCACCTCAACCCGGCCAAGCACTCGGTGTCGATCCTCTCGGTGCCCCGTGACCTGTTCGTCCCCAACGCCCGCACCACCGGGGCCAACAAGATCGACGCGGCCCTCTACCAGGGACCGAGCCAGCTGGTGGCGGCGATCAACGAAAACCTGGGCATTCCGATCCAGCACTATGTGGTGCTCAACTTCGACACGTTCGCCAACGTGGTCGACGCCCTCGGCGGGGTGAAGATGTACTTTCCCGAGCCCGTGTACGACGCCTATTCGGGGCTGAAGGTCCTCGCACCGGGGTGCGTCAACCTCGACGGCCTCCACGCCTTGCAGGTGGTTCGGGCCCGGCACCTCCAGTACAAGGGCCCGGGTGTGACCACCGGCGACCCCTACTACTGGCCCTCGGAGAACCTGAGTGACCTGGCCCGGATCCGCCGCGATCACGAATTCCTCCGGGTGCTGGGCTCCGCGGTGGCGAAGAACGGCCTGTCCAACCCGATTACCGACGAGCAACTGGTCAGCGGCGTCGCCCCCCAGCTCGACGTGGACCGCCGCTTCTCCACCTCGGAGATGGTCAACCTCGTCCTCGACTTCCACGCGGTGAACGTCAACTCGGCCCCCCAGCTGACCCTTCCCGTGCAGGTGGACCAGTTCGGCTCGTACCTGTACAAGGGGGCCTACTACGGCGACATCGAGTTCCCATCGGCCGCCCAGGACCACCAGGTCATCGACCAGTTCCTCGGGATCGACGGCACCATCGACTCCATGACCGGCCTCAAGCTCCCCGCCCCCTCCAAGGTTTCGGTCTCGGTGCTCAACGGCACCGGTGCCTTCAACCAGGCCACCGATACGAAGAACTCGCTGCAGGCGCTCGGATTCAACGTCGTCGGCATCGGGGACACCCCGTCGGTGGGCACCGAGTCCGAGACCGTCGTCTACTACGCCCAGAAGACCCCGGCCGCCCAGGCCGCGGCCCAGGCCGTGGCCCGCTCACTGTCCGGGGCGGTCACCACCGCCCTCGGCCCGACCTCCAACGGAGCTGATGTCACCGTGGTCACCGGGTCGCAGTTCGCGGTCAACGCCCCGACCCTGGCGGCCCCGGTAGCTCCCGCCACGACCGCCGCGCCGTCGGGCACGACCTCGACCAGCCCCACCTCGCCTTCGCCCACCGCCGCCGCATTCCAGCCCCCGACGGCCGCAGTCACCCCGTTACAGCCGTGGGATCCGCGATCGTGCACCGCCCAGGGGGGCAAAGGGCTCTGACCCGGGTCGGCCCGGCGCACCACTGAACGAAACGGAACGGTTGCGTTTCGAAAGCGACTGGCCTACCATGTGTCCGAACGGAACCGTTCCGTTCAGATAGCAGCCGTGAGCAGGCCGTGATCAATATCGTCGAGAAAGCCAACGGACCGACCCATCGACCTACCGGTCCGCGGGCCGAGGCCCGCGAAGAGGCGATCCTCGGTGCTGCACTCGAGCTGCTCAGGGAGGTCGGGTACGACCGTCTCAGCATGGACGCCCTCGCCGAGCGGGCCCGGGCCGGCAAGGCCACCATCTACCGACACTGGTCGGGCAAGGCCCAGGTCGTAGCCGAAGCCATCCGGCGCTTGAAGTGCGAGCGGTTCGATGCCCTGGTCGACACAGGAAGCCTCCGAGGCGACCTGTTGAACGCCGCGGATCAGCTGGGGGCGTCCTTCACCACCGAGGACGCGGCCATCATCGCCGGCGTCACGTCTGCAATGCGTACCGACCCGGAACTGGCCGAGCTGGTGCGCAGCCAGGTGCTCAACAACAGGGGGGACTTCAACGGCATCATCGAACGAGCCGTCCGTCGGGGGGAGCTGCCTGCGGGCAGTACCGCGGACCTCGTGCACGAGGTGATGCCCGCACTGCTCATCAACCGGCTGGTCATCCGTGGCGAGCCGATCGACGCCGAGCTCGCCAACCACCTGGTGGACGACATCGTGCTGCCGTTGCTTCACCAATAGCCCCCCCGATCCGACATCGCCCGACTCCGAGGAGCACCAATGGCCGCCGTCACCGAGTACGCCCCGTCCGCCCGTCCGCCCGTCCGCCCACGAGCACCGAAGGACCCGATCCGAAGCGGTGGTTGGCCCTGGCCGTCATCGCCGTGGCCCAGCTGATGGTCATCCTCGATGCTTCGATCGTCAACATCGCCCTCCCCTCGGCCCAGCACGCGCTGCACATCTCCAATGCCGATCGCCAGTGGATGGTGACGGCCTACACTCTCTCGTTCGGCAGCCTGCTGCTCCTCGGCGGTCGCATCGCCGACTACGTCGGCCGCAAGCGCATCTTCATCATCGGGCTGCTCGGTTTCGCCGGAGCCTCCGCCCTCGGAGGTGCCGCCATCAACGCGCCCATGCTCTTCGGCGCCCGGGCCCTCCAGGGTGCGTTCGGAGCCCTGCTGGCCCCGGCCGCTCTCTCCTTGATCACCGTCACCTTCACCGAGGTCAAAGAGCGGTCCACCGCCTTTGGTGTCTACGGCGCCATCGCCGGCGGCGGAGCCGCCATCGGCCTCATCCTCGGCGGAGTGCTGACCCAGTACGCATCGTGGCGCTGGTGCCTCTTCGTGAACGTCCCCATCGCCGCCCTCACCGCGCTGGCGGCACTTCCGGTGGTGCGCGAGAGCAGGGCCCACGGCAACACCAGTTACGACATTCCCGGCACGGCAACCGTCACCGGCGGCCTGATGGCCCTGGTCTACGGGTTCACCCGAGCAGCCCAGGACGGCTGGACATCCCCGGCCACGGTGATCTGCCTGAGCGTGGCCGCGGCGCTACTGGTCGCCTTCGTGACCATCGAGGTCAGGTCGAAGAACCCGCTGCTGCCGATGCGGGTCGTCCTCGAGCGGAACCGCGGCGGTTCTTACCTGAGCGCGTTCATGGTGGGGGCCGGCCTGTTGGGGATGTTCCTCTTCCTCACCTACTACTTCCAGGGCAACCTGGGGTACTCGGCCCTCAAGGCAGGGTTCGCGTTCCTGCCGTTCTCGGCCGGCATCATCCTCGCCGCCGGTCTCTCGAGCAAGCTCCTGCCCAAGACCGGTCCGCGGGTCCTGATGGTCGGCGGGTTCATCGCCGCGGCAGCGGGTCTGGCCTGGCTCAGCCGCATCGCCCCAGGCACCACGTATCTCGCCCACGTGCTGCCTGCAGAGGTGCTGATCAGCCTGGGGATGGGCATCGCCTTCGTCCCGATGAGCAGCACCGCCCTGTTCCGGGTCGGCCAACATGATGCCGGGGTCGCCAGCGCCACGCTCAACACCGCCCAGCAGGTGGGCGGCTCCCTGGGCACTGCGCTGCTCAACACCCTGGCCGCCTCGGCCACCGTCGCCTATCTGGTGACTCGCGCCCCCTCCAAGGCCAACTTCGAGGCCGCCCAGATCCACGGGTACTCGGTCGGGTTCATGGTCGGCGCGGCCTGCCTGGCCATGGCGGCACTGTCGGCGCTCGTTCTGATCACTGCGACCAAAGAGGACATCGCCCGCGCTTCGGGTGACGTGCCGCCGGCCTGAGCCCATCGCCCCGTGCGCGTGGCAGAGCCTGCCCGCGGTCCGGGGCGGCCTGCTGGACCTCCGGACCTCCGTCTACGATCCGACGTGGTCGGCGGGCACCGTCCCGAGCCTGCCTGCCTGATAGTCCTCGAAGGCCTGGGCAACCTCTTCCCGAGTGTTCATCACGAACGGTCCGTAGGCATAGACCGGCTCACGGATCGGTCGACCAC
Organism: Acidimicrobiales bacterium; assembly: GCA_017883135.1. Lineage (GTDB taxonomy): Bacteria > Actinomycetota > Acidimicrobiia > Acidimicrobiales > RAAP-2 > Bog-756. The sequence goes on from JADGOE010000059.1 coordinate 6,990, forward strand.
CCAGCACCAGCAGGTCGAGGTTCGAGGTGCGGGACTCCTGTGCAGGGTCGGCGGCGACGGTGATCGAGTCACCCTCACCGAGGACGGCCAGTTGCCCGGTGCTGACGGGGCGTCGCTCCTCACCCACCGTGCCCACGCCCCCGAGCACATAGACCAGGGCGTTGAGTTCAGGCCCCCAGGGGATGGAGACCGAAGCCGCGGGCGACAGCGTGGCGTGCACCATCGTGATCGGCGAGTGGGTCGAGCCTGGCCCGATATTGCCATCGACATCGCCGGCGATGACCCGGAGCAACGCGCCTCCATCAGGAGAGGAAACCAGGGCAACCTTGGCCGCCCCGATGTCCTGGTAGCGGGGGGCGATCATCTTGTCGGCCCTGGGCAAGTTGACCCATAGCTGGATGCCGTGGAACAGTCCGCCGCTCACCACCAGTTCCTCGGGCGGTGCCTCGATGTGGAGGATCCCCCCTCCAGCAGTCATCCACTGGGTGTCGCCGTTGGTGATCAGGCCGCCGCCCCCGATCGAGTCCCGGTGCCGGAAGGTCCCGTCGATCATGTACGTCACCGTCTCGAAGCCGCGGTGGGGGTGCCAGGACGTGCCCTTGGGCTCGCCGGGCCCGTACTCCACCTCGCCCATCTGGTCCATGTGAATGAACGGGTCGAGGTAGCGACGGTCCACTCCAGCGAACGCGCGCCGCACCGGGAATCCCTCACCCTCCAAGCCGGCGGGGGCCGTGGTCACCGAGAGCACCGGCCGCCCTGTGGACGCCACCCCGGCGGGCAGTGAGATCTTGGGCAGAGCACCCATGTCTTCGACCATTACTGCCGGCATGACCAACCTCCTGTGTGCGGCAGGCCGCCGCCTGACCGATCGCTGCCGCGCGGCAGCCTCTGCCCTCCAACACTAGTTGCGCTCGCAACATTCCGCGCCGGGCAGTCACCCCGGAGATCCGGATGGGACGCCACCGCTCAGGTTCGGCACGACTTGTGCCGAAATTCGTGAGGCAACAGGTACTCTTGTGCCAAGGGACGAGTCAGGAGACACCAGGTGATCCGGCCACGCGGCGGAACCACTCGCCGGCGCGACGACCAACAGGAGCGAGCGATCTCCTCCATCGAGGAGATCGGACGGATGCTCCGGAATGCTCGGGAGGAGCGCGGGCTGGACCTGCTGTCCGTGCACGACCGCCTCAGCCGTCCCATCACCCAGATCGAGGCTCTCGAGAACGGAGACCTGGCCAGCCTTCCCGATCAGGCCTTGGCCATCTCGACCCTGCGCCGCTATGCCACGTTCCTCGGCCTCGACGGGGATGCCCTGGCACTGCAGATGATCGATGCGTGGTCGGTTGCGCCCAAAGCACCGAACCGGCCCGAGGACCGGGCCGCGGCGGTGACCAGCGTGGTGGCCGCCGTGACGACCGGCCCCGACCATCTCCGTGCCTTCACCCAGACCGGAAAGGTGCCCAAGGTCGGCGGGCGATCCACCTCGGCTGCCGGTGAGTCGGGGGCCTACGAATACGGAACGTCCTCAGGGCCACCGACCGGCACATTTCCCGTGGTCCCGCGGAACGAGATCCGCCAGAGCAAGCGGGCGGTGGCCAAGGCCCGGCGGCGCATGCGGGCACCGACCTCCCTGAAGGTGGTCACCTGGGTGACCGCGACGCTGATACTGGTGGCAGTGGTCGGATTCGGGATCTTCGAGTGGCACACCCAGTGGCTGGTCCAGTCCCGCATCCTGCGAGTCGTCCAACCCCATGGCACGCCGGCTGCGACTCCGACCACCGCTCCGGCGGTACACAACCGTCAGTCGACCTCGGTCGCTCCCGGTCCTTCTGATGCCAACGCGTCGAGCTTCGCGGTCAACACCAAGCACTTCACCGTCAACATCGCCACGACCGGGCCGTGCTGGGTGCAGGTCACCAGTTCGAGCTCGACCACTCCTCTGGTGAGCAGCGTCCAGCCGGCGAACAAACTGCTCTCCTTCCCCGCAACCGGGACGATGACCGTGCAGGTCGGAGCGTCCAAGGTCCTGGTCGGCGTCGCCATCAAGGGGAAGAGCGCCTTCGTGACCACGCCGACGGCCACCCCGTACACCTACATCTTCGCACCTGCCTCGTAGCAGGGCCACGGGGGGGACCGCTCGGCGGCTTGGGCCCAGAGTCATCGAAGCCCCTTGGCCGGCACAGCACCCCGCAGTCGGTCGGCACAAGGCGATAGCGTGGCGGCGACACGTCGACAGGGAGGATGGGGCATGACGCCAACGGCATCGTCACACGCGGTAGTTGCCTCCGGCCTCTGCGAAGGCCCGCGACGATGATCGAAGGCCTGCTCGTCGACATCGTCGGTGCGGGACACGTCGACACCGGCTCGGCCATCAACGAGGACGACACCCACGACGAGGCACTGGGTGCAGCTCCGGTCCGGCCTCTCGCAGTGGTGCGCCCCGGATCGACCGCCGAGGTAGTCGAGATCGTCAGAATGGCAGCGGCCCACGGCGTGCCACTCACCCCTCGGGGATCGGGGACTGGGCTGTCGGGGGCATGCACCCCGGTTGACGGTGGTCTGGTCGTGTCGTTCGAACGGATGAACCGGATCCTCGAGGTCGACATCGACAACCATGTGGCCGTCGTCCAGCCCGGTGTGACCCTGGCCGAACTCGACGCAGCGCTCCTCCCCCACCGACTGATCTACCCGGTGTTCCCCGGCGAGCAGTCAGCCAGCCTGGGCGGCAACGTGGCCACGAACGCCGGCGGGATGCGGGCGGTCAAGTACGGAGTGACCCGCCACCACGTCCTGGGCATCGAGGCGGTGCTGGGCACCGGCGAGTCGATCAGGGCCGGAGGCAAGTTCGTGAAGTCGACCAGCGGCTACGACCTGACCCAGCTGGTGGTCGGCTCGGAGGGAACGCTGGCCCTCGTCACCGAGGCCACCCTGCGCCTGCACCCCCGACCCGAGCACCACTCGACCCTGCTGGCCCCGTTCGCCACCCTGCAGGAGATCGCCGCCGCCGTCCCGCCCGTCGTTGCCAGCGGCGTCGGGCCTCTGGTGGTGGAGTACATCGACCTGATGTCGATGGCGGGGATCACCGCCAATGCCGGCATCGACCTCGGGATCCCCGAAGCCACCAGTGCGCAGGCACTTGCCTACCTGGTGATCGTCCTCGAACACCATGACGCCGACCGTCTGGAGGAGGACACCCAGGCCCTGGCCGGGCAACTCGCCGGCCTGGGCGCGCTCGACGTGTACGTGCTGCCGGCCCAGGCGGGCGCCCAGATGATCGCCGCCCGTGAGCGGGCCTTCTGGGCGGCCAAGGCCAACGGCGCAGACGACATCGTCGACGTCGTGGTGCCACGGGCCTCGATACCGGACTACCTTGCCGCGGTCGCTGACCTGGCCGCCGGCACCTCGTCGCTGGTGGTCGGGTGCGGTCATGCCGGGGACGGCAACGTCCACCTGTCGGTGTTCCAGCCCGATCAGGGTGTGCGCCACCAACTCCTGCACGACATCGTGGCCGCCGGCCTGACACTGGGTGGCGCCGTCTCGGGAGAGCACGGGATCGGCACGCGGAAGCGGTCCTATCTGGCCGAGCTGGAGGACCCCGCCAAGCTCGCCCTCATGCGCCGCATCAAGATGGCGTTCGACCCCCACGGCATCCTCAACCCTGGCACCATCTTCGACCCGGCAAACGCAGAAGGAGGCCTCCGGTGAACGGAGCCCAGGCACTCATTCGGACCTTGGTCGACCATGGTGTCGACACCTGCTTCATGAACCCGGGCACCTCCGAGATGCACTTCGTCGCCGCCCTCGACGACGTGACGGCCATGCACGGCGTTCTGGCACTGTTCGAAGGGGTGGCCACCGGGGCGGCCGACGGGTATGCGCGGATGGCCGGCCAGCCGGCCGCGACTCTGCTCCACCTCGGGCCCGGGCTCGGCAACGGTTTGGCCAACCTGCACAATGCCCGACGGGCCCACAGCCCGGTGGTCAACGTCGTGGGCGACCACGCGATCACCCACCGGCCATACGACGCGCAATTGCAGTCGGACATCGAGACGGTGGCCCGCAACGTGTCGACGTTCGTCCGTACCTCCGGATCGACGGCCGAGCTGGCCGGCGACGCCGTCGCGGCGCTGGCCGCGGCCGTCGGACCACCCGGCTCGGTGGCAACGCTGATACTGCCTGCTGACGTGTCGTGGTCGGAGGGAGGCGTTCCCATCCGCGGACCACGGACGGCCGGGGCGACGGCCATCCTCGGCGGCAGAGCGCCCGATGAGGCCGTCCTCGGCGCCGCGGCGGCAGCGTTGCGCTCCGGGCAGCGGGCAGCCATCATGATCGGCGGACGGGCGTGCTCGGGACAGGCGCTCGACACTGTGGCGGACATCGCCGCGGCCACGGGCGCCAAGCTGCTCGCCGAGACGTTCCCGGCCCGCCTCGAGCGCGGGGCGGGCCGACCCCCGGTGGACCGTTTGGCCTACCTGGCAGAGTTCGCCGCCATGCAGCTCGAGGGCATCTCCCACCTGGTTCTGGTGGATGCCAAGTCTCCTGTCTCCTTCTTCGCCTACCCGGGCAAGCCGAGCGACCTCGTCCCCGACGGATGTGCCGTGCATCTGGTGGCGGGACCCGGCGACGATGCCCACGCGGCCGTGGCCGCACTGGCCGCACTACTCGAGGTGAACGAAGGGACCGCTCCCCGTCAGGCAGCCGGCACCCCCGAAGCTCCCACCGGGGCGCTCACCTCGCAGAGTGTGTGCCAGGCGCTCGGCGCCCTGTTGCCCGATGACGCCATCGTTTCCGACGAAGGGAACACGTCGGGCCTGTTCGCCGCCGGGGCAACCGCGGGGGCGCCACCTCATGACTGGCTGACCCTGACCGGTGGTGCCATCGGACAAGGCCTTCCGGTGGCGGTCGGCGCCGCTGTCGGTGCACCGGGCCGGCGGGTGGTTGCGCTCGAAGCCGACGGCAGCGCCCTGTACACGTTGCAGGCCTGGTGGACGATGGCCCGGGAGGGCCTCGACGTCACCACCGTGCTCTTGAACAACCACTCCTACGCGGTCTTGAACATGGAGCTCGACCGGGTCGGCGTCGAGACGCCCGGCCCCCGTGCCCGGGAGATGCTCGACCTGGGGCGTCCGTCCATCGACTTCGTGCACCTGGCCACCGGCCTGGGCCTCCACGCGGCGCGGGCCGAGACGGCCGAGGAGTTCACCGACGAGTTCGCCCGGGCCCTGGCCACCCCGGGGCCGAGCGTGGTGGAAGCCATCGTCCCCGCACTGCTGTGAGGGACCCCCCTCCTTGACCCGCGTGGCTCCGCGACAAACCTGTTCGACCCAGTGACGTCCTCGGTCATCCCGAAGATGCCGTCGGGACCCCGGGCTGGATCAGGCCCGCCAACCGGGCCCACGCCTCTACCCGGTCCATCCCGTCGTCGAACGTCACTGCCGGTTCGAATCCGAGGACCCGTCGTGCCTTGTCGATCGAGTACGTCCCAGGGCGGTTGAGCATCAGCATGGTGGCGGTGTTTAACTCGCTTGCCCGGCCCAGACGGCGCTCGACGAAGCCCATGATGTTCGCGATTGCGATGGCGGCTCCCGTGGGCAGGGTCCGCACCCTTCCGCCCACCATGCCTGCCAACCGGCCGAAGTACTCGCCGCACGTCAGGCCGAATCCGTCGCCGAGGATGAAGATCTCACCTGCGGCTTCGTCAGAAGAGAGTGCCAAGACCAACCCATCGACCAGGTTGTCGATGTAGACGGGGCTGAGGATGCCACTTCCGCCGTTGGGCAGGAGCATCTTCCCCTCCTTGATGATCTGCAGGGGCAGGACGATCCAGGGTTTCGACGCCGGACCATAGACGTCGGAAGGCCTGATGATCGTGCACTCGATCTCTCCGGCCGCGTGAGATGCCAGCACGACGGCCTCCGAATTCACCCTCGTGTCGGTGTAGCTGAACCCGTTGACACGCACCGGGTATGCCTCGTCGACGTGGTCAGGGAAGTCGAACCCGTAGGCGGCGACCGATGAGAGGTGGACGAATCGCCCCACGCCGTTTGCCACGGCCGCGTCCAACACCCGCCGGGTCCCCAGTACGTTGACGTCCCAGGCCTGGTCGAGCTTTGCGGCGTTCGACACGATCGCGGCTGTGTGGATCACGACATCGATGCCGATCAAAGCACGGGACCATCGCGCAGGATCGCCGGTACTGCCGGCGATGACGCCATTGTCGGGATCGGCCGTCAGGTCGACACCACCGACCTGGCAGCCCACTTCGCGCAGCCGACTCGCAAGGGCGCGACCGATGAACCCGTTCGCACCGGTGATGAATACCTTGATGGGCCGCTCCAGTGACGGCCGGGACGTCTCGCTGGCCATTACTACAGCGCCTCGGCGACGGGCTGCACGGCCTCTGTTGCCATCCCGTTGACCAACGAGCGGAGCATCCGAGCGGTCATGCTTCCCACTCCGGGCGCCCTTGATCGGAACTGTGCCTCCCACATCAGGTTGGTCCAGCCGCCGGGCAGCGGCGTCAAAGTGACGAACCCGTGGTAAGCACTCTGGCCGGGTGCACCCTCGGCGGTGTACTCCAGCCGATAGGGCTCCTCGGCGGCCACGATGGTCTCGGTGACACTCAGCCGGGCCGGCCCACCGGTGAGCCGGCGAACCGTACCAACCTCACCCCCCTCGGGCGGGCGGAACAGCACCTCGGAGCCGCTGAACGGCGTCCACCTCGGCATCCTCTCGTGGTCGACGAGGACCTGCCAGACCCGTTCGGGCGGTGCAGCCACCACTCGTGATGCCTGGCTTCGGGTGACTGGCGCCGCCCTCGGGCGGAAGCCGAGCTCGACAAGATCGAACGGATTGACGAGTCGCTTCTCCCCAGGCTTGGCGACGTAGAGCAACTCGATGCTGAACCCCGAGGGGTCGTTGACGTACGAGCACGACCAGAACGGCTTCAACGTGGAGGGCGGCGGCGCGTTCGGGGGGATCCCGGCTGCTCCGCAGGCGGCCACGAGGTCATGCAGCGCGTCGTAGGTGCGCAGCCCGAGGGCGATATTGAGCAGGCCGTGATCGCTGATCCTGTAGCCGGCGGGCCACGGCGCGCCGATCGGGTCGAGATACTGCACGACCTCGATGAACACGTCCCCGGCGCGCAGCACGAACGACGCTCTGGTCGCACCTGTCAACCCCCAGAGGGCCTCGTGCTCGGGGCCGTGCAGTCGGACGTCTCCGACCTCGGGGAGCCCCAGGGTCTCGACCCAGGTGCGGCGGGCCAGGTCCAGGTCGGGGACCGAGAGCGTGACGAATCGAGTGGCCACGGGGATGCCTGAGTACGGACGGGGCCTGGGATCGCCGGAGCGAGGGTCGTCCTCCATCACCTCGATGAGGACCCCGTCGGGGTCGCGGACGCACACCCGGCGCACGCCCGGCACCCCCACCGGATCACCCAGCAGCGGCGTGTGTCTGCGCTCCAACCGCTCGAGTGTGCCGTCGAAGTCCGCGACGTGTATCCCGATGGTGGTGTAGCCAATGTCGCACGGTCGCCAACCGTCGGGCAGTGGCCGGGGTTTCGGCCGGCTGAATTGGAACAGCTCGATCTGGAAGAACTCCTGCTGGTCCATCAGCCACCAGCACACACTCGTCGCTCCCGGCACCCCCTGCACCTTGTGCGACCCGAACAACGGGATGAACATGTATGTCCCGCCCGACTCCTGGTAGCCGAAGATGTCGCGGTACCACCGCTGTGATCGCTGTACGTCCGCCACGCTGATCGCGATCTGAACGAGGGGAAGCTCAGACACGGGACACTTCCGCTGGGTGGGTCACTCGAGACCCTTGACGGCGGCGGCGATGCGGTCGGCGTTGGGCAGCGCGGCGTACTCCAGGTGCGGCGCGAAGGGGATCGTCCCCTCGACAGCGACCCGCGCATACTTGGTGGTCACGCCGGCCTCCAGCAGGAGAGCAGCGATCTCTCCGGTGAGCCCACCGCGGACGTAGTCCTCGTCGACCACGACGACACGCCCGGCCTTACGGGCCTGCTCGATCACGGCGTTCCCGTCCAGCGGGGACACGCAGCGCAGGTCCAGCACCGAAGCCTCGATACCGGAGGAGGCCAGTGCCTCGGCAGCCTCCAGGCACCGGTGGGCCCCGACGCCCAGGCTGATCAGGGCCACATCGGATCCCTCGCGACGCAGCGCTGCCTGGCCGAGTGGGAGCGGCTCCAATGGCAACGGGACGTCGCCTTCGGCACCGTCGGCGGGGACCAACCGGTCGAAGCTGACCGTGGCGCGGCTGCCCCCGCCGAGGTAGTCGATCCACTGCTCGGACAGTAGCTGGTGCTCCAAGAACACCACGACCTCGTCCGATTGCACCGCGGTGAGCATGAGCCCTGCCGCATCGGCGGGCGTGGAAGGGCAGACGACGTTGATGTTGGGGTAGGCGGACAACTGGCCCCAGAGCGTCTGAACATGTTGCCCACCGTCCGTGTACCAGCCACCGCATCCGGCGCGGACGACGAGAGGAACCTCCCAGCTGCCGCCGGAAAAGTCTCGGAACTTCGAGGCTGCATTCGCGATGCCGGACCACGCGACTGCCAGAAAGTCGACCAGCATGATCTCCACGACCGGGCGCAGACCTGCCATGGCCGCCCCGATACCCGCATAGAGGAATGCCGACTCGCTGATCGGGGTGTCGCGGACCCGTTCGGGTCCGAACCGGGCAAGCAGGTCGCGGTGGATGAGCATGACGTCCTCGCCCCAGGTGAGGACGTCATCGTCTCGGGCCATCGTCTCGCCGAGGGCATAGTCGATGGCCTGGCCGTACTTCATAACGGTCATCGCGGACCACCTCGCACCACACCAAACGTGGGCCGGGGCCCGACCGCCCCCCGGGCATCGGACATGGCCTGGTCTACCAGGTGGTGCTCGAGCGACTCGATCCGCTCGGCTGCCGCTTGGTCCAAGAGCCGCCGGCCGCGCTTGACGGGGTCCATCCGGGTCCGTGCCGTGTAGTCACGAGCAGCCCTGGCAACGCGACCGGCCAGCACCTTGGCCGCCGCGATCCGGTCATGTCGGCTTCCTCCGGTCTTTGCTCCAGCGCTCCGAACTATCGATGGGCCCCACTCCTCGGCTTGCCGCAGCGGCGATCGGAGCAGGCGCACGATGGGATCGCCCTCGAAGTGACCGCCCGGGCGGTGGCACCCCGCATAGAGGAACCCCGGACCTTGGCCCGTTCGCGCCCGCGCGATCAGTCGTCCGGCGGCTCGGTGGACTTCCTCTACGCGGTCCCCGCGCACCTTCTCCACAGTCAATCCGAACGAACTGGCTCGCTTGACAACGTCGCCTCCGGTCACGTCCGTCGCGCGCGTCGTGATCGACCACCTGTTGTCCTTGCACACGAACAGGACGGGCAGGTTCCAGGCGACGGCCAGGTTGTAGGACTCCATCAGCATCCCTTGGTTCATCGCCCCTTCGCCGTGGAAAGCCACGGCGACCCGGCCGGGACGCAGTCGCGCATGGGCGATCGCCTGGCCAACCGCGAGTGGCCCGCTCGCGCCCACGATCCCGTCAGCGGCCGCAGGGATACCGGGGTCCATGAGATGCATGTGCCCGGCCCAGCCGCTATTCAACCCGTCCTCTGACCCCATCACTTCGAGCATGAGCGCCGTGATATCCGTCCCTCGACCGACGAAGGCCGAGGTGTTGCGGTGGTCGAGTGCCATCGAGTCCCGGCCGGTCAGATGACCCAGTACGCCGGCAACGATGCCCTCCTCACCGATCCCCGAGTGGTACTCGCCCGGCACCAGCCCGTCGGCCCAAGCTCGTGCCAACGCTTCGTCGACGAGGCGCATCCGCACCATCGCCCGGAATGCGGCGGCCGGGTCGAACCCCGTTGGAAGTCCCATGCCTGCCTCAGAGATCCGTGATCGGGTGGGCGCGCCACAGAGAGACGCGCTGAACAGGACGGGATCGCCGGTCGGGAGCACCGGGTCGCCGGCAAGGACCCTGTCGCCGACACTGATCAGGGAGTCGGTACGGCATGCCGGAGCACCTGACTCGTCGAACACGATCCCATTGCGGTCGGCAGTGGGCCTCTCATGCCAGTTCGGTACATCTGCACCCCGCTTGTTGGCGCTCTTCAAGTTATAACAGGGGCGTCGACGCCGCTCCAAACCGTCATCACCGATCCCGGGCCACGAACCTCAGGTCTCGAAGATGCCTCGGTTCGATCGCCTGTGTGTTTGTGCTGCGATCCAACCGCCGGAGTGGCAGCCGCCACTCCTCTGCCTCACCGCGCCAGACACACCAGTTGCGCCCGTCGCACTAACTTGGGGTTCGTGGGCATAAAGCAGGCGGTCGCAGTGCCCGTGGAGGGTGTGCGCAGATATGGTCGATTCGCGGTCAAGGGCAAAGCCAATGCCGGTCGCTGTCTCATTTGTGGTCGCCGCACTCTGTTCGTAGAGACCGGTCCCCATCTGGCCAACGACTACCGGTGCGTTCGCTGCCACTCGATCCCACGGTGGCGGGCGATGATCCATGTGCTGGATGACCAGTTTCCGGACTGGCGCGATCTCTTGATCCACGAATGTGGCGCCGGTGGTCCGGCAACCAGAAAGTTCAGGCATGAAGCACCTCGATACAGCGGATCCCGGTTCCTACCCGAAGTGCCCCGTGGCGAAGTCGTCGACAATTTCACATGCCAGGACATCGAGGACCTTACATTCCCCGATGATTCCTTCGACCTGTTCATCACGCAGGACGTGCTCGAACACGTCCTGCGACCCGAATGGGCAGTGGCCGAAATCGCTCGTGTGCTCCGCCCCGGCGGTGCACACGTCTTCACCGTTCCCGTCACCCAGGGCCACTCGACGCTCGTACGCGTCGTTCCCTCCGACTCAGGGGTCGAGTACTTGCTGCCGCCCGACTATCACGGCGGTCTCGACAATCCCGAACGGTCGCTCGTCATTCGTGAATGGGGTGACGATTTCATCGACTTCGTTTCCGAACACAGCGGACTGCCGACCGAGGTCCATCGTCTCCACGACCGCAGCCTCGGGCTCGATGGTGATCCCCTCGAGGTCTTCATCACTCGCAAGTAGCGCGGGCAGGCGACGGGCTCGAGCGCGATTGACGGAACTGACCGTTCACCCAACGGCCATACCGTCGACCATCCAAGATCTCCGGTCGAATCCCGGAATCAAGGTCCTCCAGCTGGTCAGGCAACGACGCCGATGCGGTCTCGTCCGCCGGTCTTGGCCTGATCCTGGAAGCACCGACCAATGACTTGATTGGTTAGTCGCGCATCCGCGGAAAGTGCCTCCCCAGCTGGGAAAATGACGATGTCGAAGTCGCATTTCCCTCAGCTCAAGGAGGCACTTTCTGTGACGTCAGTCTCGCGCGGAATCGACCGCATCGAGGTGAC
>JADGOE010000108.1 GCA_017883135.1 Acidimicrobiales bacterium
GAATGCAGGGAGGACATAGAGGAACACCGAGGCGAGACCGAAGACCGACGTGGCCGGTGCGGACCCGAGATAGCCGACGGATCCCACTGTCATCATCGCCAACACGGTCCAGGAGATGTACCGGCGAGGGGGAGCCTTGGCCGTCCCGAGGGCCAGGCTGGTCGGCCCGTGGTCGGAGACGGCTCCCTCGCCAACCGTTGGCCGCGGCTGACGGCGTCTTCGCAACCACATGGACTACGGACCCACCTCTTCTCCTCGGCCTATCGCCACGTTACGCGGCGGCTCATTTCCAAGTGGGGTATGCCCCCGGATGTGTCGGTCGAGGACAGGGAAACCACCCACGACCCGGCGTTGTGGGACAGGTTGCCGGAGGTACGGAGCTCACTGGAATCCCTCTCCTGGTCGCCAGCTATCTATGCCGGAACAGCATGCCGCACGAAGTCGGACCACACGCCCACCCATTGATCCCAAACCGCCGGAGGGTAGTCGTGACCCATTCCCTCGATCTCCACGTATCGAGCCCCCGGGATCATCTCAGCAGTATGCCGTCCGCCGCTCGGATTGATCAGCGTGTCCCGGCTTCCATGAATCACGAGCACGGGCAGGTTCACCTTCTGCAGCTGCTCGTCACGTGACCCGTCGGCCAGCGCAGCTTTCATCTGCCTACCGACTCCAGATGGACAGAAGCATCGGTCGAAGGCGATGCCGGCTCGGGTCCGGATGGCTACGTCGTCGAGCCATTCCGGCTTCGATCCGTACACATGCAGTGCGGCGACCTGACGCTCGATGTTGTCCGCACGGGAAGCGGGAAGTGGTGCAAGCAAGAACTCCAACGCGGCTTCCGAGCTGTCGCCGTATCCCGGCTCCCCCGTTCGCGACATCACCGACGTGACAGAGCGCAGTCGATCGGGATGATCGATCGCCAGGCGTTGGACGATCATTCCTCCCAGCGAACAACCCATCACGTGAGCCCGGGAGACATCCACCTCGTCCAGGACGGCGACAGCGTCATCGGCCATGTCTGCCAATGAGTAATCACCACCATCGAGCTTTGAAGACAGTCCGACGTCGCGATTGTCGAATCGGATCAACCGGAAACCCTCGTCGCTGAATCGCCGGCACCACTCCGTGTCGTAATTGACACACTGTGAGCCGAGTCCGTTGACGAGCAGGAGGGTCGGCTTGTCGGGATCACCGAGCGATTCGAAGTAGATCTCGACCTCGCCGTTTCGCGCTGCACCCACTTGGAAGTCCATCAACCGGAGCGTAGTGCCGGCGTTCGTGGCGGCGCCGCCTCAACGTCTGGCTGGGCGGCCAGATGACGGCTCGACGTTGGTGCGACCTGCCTCGGGCTCCCCTCAAAGTTGTATAGCCGTGGTCAACCGAGTGCGCAGCTCGGCCCGCCTACCCGGCAGCGATCGGGGGCAGGGGCCAATGGGATTATGGGCGGATCTTCGGGGACACGGTCCAATCGACAAAGCGGCACAGCTGTGGGCCGAACCGAGTCAATTCTTGAGCGCCACAGAACGCCAGGTGGCGCCCCCGTCACTCGATTCGAAGAGACTGCCGGCAAGGAGCGCGTAGGCGCGAGACGGGTCGCTGAACCCCACCCACGAGACCGTCGACGGGCTCGACCCGGACAGGACGACCGCGTAGGTGCTGCCTCCGTTCGTCGTCCGCACCAGCGCCCCACTCAGCGTCTCCGGTGCGGGCGAGGCGAGGGCGACCGATGACGAGGCCGCGGCCAGCTTCAACGAGTTGGGGAACGCTCCGGTCGCCGTGGCGACACGCCAGGTCACACCGCCGTTGGTCGACAGCATCGCCTCGGCCATCATGCCCGTCGGGCACGCGGCCCAGAGCGTCGACGTCCCATCGGCGGCGACCGTCACCGAGCCCCCGAGACCGGCTGTGCAGGGATCGAACCGTTGGCTGAACTGGGCCCCCTGATCAGTGGAGTACAGGAGGACCAGGTCCCCGTTGCCCCCGAGGACATACAGGTTCGGCCCGCTGACAGCGAATTGCGACCCGTGGCCGAGAGGGGTGGGCGTCGGCACTTGCCGCCACTGCCGTGATCCGACCGGAGCAGTCAGGAGCTCGTTCGACGTGCTGTTCGCGGAGCCTGCGGCGGTGACCAGCGCATACGCCTCGCCGTCAGCCGCTTCGAGTTCGGTGACCTGCCCCGGGATGGGGACGTTCGCCCAGGTCGCCCCTCCGTCGGCCGTCTGCCACAGCTCGGGGCCGAAGGCGTAGCCGTCGAGGGGGCTGGCGAAGCGGAGCTGCGACACGTCGCTCGCGCTCACCGGCGGGCTCGGGATACCGGCGAATACGGAGCCGCCATCGGTGGTGCGGAGAATGGCGCCGCAGGTCCCGGATCCGGTGAGGCATCGAGCAGTCCCGAGCATCCACCATGCATCCAGGCTCATCGCCGTGAACGAGGTGGCCTGGAAGCCTGTCGGGATCGGGCCCCCCGGTGGACCGACGACAGGCACAGGGGCCGTGGTCGTTGCGGGACTCGTTGTGGAACTCGATGGTCTCGTGGTGGTGGAGGCGACAGTGGCCGCGGAAGTGGACCGAGGTGAGGAGGCCGTGGTGCTGCCGCACGCGGCACCGGTCAGGGCGAGAACTGCCACGGCGACACCGGCCAGAGCGCCAGCGAATGGAATTCGATTCCTCTGTCTGCCCGTGGTGGCTGGGTGCATGGAATTCCATTCGGCTGGAAGCGAACGATTCTGTTTACCTTGTGTGCACGTAACTGTTCACCCCTGTCCGGCCGTGGCGGGGCATTAAACGAACAGGGCGTGTGCCAAACTGCCAACGTCGAGTGAGGACGGGGGTCCGTCAACCGCTGTCGGCGACTGTCGGCATCCATGGGTCTGCGACCATCAGGCGTTGCAATGCCCCGAGCGGGTTCTCGCCGTTTTTCATCACGGTAGCGAGGTAGCTCCGGACTGCCAGCCATGCGGTCGCACCCGCTGTGGTCCTGAAGCCCCCCGATATCTTCTGTTGGACCTTCACCATCCGGACCTGCCTCTCAGCTTCGTTATTGTCGAAGCTCACCCGGAAGTCGGTGGCAAAACGCAGTACGTCATCGGCGTAGATGTCGAGACGCCCCAGCAGGTTGGCGGCCTTGGTCTTTCTCGTCCGGCCCCGTTTCCCCGACGGTGACGGTGCGGGGTTGGCGACATGGCCGGTGAAGATGATCGCGTCGTAGGCGGTCCGGATGGAGGCGAGCTCGGTGGCACCCAATGTTGTAGCGCCGGTCTCTTTGAGGTCGAGCACTCGATGCCAGGTATCGGCGAGCAGCGCGACCATGTCGGTGGCCCAGCCCTGCCCTCCGACTTCGGCTACGCCGTCCAATTCGCGGAGATGGTGAGCATTGCACAAGGCGTGGCTGACGTCGGTGTACTTGCGATACGGGGACCAGCCGTCATGAACCAGGACGCCACTCAGGTGTTCGAGCACCCCCATCGCGTCCATGGCCACCGTGCCCCTCCTCTTGTCGAGGTGATAGAGCGTGAGCGAGGCGGTCGATACCGAATGGACCCAGTACAGCGATGCTTCGACCCGCAGGCCGGTTTCGTCTGCGTGGGCGACATCCGCATGGGACAGCTGGCCCCGGAGTGAGGCGAGGAAGGCGTCGAGCCGTTTCGCCCCTTCGTGCACCATGGCCACGATCGTCCCGGTCGATACCGGTATCCCGTAGCCGTCAGCCAACAGCTCGGCGACCCGCTTGATCGGAATGTGCTGGCGGACCACCAGATAGCAGACCAGTGCCCGCAGGTTCGGGCCATAGCAAGTCGGACCGGTCGCCTCGGGAGGGAACAGCGCTGTCGTCTCGTGTCCGCAGTGGCAGCGCTTGCGCTGCGCACGATGCTCGACGGTTGCCACCACAACCGGCGGGAGATCGAACACCTGGCGCCGGACCTCCCCGGTGACCGGCGAGTCGGAAAGATCATCCCCACATCCCTCGCAGTGGTCCGGCGTGTGGTTGATGATCTCGTCGGGATCGGCGACCGGTGGGAGGTTCTTGCCCAGAGCACCGGGCTGCTTGCCGGGCTTTTTACCCGAACGGCGGCGGCGCGACTTGGGCGCGGGCTTCGTGTACCCGTCCGAGGAGGGCGGCTTCGACGAGTTCTTCGAGTTCATCCCGAGCCTCGCCCGCAGCCGTGCGTTGTCCGCCGTCAGGACGACGTTTGCAGCGGCCAGTTCGTCCAGCCTTACACCGAGTTCAACGATCTGGGACCGCAGATGCTCGTTCTCCACCGCCAACTCGGCGTAGGGCGCTTGCCCGTTGGGCTCGGAAGGGGATGCGTCGGTCGGAATTCCCTACGGTACGCGCGCCGTTGTCCCAGGTGGTGGACCGTGCCCCTACAGGGGGTGAACAGTTACGTGTGCACCAGGTAAACCGAACGCCAGTGGGGCCGGGCTTCCTTGTCTGCATTCGGCGGCACACCTTCTGGGACGCGCCTATGCGCCTCTTTCCCAATGGTCAGGGGCTGAGGCGCAATACCTGGGCTCACCGGGCGAGTCACCCGGCCCGTTCCTCGTCCTCCCGATGACGATCGATGGCCTCTCTGCGATCCTGACGGGCGTTGGCGACCACGTAGCCGAGCCCGAGGGCAAGCACGACGATGGCGACAATCCAAAGAACGTGGACGGCGAAGCCGACCAGGCCGGCCAAGAGTGCGACCGAAAGGATGATCACCATCACGACGTCCGAAACCCGGCGCTGACCGAGCAACGAGTGAATGCGTCGAGTCTCCGATGAACGACCTGGCATGAGGAAAGCACCTCCTTTTGGTTGATTCGTTTTGCCCCCGGTGCCGTCAGCCGACGAGGACTGGAAGGCAGCGGACTACTTCGGGTGAAGCACCCCCTTGGCCTTGTCGATCACCTCTTCGACCTTCTCCTCGACCTTGCCGACCTTCTCCTTGGCCTCGCCGGCCTGACGGTCAGCCTTACCCTCTGACTTGAGATCCTTGTTTCCG
>JADGOE010000109.1 GCA_017883135.1 Acidimicrobiales bacterium
GCTTCGACGCCATCACCCGAGGCAGGAGCCCAGTGCGGTAGTGCCGCACGCTGGGATCTGTGCGGGGGGCCGCCCGAGAGGGCGGTCCCTACCGCGATCACCGTGAGGTTGTCGACGCTGACGTTCGTTGCCTTCCAGACGTCGATTCCATTGCGCCCCAGGCCGCCGAGCGAGTTCTGATCTCCGGGTGCTGAGCTGCAGGGTGTAGTTGCAGTGGCCGAGGTGCCGTCCACGATCACCGAATTGCGGTCCATACCGCGCAGGCGGAGGTCGGGGGTCGTCACGACGACGCCTCCGTAGTACCCGTCCTGGAGGTCGGCGGGACTCGGCGCTCCTGGGCCTGTGTCACCTGACTCGTGGTAGTCGCCCGGGGCGATCAGGATCGTGTCACCTGTTTTGGCCGCGTCGATCGCGCCCTGAATGGTCTGGAACGTCGATGCCACAGGGGTCACGATTCCCTTATAGGTGCCCACGTAGAGCACCTGGGGCGTGTGTGGCGCCGCCGAGGCGATCGGTGCATCGGCCGCACTGAGAAGCGCGCACAGCAGGACCACAACGATTCCTGCAACAGCCACACTCGAAAATCTGGACGAGCGTATCCCCCGGCTCACGTGCATCCCCCTTGGATCGTGACAGGCCGCGGCGGCCCGATCAGGACAGGCCGCGGCGGAACGAACTGGACGGGCCGCGCCGGCGCCGTCAAGTTAGGTCTGGGCGACCACACCACGCAAGTGGGTTCGGCGGGCAGTGGAGATGGCGGCGATGGTAAGGGAGCCGGCATCACCGGATGCGGATCGTGATGTGGCAACCCCACCGGGCATCATCCCGGACGACCGGACCGCGGCCCTGGTCACTGCCGGTTCTGGCGCCCAAGGGTCGTGCGGCGAGACCAAGACGGGTGCGAGTGATCGATCGGTTGACTCGTCGGGGGATCAGGGAGATGTCGTAGAGTCCTGGCAACCAGCGCTGACAGACCAAGGAGAACCCCATGTCGACCGAAACGCTCGAACAGGCCATCGCATCCACCCGCAGCGTCCTCGCTGCAGTCTCGAGGGAGCAGCTCGGGGATCAGACGCCCTGTGCTTCGTGGAAGGTGAGTGATCTCATCAAGCACATCGTTGGTGGACAGCACTTCTTCACTGCTGCTTTGGCCGGCGAACCTCCGTCCGGGGATGAGACCGACTACAGCGCGGGTGACTTCGTAGCCGCCTTCGACAGTGCATCGGAGCGCTGCGTGGAGGCCTTTCGAGGTGACGGCGTCATGGAGAGGATCATCACGTTGCCGTTCGGAAAGATGCCTGGCTCGGCGTTCGCCGGCATTGCGGCTACCGACACGTTCACCCACGGTTGGGACCTTGCCAAGGCGACAGGACAAGGCACTGATCTCGCGCCAGAGCTCGCTGCGCAGCTGCTTACTTCCGCGAAAGTGTCAATCTCACCGGCATTTCGTTCCGAGGACGGCGCTGTGTTCGGACCTGAGCAGCCGGCGCCCGCCGGCGCTTGCGAAGCCGACCAGCTTGCCGCATTCCTCGGTCGCAAGGTGTAGCCCACTTGCCTGCTTCGATCGCCCTGCGGCGACCGAAGCCGGTTCCTCGCGTGGTTGATGCGGCTGCAACCGGGTGCACGGTTCGCGTGTACCTCCAATCGGATTCGTACCCCTGCGGGGAGGTCAGTGCCAGCCGCATCTTCGGCCGATCGGTCGATGGATGGATCGAGCTCGAGGTAGGCCGGGCATCCCTGATCGGGCGAGTGGAGCACTGCTAGACGAGGGGAGGCCTGCTCCTTCAGCTCAGCTTCTTCAACAACCAGGTGTTTGCGAACGAGACTGTTCCACGGGTCTTCACATACCGCTCGACGACCCCGTAGCCGAGATGTTCGAAGAAAGGTGCAGCAAGGAGGGACGCATCAGCCCAGAGCCCTTCCGAACCTTGACGGCGCGCTTCCTCTTCGACGGCACGGAGTGCTCGTCGGCCGACCCCTCGACCGGAGTACCCGGGATCGACGTAGAGGAGATCAACCTGGGCTCGCCCACTGTCGCCGACGATGAGGTTGGCGAATCCTGCAATGTTGCCTCGGTCGTCGACAACGAACAGCGAAGTTGAATCCACAACGCGCTCGAGCGTCACCGGGGTGAACGAGCTCGACCAGTAGGCGATCTGATCCGAGTCGTAGGACGAAGCGCCGGTGATCGTAATCGATCTGACAGCTACGTCAACGAGGGCTGCGACATCACCTTGGTCCGCTCGCCGGACGATCACGGCAAGCTCGTGTCCCTCGGTTCTTCCATGCAGTGCCATCTTGCCTCACGTGGCGGTGGCTTCGCTTTCGGCGATGCCGCCAAGGATGGTTCGCGTCTTGGCTCCGGCATCGGGGTGAATGCTGCGGCGGGGACCCTCCTGACCCAGGGTCAAGGCGGACCAGTGAGCCACTTGGCGCAAAATGTTCATCGGGAGTTCGACATTCCTTGACAGAAACGCGACACGGCAGGCGCTAGAACTGAAACGGTCCGAAGCACGCACTTCTCACGTGTATTTGTCGGCGGACCTTGAGGTTGCAGCGCCTCACGCTGGGCCATCCACTGACCAGCGTGAGTGCGCTCCCTCACTGCCTTGCGGTCGGCACGGATTCACCCCTGGGGTCAACGAACTGTTCGCGGTCCTCTGGAGCACTACCCGCGAACCCAGGTCTGCAACTCTGCCCGTTGCCTGGTCACAAAGCCGCCTTCTCGTGCGTAGTACCCCAGTATCGGTGAACGGCGATGATCGTCCAGATCGCTTCGACGATCCCGAACGGCCAGGCCCCGACAAGGAATCCGTAGGCGCTGGACATGGCACACCCGACCGCGAATGCAAAGACGAAGATGGATCCGTGCCGTTCCAGCGCGTACATGACCATCATGAATGTGAGCGAAATGATCCCGTAGGTGGTGAGAGCCATTGCCTCACGCTATGCGCACTGTCTATTGAGCGCCTCGTTGGTTGACCACCGAAGAGCCGCCTTCCGTCATCGAACCTGAGCACGGTGTGGTGTTCACGCTGGAGGCGTCATCGTCCTTGCGGACGTGCGGGGGGCCGGGTTCGGGTTTGCGGGAGAGGGCGCGCAGGCGTCAGCGTGAGCATGACCTGTCCGGAGGACGTTGTTCTGGAGATGAGGGAAGTGACCCCTCGGACGGTTCGATCCTCCCTTCACCCGGCCGACCCGGTTGCGAAGCAGTTCACACCGGCAGAGAAGCCTGACAGGATCTAGAGCACCGGCAGCCCCATGGTCGACTCTGGAAGGCGAAAGTGGACGAGACAACTTCCCTCGCAGAGCGCGGCCCGTGGGTCGACATGCACGCGCATCCCGGGCGCTGCTTCCTCGCTGGTCTCGGCGCCGCGGACCGCCTCACCGAGATCCTCGGGGCTGACACCTGTGACGCATCGATCGCCGAGATAGCGCACACTGGTATGGCCGCAGTCAGCTTCGCCAGCGTCGCCGACCTCCGCGTGATCGGACTCAGGCCCGACGGCGGGCTCCACGCTGCCAGGCCCTTCAACGAAGGAGAGGCCTACGCCGACCACCGTCGCCAACTGAGTGGGATCATCGAACTCGCCAGTCGCCACGGGATTCCCATCGCCCGGACGGCCGCCGACATCGTCGCTGCCCACCAAGCGGGCACCACCACCGTGTTCGTCACCTGTGAGGGCGCTGATTTCGTCGAGAACCATCTGGAACGCCTGGACGAGTGCCACGCCTCAGGCGTCCGGTCGATCACCTTGCTCCACTACCGGCAGAACGGGTACGGAGACCTGCAGACCGAACCACCGGTGCATGGCGGGCTCACCGCTGCCGGTCGTGAACTGGTTCGCGAAATGAACCGGATCGGTATCCTGATCGACCTTGCCCATGCCACTCACGAAACAACCCTTGGGGCGCTGGAGGAGTCGAGCGCACCGGTCATGATCTCCCATACCCACCTCAATGGTAGGGCGAGCGATCACCCCCGACTGGTGAGCTTCGAGCACGCCGAGGCGGTCGCAGCAGGTGGCGGACTTGTCGGCGCCTGGCCGGCCGGGGTGTCGTCGGAGAGTTTCGAGGACTTCGTCGACGAGATCGTCAGGCTGGTCGATGCCATCGGTGTCGACCACGTGTGCATCGGCACCGACATGGACGGCAATGATCGACCTGTCATGACCGAATACGGGCAGTTCGGTGCGATCGGGGAACGATTGCGGGCGAGGGGGTTCACCCGATCGGAAATCGACCGGATCCTCGGCACCAACGCTATCGAGTTGATTCGGACCGTCTGCGGCTGACCGGCCGCTTTGACCACTCAGGATCCTCCACGCGCGGCACGACTACGGACCGGAGCTTCCGACGGTGCGAGCGAAGCGTCGTGTCACGTCGATGCATTCAAGGTGAGGGTGCTCCGGCTACCGGCGCGGGCCAGTTGCGCGGGGGTAAAGGAAAGCGGAACCCACAGGCCCTTGGAGTAGAGCTTCGTCATGTTCGAATACCAGGGCGAGGTGGGATCGGTGGCTTGGGAGTAGGTGAGGATGCCCTGGGACAGGGGCCCGTTGGGGGTGAGCTCGGTGGTCATGACCAGCGAGGAGCCGTCATGGACCTCGCCGTAGGGTGCGGCTGCGAGTGCACCGCCCTGCCCGTCGGCCGCGTAGATCGCATTGAAGCACCCGGTGTCGCAGCCGGCGATCGGGATGCGGACACCGTTACGCGTGACGTGCTGCACCTGCCCGTAGGTGGCATTGATCGCTACCCCGTGCGACGTCAGGTTCAGTACCGCATCGGCCAGGGCCCGAAGTGTGGCGGGGTTTGCCGTATTGAGCTGTGAGGGAGTGGTCAGCGGTTGCGAGGAGTTGAACGAGTCGGCCCATAAGAGCTTCAGCGGATAGGCGAGTCAGTCCAGACACCGCAGCGACCCGAAAGCGACGATTCGGCCTCGTGACCAGGGTGAACGTGCGGACCACTGAA
>JADGOE010000110.1 GCA_017883135.1 Acidimicrobiales bacterium
AGCGCTCTGTGCCCGTCGCGACGTCGCGTTCAAACAGGCCGGCAACTTTGCCGAGAGAGGCTCACGATTCCGGGCCTACTTCGTTCCGATTGCCTACGGTCTCATCCCGGTGGTGGGCGCGGACTACTTCGCCCGCCAACTGCCCAAGTTCTTCAAGAGTTCACCGCGAGTCGTGCCCGCCGTGCAGCACATGTTCGGCGCCGCCGGCGTCCACTCCTGGCTCTACAACGCCCGGTTGCTTTCGGACCCACGGATCGTCACCACCCAGGTGGCCGTGATCGCCCTCGGCACAGTCGCAGCGCTGTGGGCGACGTGGCGGATCACCACTCGCGAGCTCATACCCGTGAGCCGCAGTGCTCTGGCTGTGCGGGTCACGACCAGCGGGCTGGTGCTCGTCTGCGGAGCGGCAGCGGCAGTGCTCTACGTGGCGATGCAGGCAGCGAACTGACCGGTGATGATGATGTTCCAAGCGCTGACAGCCCCAGATCGAAACGGCAAAGAGGAGCCACGATGACCCTGACGGACACGAACAGGCTTCCAGCCGGTACCGATCGGCCCTATGTGCGGATCATCACCGACCGCTGTGCGGGCTGCCAAGAATGCGTCATCCGCTGTCCAACCGGGGCGCTGTCGATGGATACGAAGCACTGGGTGGCGTTGGCCGACGACGATCACTGCGTCGGGTGCCGCCAGTGCGTGCGCACCTGCCCGTTCTCAGCCATCGTCGTCGAAGGGCCACTACTGGTCGCCCGCCGCTTCGAACCCGAGTCGGTCAATCCCGAGCACCTGCTCGGAGACATCGGCGAGATTCGCTCCGGCTTTGCCGGTTGGCCAGAGGCGCTAGCCGAGGCCGAGCGCTGTTTGCAATGCCCCGATCCAACATGCATCCGGGGCTGTCCCGCGCATAACGACATCCCCGGCTTCATCGGTGCGGTCCGGGACCGCGACCTCGAGAGCGCTCACGAAATCCTGCGACGCACTTCGGTCCTACCCGACATCTGCTCGCGGGTGTGTAACCAATCCGCCCAGTGCGAGGGGGCATGTAGCTGGTCCCTCGCGGGCGGGACCCCGGTATCCATCGGTCGCCTCGAACGCTTCATCACCGACAACCTGGCTGTTCCGCCACCCGCGTCCGCACCATCTGCCTCCGAGCTGTCGGTGGGGATCATCGGCTCGGGGCCGGCCGGGGCAGGCGCGGCCTGGGACCTACTCGAGGCAGGTGCCTCGGTCACCGTCTACGAGAAAGAGGCCACACCGGGGGGTCTCTGCGTCTGGGGGATTCCCGACTTCACCTTGCCCGAGGTGGTCGCTACCCGGCCCTGGCGCCAGCTCAGTGACGCTGGCCTGGACCTGCGCTGCAGCACCACGATCCGACCCGAGGACCTCGACGGGCTCCTTGTCACTCACGACGCAGTCATCGTGGCCCATGGGGCCGGCATGCCGCTGCGGCTCCCGGTGCCCGGTGCGGATCTCGACGGTGTTGTCGACGCCACCATGTTCTTGCAGGGGGCCAAAGCGGCATTTGAGTCCAACGGCGACCCCGCAGGATTCTGCACCACGCTGGGGCTCGCGGGCGACGCCGGTGAGCAGGGGCACCCGGCGCCCGAGATCCTCGTGCTCGGCGCAGGCAACACGGCCATGGACGTGGCCCGGACAGCGCGGCGCCTGGGCCTTCGGGCGACGTGCGTCGACTGGCTCGACGAACGGTTTGCCCTGGCTCGGCCCGACGAGCTCGCCGAGGCCCGCCACGAAGGCGTCGAGGTGCGCTTCTCGCGCACCCTGACAGCACTGCACGGATCAGCGGGCCGGGTGGTTCGGGCCGAGCTGGCCCTCACCACTCAGAAACGGGCTGACCAACACCCGAAGGTGCTCTCCCAGAAAACCGAGGAACTCCAGGTCGATCTGGTCGTGATGGCCATGGGCTATCGCAGTGATCCGGCCTTCGCCGACGCACTCCCGGGTACTCCTCTGCGACGCGAGGCATCCGGTGTGCCCGATCGGCGGTGGACGGCAAGCGGCATCCTGGCCAACCGGGCCTCGGCCTTCGCCCACCACAGCCCAGTGGGCAGACTGGCACTCGGGCGCGAGGTCGCGCTGCGGGCTGCCGCGTTGCCGGTGAGCGAACGGCTATGGGCCGTCGGCGACGCGCTGACCGGGCCGGCCACCGTGGTCGAGGCCATGGCCCAGGGCCGGCGCGCGGCGGCGGCGGTGCTCGATTCCCGACCGACGCGGCCGGGGCGCTCGGACCGGGCGTGGTCGAGCGGACAGCGGCGAGTGCTCGTTTGCTACGAGAGCAGCGGCGGCAAGACCGCACGGGCCGCCGAGGCGGTCGCGGATGGCTTCTCGGCACGAGGAGACCAGGTCCGTGTGCTGCCGATCGCCAAGGTGGGGACCCCAGAACTGGCCGCCGCCGACCTGGTGGTAATCGGGACCTGGGTGGAGGGTTTCGTGGTCGCCGGGGTCCGTCCGGCCAAGGCGATGCGAAGTTGGCTGGAAGGACTACCCCGGCTCGCAGGCAAGCCCATCGGAATGTTCTGCACCTTTGCGGTGTCGCCCAAAGGTTCCCTTCGCTTCATGCGCCAGGCCGTCGAAGCAAAGGGCGCGCTCGTCGTGGCCCAGGCTGCATTCGGGCCAGGAGAGCTCGGAGCTAAGCCGGGCGTCTTCGGGCCGGCAGCATTCGGCGAGGAGTTCGCACGCCAGGCCACGATTCAGGCGGTGTCGCAAGTGCTTGTCGAGTAAGGCACCAACCTGGTGAGAACGAGGAGGGTGTGGGTCCCATGGAGGAAAGTCCCGGCTACCGACGCAATCTCGCCCGTGCCTTCGTCCGGCTCTACCGGCCGCTCACATGTGGGCGGCGGCGGCGCTCCAGGCTCGACCAGTTGATGGCGCGCTGGTGGACCCGCCTCGACGTGATCGCCTATCGACACCTCGGCATCAGCCTCGGCGTCAAGGTCCTCGGGGTGGACGACGTGCTGTTGCTCCGCACCCGGGGGCGGCGGAGCGGGCAGGTGCGAGAGGTTCTCGTCGCCTACGTGGAGCTCGACAAGTTGCCGGTCATCTGCGCCGCCAACGGCGGCTCGGACCGGGCCCCCGCCTGGTTCGAGAACCTGCAGAGTGGCGGGCCGGCCGAGATCGAGCGGAACGGGCGCCGCCAGACGGTCGCCCCGGTGGTCCTCGAGGGCGACGAACGGGAGCGGGCCTTCGCGGCGGTGTCCCGCGCCTTCCCCCACGTCCGGCTCTACCTCGCCACTACGAACCGGTCCTTTCCCGTGGTGCGCCTCGAGGCACTCGACGCCCACGCAGCTGGTCCGGTGGCGCCACGTGATCTGGCGGTGGCAGTGCGCGGTCACGTCCCCCTCCCGACCTCTCACCGTCGCATCGCTTGACTCGGCGGGAAAGTGGGGCCGACACCGCTGTCCATCGGGGGCTGCGAGGCCTCAGCGCCGGTTACGCGCACTACCTATGTCAGGCCCCTCGGGGTGATCACGACGGTGACGCCGACGGGCCTTCGCTCGACGGCTCGAGCGGGCTGGTGGCCGAACGCCCCTCCATGCTGTCAGGCGAACCTCCGAAGGCGAGTGCGGGCGACAGGTCGGGCTCGCTCTCCCGTCGGACAGGACGTTGGCCCGGATCCTCTTCGAGGGCCCGGGCGACCCGGCGGAGTAGCGAGCGGACCGTGGCCCGGGCGACGTGGGTGAGCAGTGCCTCGTCGAGCGCCTGCCCGGCACGGCCGAGGGGGGGACGGTAGCGGCCCGAGAGGCACACCTCGGACCGCTCGGGGTCGAGGGCGGAAAGGCGCAGCTCGCCCTCGAGGCGCGGGAAGAGCCCGGACGGGCCGGTCGCCTCCCAAGTAAGGGGGATGACGAGGGCCTCGTCGGCGCCCTCCGGTGTCCCGAGGTGGACAGCGACGGTCTTCCCGAACCAGCCCGGTCCTCCCGGCCCGACCCGTACGAGGATCTCCTCGCCCTCGGCCCATGCGGCCTCCAGGTGGGGGACGAGCCACGAGCTCCCCGCCCGCAGCCTGGCCGCCACGGCTGGCGCCGCGAGCTCGACCTGGACCGAGTCGGCGACTGCGACCGTGAGCGCATGATGGCGGTGGGCGTCGCCGGGCACCGCGTAGGTGCCCGCCTCGATCTCGAGGTCCCGCTCGACCAGGTCGGCGAGGCTCGTCGCGGCGAGCACCGTCCGCAGCGCGGCCACCGCGGTGCCCCAAGTCTCATGCAGCGGGCAGACGGATTCCCAGCGACACGGCCCGTCCCCGAGCACGCACGTCTCGGGCGCGAGCGCGCCCTCAGCGGATTCCACGACCTCAAGCAGGCTCACCTCGGCCGGGGGTCGTGTGAGGCAATAGCCGCCGTTGGTGCCGAAGAAGGAGACGGCGAGACCGGCGCGGGAGAGGTCACCGAGGATCTGGGAGACGAAGGTACGCGGCACTCCCATCTCCACCGAGACCTGACGCAACTTCTTCGGTGTGCCCGACTCGTAGGACCGGGCGAGGCAGATCGCCGAGCGCAACACGTAGTCGCCCCGCTTGGACAGCGCTAGGTTCATGGCGAGAGTTTAGCGATCAACTTGACGTTGGGTCACGAGATACTGACCTGACTCCGAATCGGTCCGCCTCCGATTGGGACGACAGCCGCAACGCTGGGGAGGAAGTGGTGGAAGTGAAGCGAGCTCGGCACAGCCCGAACAGACCGTCGGCAAGTTCAGCGAGGTTGATCAGCTCTTGGCCGACGGGATGCCAACCCCGAGGTCTGCAGACACGTGGAGGTCTCCGTCCAGACCCATCAGCGCTGGCGGAGCCAGTACGCAGCAATGGGCCCCGACGACGGGCCCGCTTGAAGACCCTGGAGCGCGAGAATGCCCGGCTCAAGCGGCTCCTGGCCGAAGAAGGACCGGACAACGACATTCTGCGGGAGGTCTCCAAGCGAAGATGGTGACTTCAAGG
>JADGOE010000111.1 GCA_017883135.1 Acidimicrobiales bacterium
AAGGAGGTGTCGCCGTCGATGATCAAGCCGGTCTTCGACGAGCTCGCCGCGCCGCGACCGAAGCGGCACTTCACGATCGGGATCTATGACGACGTCACCCACCTGAGCCTGTCGATCGACCGCGCCTTCCGCTATCCCCGTCCGGCTGGCGAGGTGCACGCGGTCTTCCTCGGCTTGGGGTCCGATGGCACGGTGGGCGCGAACAAATCGTCGGTGAAGATTATCGGGGAAGGCACCAGCCTGTGGGCTCAGGGCTATTTCGTGTACGACTCCAAGAAGTCGGGCTCGGTCACGGTGTCGCACCTTCGCTTCGGCCCCGAGCCGATCCGCTCCACCTACCTGATAGATGACGCCGACTTCGTGGCCTGCCACCAGTTCGGGCTGCTCGAGAAGGTGAAAGTTCTCGACTACGCCAAGCCGGGCGCCACGTTCCTGCTGAACAGCCCTTACCCGGCAACCGCCGTGTGGGACCAGCTTCCCCGACCGGTACAGGAGCAACTGATCGACAAGCGCGTCGCACTGTGGGTAATCGACGCCGACGCGGTCGCTCGCGAAGCTGGCATGGGCAACCGCATCAACACGATCATGCAGCCGTGCTTCTTCGCGTTGTCGGGAGTGCTACCGGTCGACGAGGCCATCACCAGGATCAAAGCTTCGGTCGAGAACGCGTACGGTCGGCGGGGCCAGGCGATCGTCGAGCGCAACTTTGCAGCTATCGACGCCGCCCTCGACCAATTGGAACAGGTGACAGTGCCGGCGGAGGCGACAAGTGACCACTCGATCGCGTCAACCGTCCCCGATGACGCGCCGGAGTTCGTGCATAAAGTGACCGCTCTGTTGATGGCCGGTGACGGCGACCTGCTACCGGTCAGCGCGTTGCCCGCCGACGGGACGTTCCCCACGGGCACCTCCCGGTACGAGAAGCTGGCCATCGCCAAGGAGATCCCGATCTGGGATCCCGATATATGTATCGACTGCGGCAAGTGCACCATCGTCTGCCCGCACGCCTCGATCCGCATGAAGGTCTTCGCTCCGGAGATGGTGGCTGACGCTCCGGCCGGGTTCATGACCAAGGCGTTCCGCTCCAAGGACCTGGACGGCCATCTCCTCACCATCCAGGTGGCACCCGATGACTGCACCGGTTGCGGTGTGTGCGTGGACGTCTGCCCGGCTAAGTCCAAGACCGAGGTGCGCCACAAGTCGATCAACATGGAACCGGTGCTCGAGCACCGTGACGTCGAGCGGCGCCGCTGGAACTACTTCTCGTCGATCCCACCGCTCGACCGCAGCCTGCTGCCCCACGGCTCGGTGAAGGGCTCTCAGGTACTCGAGCCGCTGTTCGAGTTCTCGGGCGCCTGCGCCGGCTGCGGGGAGACGCCCTACATCAAGCTCGTCTCCCAGCTGTTCGGCGACCGCATGATCGTCGCCAACGCGACCGGCTGCTCGTCGATCTACGGCGCCAACCTGCCCACTACGCCATGGACTACCACCTCCGAGGGTCGAGGGCCGGCATGGAACAACTCGCTGTTCGAGGACAACGCCGAGTTCGGCTTCGGCATGCGTCTCGCCCTCGACACCCAATCCACAGTGGCCCGCGCTGCTCTCACCCGGCTCGCTCCCCAGGTGGGGGACGAGCTCGTGCGCGCCATCTTGGACAACCCTCAGGACACCGAGGAGCAGATCGCCGCGCAACGCGTCGCCATCACTCGACTGCGCAAGAAGCTCGCCGGCCTCGACGGGAGCTTCGGGTCGGAGGTGGCCCATCTTTCCGCGCTGGTCGGCAGCCTCGTCCGACAAGGAGTGTGGATCATCGGTGGCGACGGATGGGCGTACGACATCGGCTTCGGCGGCCTCGACCACGTCTTGTCCTCCGAGCGGAACGTCAACGTCCTTGTGCTCGACACCGAGGTGTACTCCAACACCGGCGGCCAGGCGTCGAAAGCCACCCCCCGCGCTGCGGTGGCCAAGTTCGCGGCCGCAGGGAAGGGCACCGGTAAGAAGGATCTGGGCGCCATCGCCCGCGCCTACGGTACCGTCTACGTCGCCCAGGTCGCCATGGGTGCCAACGACCTGCAGACCACCAAGGCGCTGCTCGAAGCCGACGCTTGGCCTGGACCGTCGTTGGTGATCGCCTACTCGACGTGCATAGCCCACGGTATCGACATGTCCAAGTCGATGACCCACCAGAAGGACGCGGTCAAGAGTGGCTACTGGCCGCTGTACAGGTTCCAGCCCAGCGAAACCGGCGGCACTCCGTTCAAGCTCGACTCCCGTCCGCCCTCGATCCCGGTGCGCGACTTCGTGGCCACCGAGACCCGTTTCGCCATCCTGGAGCGCACCCACCCCGAACGGGCCGCGCGCCTGGCCGCCTTGGCCCAGGCCGACGCCGATGAGCGGTGGCGCTACTACGAGCAGCTCGCCGGCGTCCACCGCACCGTTCCCCATCTACCCGAGCCCGAGGTGCAGCCCGAAGTGGAGAACGGCGCCGGCAACGGCTACGTGGACGAGGAGCCGACGTGACCGACCTCACGACGCGCTACCTGGGTATCGACCTCCGCTCGCCGATCGTGGCTTCGGCCTCACCGCTCAACCGCGACGCCGACACCGTCGCTCAGATCGAAGCGGCCGGAGCAGCCGCCATCGTGTTGCCCTCCCTGTTCGAAGAGGAAATCTTGCACGAGGAGATCCAGCTCACCGGTGCCCTGGAAACCGGCTCCGGGCAGTTCGCCGAAGCACTCGACTACTTCCCCGCCATCGGTGACTTCGCCGACGCCGGCGAGCGCTACCTCGCCGACATCGAGCGCGTCAAGGCCCGCTCATCGCTTCCGGTGATCGGCAGCCTCAACGCCACCTCCGCCGGAGGATGGGTCCGCTACGCGGCGCTCATTGCCGACGCCGGCGCCGACGCCCTCGAACTGAACCTGTACCACGTGGCCGCCGACCAGCAGCGCAACGCGGCTGACATGGAAGGTGCCGACCTCGACGTGATCGCCGCGGTCCGAGCCGAGATCGACATCCCCCTTGCCGTGAAGCTCAGCCCCTACTACTCGGCCATGGCCAATTTCGCAGCACTGGCTGTCGCCGCCGGTGCCGACGGGCTTGTGCTGTTCAACCGCTTCTACCAGCCCGATCTCGACCTCGACACCCTTGACGTAGTCCCCCGTATCGAGCTGAGCCACCAGTGGGAGCTGCGACTCCCACTGCGGTGGGTCGCCATCCTGCGACCCCAACTCGACGCAGCCGTCTCGCTGGCCGCCACCTCGGGCATTGCCACCGGAAGCGACGTCGTCAAGGCCCTGATGGTTGGCGCCGACGTTGCCATGATGGCCTCGGCCCTGCTGCGCGACGGTCCGGGACATATCGCCACCGTCGAGCAGCAACTGCGCGACTGGATGGACGGACATGGCTATGAATCGGTCTCCCAGATCCGAGGCAGCGCCAGCCACGCCACCTCTGATGATCCGACCGCGTTCGAGCGGGCCAACTACATGAGGACCCTCTATTCCTGGACCGCCCCCGGCGAGCTGGGCAATTTCGGTCCCGACCACACGTGACCACGCCCTTCTCCCCTGGCAGGCTCGACCGTTCACCTGTGGGGTGCACAAACTCGATTTCACGGAAATGGGCGTTGCTAACGGCCGACGACAATGGCTGGCATGGGGCGATGGTCGGGAGGAGGCGGCCAGTCGGTCGGCGCCGGCTCGTCGACGTCACCAGGAATGGCTCGAGCTCGATCCCCGATCGCCACGCCGACGGTGACACTCGCAGCAGCAGGTTGTGGTTGCGACGAGCGGAGGCCGAATGGCTCAGGCTGCCCGCTGGTACTCGTGCATGAGCCCGCCGAGGATGTCGTTGCGTTTTTGCTTGACAAACGAGCTCCAGCATCGAAAACTACAGCCGTACGATTCAGGCGGAGGATGTCCCGACCGGTGTGGAACTTGGGTGACGGCCCCGAGCAGCTGAGCTATGCGGCCACCTCCTTCTCGGGAGTGTAGCGAGAGGGTGTGACGGTCTCGTTGACGTGCTGTTCGAGCGCGGCTCGCAGTGACCTGAGAAGCAGATCACCGTTGACCCGTCGGAACTGCTTCTTCGCCTCGAGCAAGCCGGCCGCGCACCAGCACAGCACCATCTCGCCGTCTCGCCAGCGCTTCACGTTGCGCGAGTGGTCTCGGCAGATCTCGATCATCGACTCGACGGCGTTGGTCGATCGCAGGGTGCGTGCCAGGGTCGGTGGCACGCCGAGACGGGCCACGGTGAGGGTCTCGGCGAGTCCCTCCCGCAGCGAGGGCGGCAGCGCCCGGGTGTTAGCGCTCGATCCGCTTGGCCAGGGCATGGAGCGCCCCTTCTGCAGCCAGCGCGTCCGGGTTGGCATAGGCGGCTCGCATCTCACGGACGACGATCTTGGCCACGTCGTCGTGCGCTAACGCCAGTCAGAGCCACTGTCGCCACTGTTCGGGGTCGCCGCATAACTCCACGGTTCCATTGTCCTCCGTCGTCGACCATGTGCGCCAGGTTCCGTTGTGGGTACCGACCCGGCGGTAGGGGCCACTAGCCAGCATCGCCGCAAGCTTGGAAGGCGTAGTCCGACACTTCGCGAACGTCGGCTCTAATGCCCACGCTGGATCGCTCTGCCACTGACGCAGTAGGTGACCCGGCGACGGCAACGAGTCTCCTTACAGGCGACTGCAACGACAAGGGGAGCGAAGAGATCAGCTGAGTTGCACTGGCCTCGCTCGAATCGACAGCCTTGGCGATAGCCATGTGATCTACAGGTGCTGGATCGGTCACGCCGTCCGTCAAGAGATTGATCCATTGCGGTCCCTCATCAGTGGGACCATCTAGCGTGCTAAAGCTCTGGAGGGTTCCGACGTTGACTTCATTTAGCTGGTAGCAGGGGTCTGG
>JADGOE010000015.1 GCA_017883135.1 Acidimicrobiales bacterium
ACGTCGTCCTCGGCTCCGCCACCCTCGACGATGGTGGTGTTGTCCTTGGTGACGATGACCCGACGGGCCTTGCCCAGCAGATCGACAGTGGTGGTGTCGAGCTTCAGGCCGATCTCCTCGGAGATCACCTGGGCGCCGGTCAGGAC
This sequence comes from Acidimicrobiales bacterium, assembly GCA_017883135.1. Classification (GTDB taxonomy): domain Bacteria; phylum Actinomycetota; class Acidimicrobiia; order Acidimicrobiales; family RAAP-2; genus Bog-756. The sequence goes on from JADGOE010000015.1 coordinate 147, forward strand.
GGCCATGTCCTGGAGCATCGCCTTACGGCGCTCGCCGAAGCCGGGAGCCTTGACGGCGACCGAGGTGAACGTCCCGCGGATCTTGTTGACCACCAGCGTGGCCAGGGCCTCGCCCTCCACGTCCTCGGCCACGATCAGCAGCGGCTTGCCGGTCTGCATGACCTTCTCGAGGACGGGGACGAGATCGTGGACGGCACTGATCTTCTGGTTGACGAAGAGCATCACCGGATCGTCGAGGACCGCTTCTTGGCGCTCGGCATCGGTGACGAAGTACGGCGAGAGGTAGCCCTTGTCGAACTGCATGCCCTCGGTGAACTCGAGGTCGATGCCGAACGTGTTGGACTCCTCGACGGTGACCGTCCCGTCCTTGCCCACCCGGTCGATGGCATCGGCGAGTACCTCGCCGATGGCGTTGTCGGCAGCGGAGATGGAGGCTACCTGGGCGATCTCCGTTTTGGAGTCGATCTCCTTGGCCTGCTTCTGGATCGATGCGACGGCGGCGGTGACTGCCTTGTCGATGCCCTTGCGCAGCCCCAGCGGGTTGGCGCCGGCGGCGACATTGCGCAGCCCCTGCCGGATGAGGGCCTGGGCCAGGACCGTAGCGGTGGTGGTGCCGTCACCGGCGACGTCGTTCGTCTTGGTGGCGACCTCCTTGACCAGTTGGGCGCCCATGTTCTCGAAGGGGTCCTCCAACTCCACCTCTCGGGCGATGGAGACGCCGTCGTTGGTGATGGTCGGGGCACCGAACTTCTTCTCGATGACCACGTTGCGGCCCTTCGGGCCCAAGGTCACCTTGACCACGTCGGCCAGCTTGTTGACGCCCGCTTCGAGGCCGCGGCGTGCAGCTTCGTCGAACTTGAGGACCTTGGCCATTACTTGGTCACCTTGGCCAGGACGTCGCGGCTGGACAGGATCAGCAGGTCCTCGCCGTCGGCGCTGATCTCGGTCCCGCCGTACTTGGAGTACACGACGGTGTCGCCGACGGCGATGCCGAGGGGGACCAGGTCTCCGGTGGACTCGGCGCGACGGCCGGGGCCCACGGCGAGGACCTCTCCCTGCTGGGGCTTCTCCTTGGCGGTATCAGGGATGACCAAGCCGGAAGCGGTGGTCTCCTCGGATTCGCCGGGGCGGACGACGATGCGGTCGTCAAGGGGGTGCAGACTCATGTGATCGGGCCTCCTGTGGCACGCGTTAGCAGTCGAGGGTTGAGAGTGCCAACGTTACCCGCCTCGGCGGCACTTGGCAACCGGCACGCGCGACTGCCAGCACAGATCCGTCCCGACACCACGGCCGGTGGGGGCCGTTCGTCAGCCCGCGGCCACCAACCCGAGGTTCGGGTCGGCTCCGAGCGTCAGGGGGCTCGCCCCGCCGTGCTGCAGCCTCCACCACCCGGCCGCCGCGACCATGGCCGCGTTGTCGGTGCACAGCGAGCGGCTGGGCAGGAAGGCACCGATCCCGTCCGCCTCGCACACTTCCTCGACCCGGCGACGGAGCAGCGAGTTGGCCGCCACCCCCCCGGCCAGGCACAGCGCCGTCGCACCCACCTCGGCGGCTGCCTTGCGGGCCCTGGTCACCAGCACCTCCACCACCGCCTGGCGGAACGACGCCGCCACGTCCGCGGTGGACGCGTCGGGTCGCTTCCTCACCATGTTGACCACCGACGTCTTCAGTCCGCTGAAGGAGAAGTCGTAGCGGTCGCCGGGCAGCGACCTCGGAAAGGGGAACGCCTGCGGATCCCCCTCCTCGGCGACCTCGTCGATCGCCGGCCCCCCTGGGTACCCGAGGCCGAGGAAGCGGGCAACCTTGTCGAACGCCTCACCGGCTGCGTCGTCAATGGTCCGGCCCAGCAGCCGGTAGCGGCCCGGCTCGGTGACCTCGATCAGCAGCGTGTGGCCGCCCGAGACCAGAAGCACCACCAGCGGCCAACCCAGGTCGGGCTGCTCCAACAGTGAGGCGAAGAGATGGGCCTCGAGATGGTTCACCCCGACCAGCGGGACCCCCCACGCCAGCGAGAGCGCCTTCGCCTCGGCCACTCCGACCAGCAAGGAGCCGATGAGGCCGGGCCCGTAGGTGACTGCGACGGCGTCGATGCCCGCTCCGGACGCAGTGGTGCCGGCCCGCTTGAGGGCGTCGTCCAACACCGGGGTCAGCAGCTCGAGGTGCGCCCGGCCGGCCAGCTCGGGGACCACGCCGCCGTAGCGCGCGTGCAGGTCGATCTGGCTGCTGACGACCGATGAGACGATCGTCGACCCCCCGTCGACCACCGATGCCGCCGTCTCGTCGCACGAAGTCTCGATCCCGAGCACCCGGTGGACGGCGCGATCGGTCGGGGGGACCGACGTCGGGGAGCTGGACACGGAGAGGAACACTACCGATCCGGCGGCCCCGCCGGCCGGGGCTCACCGGCGGCTGTCGACCTCGAGGCCGGGGGCCAGGGATTGCTCGATGCTGGAAAGACGCTGCGCGTACGCTTCCGTGTCGATGTCCCGCGCCCACATGATCAGGGCGTCGCCTCCCTCGGGGTAGTAGTTCGGCCGGACCCCCACCGGGGCCAGGCCGAAGCGTGCGTAGAGGGCCAGCGCCGGCTCGTTCCCCACCCGAACCTCGAGGGTCAGGTGACGGGCCCCATGGGCGAGGGCGGTGCGGACCAGATCCGAGAGAAGCACGGTGCCCAGTCGCCGGCCGTGCCAGCTCGGGTCCACCGCGATGTTGTTCACGTGGGACTCGTCGTCGATGAACATCTGGCCGGCGAACCCCACGATCTGCCTGCCGATCCACGCGGCGCGGTAGGAACGCGACGTGCGCTGGGCGAGCTCCTCCACGAACAGCCGGCGGGACCACGGCTCGGGGAACACCGCTCCTTCGATCGCCAGCACCATCCCGAGGTCCTTGGTCCGCATCGGGGCCACCACCACCCGGTGCGACCGGTCCGGCGCCTCCGGTCCCGCCGTCATGCCCGGCGGTGGTCCGGTGCACCGGGTGCACCGGGTGCCGTCACACGGGGTGCCCGCTCCTCCCAGTTGATGCGGGCGTCGGCCTGGCGTCGGTAGTCGGGCAGCAGGGCCTCGGGCGGCAGCGCGAACCCTCCCCGACCCAGGCGCTCGACAGCCAGGCGCGCCAGCGCGAGTGGGGGCGGGGAGGAGAGCTCGCCGGCCAGGTCGAGCTCGATCGACGGATGCACCGACAGCAGCGGCCGATAGCGGACCGCGCCGTCACCCACCACCACGACCGGGCCGGTCTCGTCGACCATGCCGAGCAGCCAGTCGACCAGCACCTGCGGGACGATCGGTTCCAACCGATCGTCCCGGACCGACGCCGGGTCGATCGGCCCGGCGGCCTCTCGGTCCCGGTCGAAGAGGTAGGCGGCGGCGAACACCTCGCCCCGCCGGGCATCCACCACCGACACCACCCGCCGGGCGCCATCCACGCCGGAGTGCCTGTGGGCGGCGGCGGCGAGCACATCGAGGCTGCTGACCCCGAGGACACCGAGGCCGAGGGCCTGGGCCAGCGCCTTGGCCGTCGCCACACCGACCCGGAGGCCGGTAAACAGCCCGGGGCCGACATCGACGGCGATGGCATCGATATCTCCGAGGGCGCACCCCGACACGACGCAGACCTCCTCGATGAACGGCGCCAACAGCTCGGCGTGCATCCTCCCTCCGACGTGGGTCCGCTCCGCCTCGCCGGAGTCGTCGCGGATCAGGGCCACTCCCACCACGTCGGTGGCCGATTCGATGGCAAGCAGTGTCACCGGATCACCTGGCGACCAGCCACTGCTCCACCGCGGCACGCAGTGCCGGCCGGCGCCCCTGCCACGAGCCCCCCGAGGTGGTGATGGTGATCAGCCGGCGGTCGTCGTCGTCACCCGTCGCCGCCAAATGCACGGTGAGCGATCCGTCCCCGAGGACGGGCTCGGCCACATCTCCCCACTCCACCAGGGCCACGGCCCCGTCCTCGACCAGCTCGCCCAATCCGAGGTCGGCGATCTCCTGCAGGTTGTCGAGGCGGTAGACGTCCGCGTGCAGGAGCGTGTGGATTGCGGGCCGGTGCTCCCCGTCGCCTGGCGCCGCGATTCCGACCGGGTACTGGCGCACCAGGGTGAACGTGGGACTGGTGATCGGCTCGGTGATGCCCAAGCCCCCGCCGAACCCCTGGGCGAACGTGGTCTTCCCCGCACCGAGGTCACCCGCCAGCAGCAGGATGTCCCCGGGCGCGCAGAGAGGGGCGATGGCCCGGGCCAACGCACGGGTCTCCTCGGCCCCGGTGGTCGCCGCCACCAGGGGCTCGGGCTCGGGTCCGGCGGTCAACCCCACCCCACCAGCTGCTTGGCCCGGACCAGGTCGGCCCGCATCTCGGCCACGACCACGCCACCCGAGCGAAGTGCGGCGGCCGGGTGATAGGTGGGCACCAGCTGCCACTCGCCCATCGGGTACGCCTTGCCCCGGACCTTGGTGATCCCCAGGTCGGTCTCGAGCAGCAGGCGGGTGGAGAAGTTGCCCAGGGTCACCACCACCTTGGGGCGGACCAGCTGGAGCTGGGCCTCCAGGTAGGGACGGCAGGCGGCGATCTCCACGGGCGTCGGGTCGCGATTGTCCGGGGGGCGGCACTTGACCACGTTGGCGATGTAGCACCGGCTGCGGTCTACGCCGAGCTCCTCCTGCATCAGCCGGTCGAGGAGCTTGCCCGAGCGGCCCACGAACGGCTCACCCTGGAGGTCCTCGTCCCTGCCCGGAGCCTCCCCGACGAACATCAGGTCCGCCTCGGGGTCACCGACGCCGAACACCACCTGGGTCCGCTGGGCGGCCAACGGGCAGCGGTCGCACCCGGCCGCCTCCCGGGCGAGGTCTGCCAGCTCGGTACCCGGTGCCACGGCCGCATGGTACCGCCCGCCGCCTGGGGGACGTCCCGTAGCCACGTCGAGGCCCGCCCCGCAGCGCGGGCGCACCTCCTCAGGTCGGGTGCCGACCCTCTCCGCGCCCGACCAGGCGCGGCACCCTGGGCCCGATGCCGCACAGCACCTCGTAGCTGATGGTGCCGAGGAGCCCGGCCCACTCGTCGGCGGTGATCTCCTCGGCACCTTGGCCGCCGAGCAGGACCACCTCGTCACCCACCTCCACTGGGGCGGATCCCGCCGGCCCGCAGTCCACCATGATCTGGTCCATGGTCACCACGCCGGCCAAGGGCCGGCGGACTCCCCTGATCAAGACCTCCCCACCCTGGTCGAAGAGACGACGGGGGACGCCGTCGGCGTAACCGATCGGCACGGTGGCCACCGTCGAGCGCCGGGCCAGCGACCGCACGCGGCCATAGGAGAGCCGCTCGCCCCCGTCGAGCTCGCGGACGAACGTGACCCGGGTGCGCAGGGACAGCACCGGCCGGAGCCGTCGGCCGCTGGTCAGCGCCGCAAGCTCCTCGGCCAGCGCCGGGGTGGGAGCCACCCCGTACAGGGCGATGCCGCACCGGACCATGTCCCGGCGCGCCGCGGCCACAGCGATGGTCCCGGCCGAGTTGGCAGCGTGGGTCATCGGGGGCCGGTGACCGGCGGCGGCCAGGCGGTCCAAGGTGGCCTCGAACCGGTCGAGCTGCAACGCGGTGAAGTCGCGATCGTCTGGGCCGGCACCGTCGGCCACCGCCAGGTGGGTCCACACCGCATCGAGTCGGAGTGCTCCGTCGTCGGCGATCGTCTGGGCGAGTGAGGCCACGTCCTGCGCATCGGACCCGACCCGGTGCATGCCCGTGTCCACCTTGAGGTGGACGCCGACCGGAGGGAAGCCCCCGTCCCCCACCACCTTGCCGAGCGAGCGCAAGCCCGCATGGGTGTAGACGGAGGGGACCAGTCGGCGGGCGACCGCTTCGGGCATCGCCTCGACCGGGGGCTCGGACAGCAGGAGGATCGGTGCATCGACTCCGGCCTCGCGCAGGGCGACTCCCTCCTCCACCAGGGCCACGGCCAGCCACGTCGCGCCGCCGGCCAGGGCCGCCCGAGCCACCGACAGTGCACCGTGCCCATAGCCATCGGCCTTCACCACCGCGCACAGGGCGGCCGGTCCGGCGAGCCCACTGAGGATCGAGGCGTTGTGCGCGACGGCGTCGACGTCGATGTCGGCCCACACCGGCCGCCACCGCTCAGCCACGTCGCCCCTCCGACATGCCGGGCGACGAGCGCAGGCCCGACAACACCTGGGCCACCAGACCGGGGAGGTCACCGGCCACCATGCCCTCGGCCGGGCCCCGGGCCCCGGCCCGGCCGTGCACGTGGGCGGCCAGGGCGGCTGCCTCGAGCGGAGCCACGCCCCGGGCGATCATCGCCCCGATCACCCCGGAGAGGACGTCACCGGTACCGGCGGTGGCCAGACCGGTGGTTCCCGACATGCCCAGCAGCACCCGGCCGGCCGGGTCGGCCACCGCGGTGAGCGGCCCCTTGAGCAGTGCCACCACACCTGCTGCAGCCGCCAGTTGCCGCGCAGCACCGATCCGCTCCTCGCCCGGGTGGGCACCCATCAGTCGCCCGTACTCCCCGTCGTGAGGGGTGACCACCACCGCCGAACGTGAGGCCGGCCGGGCGCCACCGTCCACCCTCCCCAGGGCGAAGAGCCCGTCGGCGTCGACCACCACCGGCACCGGCGACTCGGCCACCAGGCGCCGCACCTCGCCGGCCGACGTCTCCGCACGCCCCAGGCCGGGGCCGACCACCACCGCGGCACACCGCGAGGCGGCCTCCAGGGCGCCGGCCGACCAGCCCTCGGCAGGGAGCGACACGCCCACCGCCTCGGCGACAGGGCTGTCCGACACGTTGGCACCGGGTACACCGAGACGGACCATCCCCGCACCGGCCCGGTAGGCCGAACGTGCGCAGAGTGCGGCCGCCCCGGCCATGCCGGGCGACCCGGCCACCACCAGCACGGCGGCGGACCACTTGTTGCCGCCGTAGCGCCGGGGCGGCAGCACGGCGGCCACATCACCGTCGTCCATGACATGGATGGCCGAAGGGCCCGGGTCCAAGCCGATATCGGCCACCGACACCCGCCCGGCCAGATGGAACCCTTCGCCCTGCAGGAGGCCGGGCTTGAGCGCAACAAAGGTGACCGTCCGTGTGGCGGCGAGCGGTGCGCCCGACACTTCGCCGGAGTCACCGTTCACCCCCGAGGGGATGTCGACGGCCAGCACCGGCGTGGCCGGATCTGCTGTCGGCGCCCGGTACTCGCCCCGGAACCCGGTGCCGTATGCCGCGTCGATCACCAGGTCGGCCGGTCCGATGGCGTCGCCGGTACCTGCCTCGACGACACGGACCCGGGCGCCGCGTGCAGAAAGCACTCGGGCGGCACACCTACCATCGGCTCCGTTGTTCCCCCGCCCTGCGACCACCACCACCCGGCGCCCGTACGTTCCGCCGAGCATGTCGATGGCAGCCAGTGCCGCGGCCAGACCGGCCCGCGCGACCAGTGCCTCGAGCGGCGTGGACGCCAGGGCACCGGCATCGACCGCGTTCATCTCGGAGACGGTGAGCACCGGTTGCATCGGATCCGACGCTACGGCCTCGACGAGCAGTGTGAGGGACGGATCGGGGCCGAGGGCCACGAGACGGCCGTCCCGCCTTCGGCGATGACCATGGCCACCGCCACCTGATCGGTGTGGGTCAAGGAGAGATGCCACCGGCAGACCCCGGCTTGCCGGGCCAGTTCACCAGCCGAACCGTGCAGCACCAGCGACGGTGCCTCGAGGCCGTTCCGCACCACTTCCACTTCGGCGAAGGGGAACGTACCCAACCCGACCCCGAGGGCCTTCATAGCCGCCTCCTTGGCGGCGAAACGCGTCGACATCCGCGGGACCGGGTCGTGGGCGGACTGGGCGTAGCGGCGCTCGGCCTCGGTGAACAGCCGGTCGGCCAGGCGCGACCTGCGGGCCAGCACCCGACGGAACCGGTCGAGGTCCACGGCGTCGACGCCCACGCCGACCAGACCCCCGGGTGCCGCTGCCCCCCGGGCGAGCACCTCTGCCGCCCTCTGTGCGAGCACGGTCACCGGAGCGGCACCGTCGGCTTCCCTCACTCGACGGTGACCGTCTTGGCCAGGTTGCGGGGGCGGTCGACGTCGTGGCCGTGGAGGCGGGCCAGCGAGTAGGCGAACAGCTGCAACGGCACCACGTCGACGATGGGTGCGAAGAGGTACTCGGTCTCGGGGACCCACAGCACGGCGTCCGCGTGCCGCGCGGTCTCCTCGTCCCCGTCGTTCGCCACCAACACCACGGTGGCTCCGCGGCTCTTCACCTCGGCCACGTTGCCCATCATCTTCTCCCAGACCGGCGTACGGGTGGCCACCCCGATCACCACCGTGCCCTCCTCCACCAGGGCGATGGGCCCGTGCTTGAGCTCTCCGGCAGGGAATCCCTCGGCCCGGAGGTAGGAGAGCTCCTTCAGCTTGAGGGCCCCCTCCAGGGCAACCGGGTAGCCCACCTGGCGCCCGAGGAAGATGAACGACGGCGAGTCACGGTAGGCCTCGGCCACCGCTTCCACGTCGGACGCCCGTTCGAGAGCGGTCGCCACCTTGTCGGGCAGCACACCCATCGCTCCCAACATGGCCCGGGCATCGGCCGGGGAGAGGGTCTCCCTGGCCTGGGCCAGGTAGAGGGCGAGGATCTCGAGGGCGGTGATCTGGGCCAGGTGGGTCTTGGTGGCCGCAACCCCGATCTCCGGGCCGGCCCTCGTATAGAGCACCGCGTCGGCCTCGCGAGCCATCGACGAGTCCAGCACGTTGGAGATGACCAGCACCTTGGCGCCCAGCTTGCCGGCCTCACGGATGGCCTGAAAGGTGTCCACCGTCTCACCCGACTGGCTGACCCCGATGACCAGTGTGTGCTCGTCGAGGACCGGGTTGCGGTAGCGGAACTCGCTGGCGATGTCGATCTCCACCGGCAGCCGGGCCCAGTGCTCGATGGCGTACTTGGCCATCAGGCCGGCGTGGTAGCTGCTGCCGCAGGCCACGATGAACACCTTGTTGATGGCCCGGAACTCCTCGTTGGTGATGCGGACCTCGTCAAGGACCAGTGTCCCGTCGGGGAGCAGCCGGTCGAGCAGGGTGTCGGCCACCGCCCTGGGTTGCTCGTGGATCTCCTTGCTCATGAAGTCGGGGTACCCGTCCTTGCGGGCGGCGTCGAGGTCCCAGTCCACGTGGAGCGGCGCAGGATCGACCTCGGTGCCGTCCGGAGCGGTTACCCGGATCGACCCCGGCCGCAGCTCGGCGATCTCGTCGTCCTCGAGGACGAAGAAGTCCCGGGTATGCCCGAGGATGGCCGGAATGTCCGAGGCCAGAAAAGTGGCGTCGTCGGCCAGGCCCATCAGCAGTGGGGAGACCCGGCGGGCTGCCACGATGAGATCGGGCTGGTCGGAGTGGACCACGGCGAGGGCGAAGGCACCCCGGACACGCCCGAGGGCGGCACGCACCGCGCCGGTGAGGCCGGTCCCGGGGTCGGCGGCCAGGCGCGACTCGATCAGGTGGGCCAGCACCTCGGAGTCGGTCTCCGACTCGAGGAGGTGGCCCTCCGCGATCAGTTCATCGGCCAGCTCGATGTGGTTCTCGATGATCCCGTTGTGGACCAGGGCCATCCGGCCCGAGCAGTCGGCATGAGGATGGGCGTTCTCCTCCGATGGACGGCCGTGGGTCGCCCACCGGGTATGCCCGATGCCGGCAGTTGCACCGCGGGGAGCGCTCTCCGCCCGCTTGGTGAGGTCGTCGAGCGACCTGATCCCGTTGGCAGCGCGGGCCCGCCACATCCCGTCACCGTCGGGCGGGCCGACCAGAGCCAGCCCGGCGGAGTCGTAGCCGCGGTATTCGAGGCGGGCCAGACCCTCGAGCAGCACGCCGAGCACCTGGTCGACACCGCCTCCTTCGCCCGGTTGGGCGTCGGTTCCTCGGCCGGCAGTGCCGGGACCCCTGGTGATGCCGATGATGCCGCACATGGGTTCCGAGGCTAGTTGCCAGACGCGCCCACGGGCCCTCGCCGCCCGCCCGGGCGGGGAACTACCCTTCGGTCGCAGCCGCCGCCTGCAGCTCGAATCCGACCAGGTTGCCGAGCCGGAGGGCGATCTCCTCGGCCACCCCGGCGCCAGTCGCCTCCACCATCACCCGCACCAGCGGTTCGGTGCCGCTCGGCCGAAGCAGCACCCGCCCGCCGTCGCCGAGCCGCTCCTGCTCTTCGGCCACCGCCGACCACACCGCCCCGGCGTCGGCCAGGAGCTCCGTGTTGGGGACCGGCACGTTCACCAAGACCTGTGGCACCCGGGTCACCAGCCCGTCCAGCAGGTCGGCCAGCGGCCGGCCGGTTCGCACCAGCAGATCGGCCAGGACCAGCCCGGTCAGCAGCCCGTCGCCCGTGGTGGCCAGCCTACGGAAGATGATGTGTCCCGACTGCTCCCCCCCGAGGGAGAACCCGTCCTTGTCCAGCGCGGCCAACACGTGCCGATCGCCTACCGCGGTCTCCCTCACGATGATGCCCCGTCCTTCCATGGCCAGGCGGAACCCGAGATTGGTCATCACCGTGACCACCACCGTGTTGCCGGCCAACTGGCCCCGTTCGGCCAGGTCGAGGGCGAACAGGGCGAGGAGCTCGTCACCGTTGACCAACGCCCCCGAACCGTCCACCGCCAACAGGCGGTCGGCGTCACCGTCGAGGGCAAGGCCCAGGTCGGCCTGGTGCTCCACCACGGCGCCGGCCAGAGTCTGGGTGGATGTCGAGCCGCACCCGGCGTTGATATTGGTGCCGTCCGGCTCGCATCCGATGGCCACCACCTCCGCACCGAGTTGCTCGTAGGCGCGGGCGGCCAGCGACGACGCTGCACCGTTGGCGCTGTCGACCACCAGCCGGATGCCGTCGAGCGTCCGCCCGTCGAGCAGCGTGGCCAGGTGCTCGACGTAGCTGTCCCCGAGGTCGAGGTCTCCGGTCAGGCTTCCGACGCCGTGCCCCTCGAGGCTCCGAGGACCCTTGGCCGAGGGGTCGAGTGCCCGCTCCAGCTCATCCTCGATCGCCGCCTCGGTCTCGAGGCTCAGCTTGGCCCCTCCGGCGGCGAACAGCTTGATCCCGTTGTCGGCGAAGGGGTTGTGGGAAGCGGAGATGACCACGGCGGGGAGGTCGCGTCTGGCCGACAGCCAGGCGAGGGCCGGGGTGGGCAGCACGCCGACGTCGATCACGTCGGCCCCTTCGCTGGCCAGCCCGGCGGACAGCGCGGCCTGCACCATCGGACCCGACTTCCGGGTGTCCCTCCCGACCAGGAACGTGGTGGCGGTGATGGTGCGGGCGATAGCCCTCCCCAACGCGAGGACCAGTTCTGGCGACAGTTCGACGTTGGCGACACCCCGGACGCCATCGGTGCCGAACCGGGCTTTGATCACCGGCCTACCGCTTGGAGTACTGAGGAGCCTTGCGGGCCTTCTTCAGGCCGTACTTCTTGGACTCCTTCTCCCGCGCGTCACGAGTGAGGAAACCTGCCTTCTTCAACGAGGCACGCAGCTCGGGGTCGAGCTCGCACAGGGCCCGGGCAATGCCCAGGCGGAACGCGCCGGCCTGGCCGGACACCCCTCCACCGTCGATGGTCACGTCGATGTCCCACGACTCGGTGGTCTCGGTCAGACGGAGCGGCTCGGTGACCAGCATCCGGTGGGTGGCCGAGGTGAAGTACTCCTCGAACTTGTGTGAATTGACGGTGATGGCACCTTGGCCGGGTCGGATCCGCACGCGGGCCACGGCCCGCTTGCGGCGTCCTGTGGTCTGGCAGATGGGGGCGGCGTTGGCCACGTTGTGCTCCTCGCGATCGATTGGAAGTAGGTGTCCGGTCCCGCTGGGCGCTTACGCGCCACTCCGGGTGGACGCCGTGCGGCGTGCGCCCGGGATGTCCAACGGCTCGGGGGACTGTGCGACATGGGGATGGTCCGCACCGGCATAGACCTTGAGCTTGGTCGCCATCTGGCGCCCCAAGCGGTTCTTCGGGAGCATGCCCCGGATGGCGTTGCGCACCACTTGGTCGGAACGGTCGACCATCAGATCGCTGTACCGGGTCGCGGTCAGCCCACCCGGGTAACCGCTGTGCCGGTAGGCCAGCTTGGTCTCCGCCTTGCCCGATGTGAGGACCACCTTGTCCGCGTTGATCACGATGACGTGATCACCGGTGTCCACGTGGGGGGCGAAGATCGGCTTGTGCTTACCGCGCAGCACCGCGGCCACCTCGGTGGCCAGGCGCCCGAGGACCAGGCCGTCGGCGTCGACGATATGCCAGGCACGGGTGATGTCAGCGGGCTTTGGAGAGTACGTGCGCACGAAAGTTCCTTGTTCGATGATGCCGGGAGATGACGCACCTGCCGGTGCAGGATTTGGTGTGGGCTGCCGATCCGAACGAGCTGCGAGCAGAGCTCACGCTCGCCGCGTAGTCGGCCTGGGCCCAACCCGGCGACCTCCCACGATAGGACGAAATGGCCCTGTTCGGCAAGCCGGTCAGTCCTCGTAGCCGACCGCGGTCAGGGTCAGGCCGTGGGGAGGAGCGGGCTGGCCGGCCTGTTGGCGGTCGGCCGACCGCAGGATCCACAGGATGTCGGAGGGGCGCTTCCGCCCCCGACCGACGTCGACCAGGGTACCCACCAGCGACCGCACCATCTGGTGGCAGAAGGCGTTGGCCTCGATTTCGAAGGCCAGGAGGTCGCCCACGGCCGGCGCCAGCGCCGGGCCCGGCCAGTCGTCCCGGTCCGGATCACTCAACCGGCTCCACCGGGCGTCGAGCACCCGGCGGGGGATCGGATCGTCCGGCGTGGACCCCGGAACCCGTCGACAGAAGGCGCGGAAGTCGTGCTCCCCGAGCAGCGCATCGGCGGCCGCCGTCATCGACCGCAGGTCGAGCGGGCCGGCGACGTGCCAGGCCAAGCCGGACAGCAACGGGTCGGCCACCGGCGCGTCGACCACCAGGTAGCGATAGCGCCGGGCCTTCGCCGAGCGCCGCGCATCGAAGCCCTCGGGCGCCACACCTGCCTCCCTGACCACGATGGCCGGCCCGAGCTGGCTGTTGCACGACTTGATCACGGCGGAAGGGTCGAGGGTTGCCGCCACCTCGGCGGGGAGGTCCACATGGACCACCTGGTCGAGCGCGTGCACTCCGGAGTCGGTGCGCCCGGCACAGGTCAGTGAGACCTCGGTCCGGGTGATCCTCCCCAGCGCCTCGGCCAGGGCACCACCCACGGTCGGCTGTCCCTCCTGGGCGGCAAAGCCGTGGAAGCCTGCGCCGTTGTAGGCCAGCCGCAGGCGCCACCGGACGGTCCCGTCGCCCAGCCCCCCGGAGACGGGGGGCTCGCTCACACCAGTTCGATGCGGGCCATCGGGGCGTTGTCACCCAGGCGATTGCCCAACTTCAGGATCCGGGTGTAGCCGCCCGGCCGTTCGGCATATCGGGGCCCGATCTCCTCAAACAGCTTGTGCGCCATGTCCTTGTCGCGGATGAACGCGACCACGTTGCGGTGACGGGCGACGCCACCCTTGGCCGCCGCAGTGATCACTTTCTCTGCCACCGGCCGGAGAGCCTTGGCCTTGGCCTCGGTGGTCACCAGGTACTCGGCGGCGATCAGCGAGGCCACCAGGTTCCCCATCATCGCCTTCTGGTGCGCGGAGCTGCCGCCGAAGCGGCGACCTTTCTTCGGAGTACCGAGCATCGCGGAACCTCAGTCCTTGACCCGCAGGGACAAGCCCCGCTCGTCGAGCTTCTGGAGCACCTCGTCGAGTGACTTCTGCCCGAAGTTGGTGATGTTGAGCAGGTCGTCGAGCGTCCTGTCGACCAACTCGCCGATGGTGTTGATCTGTGCACGCTTGAGGCAGTTGCGAGGTCGCTCGGTGAGGTCGAGGTCCTCGATGCGGAGGTCGAGGTCGGGAGAGCCGGTGCCGATGGCCCCAACTTCGCCGAGTTCGAGTCCCATGGGCTCGTCCTCCAGGTCGGCGACGAGGCCGACCAGGGTCCGCAGCGTGTCGCCGGCCGAGGCCAACGCCTCACTGGGGGTCAGCGATCCGTCGGTCTCGATGTCGAGGACCAGCCGATCGAAGTCGGTGGACTGCTCGACCCGCACCGGCTCGACGGTAAAGGCCACTCGCCGCACCGGCGAGAAGATCGCATCGATCGGGATCACCCCGATGATGCTCGAGCGCTTGTTCTTGTCGGCGGACAGATAGCCACGACCCCGCTCGACGGTGAGGTCCACCGCCAGGTGCCCCTTGCTGTTGAGGGAGGCGATGTGCTGTTCGGGGTTCAGGACCTCCACGTCGGCCGTTACCTGCAGGTCCCCTGCGGTGGCGTCGCCCGGCCCCCGCTTGTCGAGGCGGATGGTCACCGGCTCCTCGCTGTGCACCCGGAACAGCAGGTCCTTCAGGTTGAGGATCAGGTCGGTGACGTCTTCCTTGACGCCTGGGAGGGTGGTGAACTCGTGCAGGGCATCGTCGAAGCGGACCTGGGTGATCGAGGCACCCGGGATGGACGACAACAGCGTGCGGCGGAGGGAGTTGCCCAGGGTGTGGCCGAAGCCCGGATCGAGCGGTCCGACGGCAAATCGCTGGCGGTTGTCCTCTTCTTCACCGATGGCTTCGACGGTGGGTCGCTGGATGATGAGCATGCTGATCGTGGCTCCTCGGCAGTGTGATGCGCAGGTTCGGTTGTGGTCGGGGGTTCGTTGAGTGCGGCTGGTCAGTCGCCGATCGACCTGCGATCGGCTGGTCGGTTACTTGGAGTAGAGCTCGACGATGAGCTGTTCTTGGACCGGCTCGTCGATGTGCTCGCGCAGCGGAAGCGAGAACACCCGGACCTCGAAACGGTCGCCGACCGCCTCCAACCACGGTGGCAACTGTCGATCGAGCGTGTCCATGTTACGGCGGACGTGGAACAGTTCACGCGACGACGGCTTGAGAGCGACGACATCGCCCAGGCGCACCCGGTAACTCGGGATCGTCACCCGCTTACCGTTCACCAGTACGTGACCGTGGCGGACGAACTGGCGGGCCTGGGACCGGCTGGCGCCCCACCCGGCCCGGAATGCCAAGTTGTCGAGGCGCTGCTCGAGCATGCGCAGCAGGTTCTCACCGGTGATGCCCGGTGCCCGGCTGGCCTCCACGTAGAGGTTGTGGAATTGGCGCTCCAAGAGTCCGTAGATACGGCGGGCCTTCTGCTTCTCGCGCAGCTGACCGAGGTACTCGGAGCCCTGGCGCATGCGGTCGCGGCCGTGCTCACCCGGAGGATAGGCGCGGCTGTGGCGATCGGTCACCGCCTCGGAGACCGGGCACTTCATCGAATAACAACGTTCGCCCTTCAAGAAGAGCTTGGTGCGCTCCCGGCGGCAGAGCCGGCAGACGGGTCCGGTATAACGAGCCATAAGTGTTCCTTGTGTCCCTTCGTGCCCCGGCCCTAGACCCGACGCCGCTTCTTGGGGCGGCAACCGTTGTGCGGGATGGGGGTGACGTCCTTGATGCCGGCGACTTCGATGCCGGCGGCGGCCAACGACCGGATGGCCGTCTCGCGGCCTGAGCCCGGGCCACGGACCAGCACGTCGACCCGACGCACGCCGTGTTCCATCGCCCGCTTCGCACACTGTTCAGCTGCAAGCTGAGCGGCGAAGGGGGTGGACTTCCGAGAGCCCTTGAACCCGACGTTTCCGGCGGAGGCCCAGGCCAACACATTGCCCTCCGGGTCGGCAATCGACACGATGGTGTTGTTGAACGAACTCTTGATGTGGGCGACGCCGAAGGTGATGTTCTTCCGCTCGCGCTTGCGAGGTCGCCGCGGCGCGGCGGCAGGCTTTGTGGGCTTGGCCATCTACTTGCGAACCTTCTTCTTTCCGGCGACCGTCTTCTTCGGTCCCTTGCGGGTACGAGCGTTGGTGTGGGTGCGCTGACCATGGACGGGCAGGCCCTTGCGGTGACGGATGCCCTGGTAGCAACCGATCTCCATCTTGCGTTTGATGTCCTGGGAGACATCGCGGCGGAGGTCGCCCTCCACCTGGAGGTTGGCATCGATGTAGTTGCGGAGGCGGGTCACCTCCTCGTCGGTCAGGTCCCGGACCCGTGTGTCGCGGCTGGTCTCGGTGGCGGCACAGATCTGCTGCGCGGTGGTCCGGCCGATGCCGAAGATGTAGGTGAGCGAGATCTCCAACCGCTTCTCACGGGGGATGTCGACGCCTGAAATGCGGGCCACGTGTTCTTCTTTCTCTCTTACTGCTGGTCCGCGACCATCAACCCTGGCGCTGCTTGTGCCGCGGGTTTTCGCAGATGACGATGACCCGCCGGTGCCGGCGGATCACTTTGCACTTTTCACACATCGGCTTGACGCTCGGTCGAACCTTCACGTTCTCGTCCTTGTCTCGTACTGCTCACACGACTCACACTTCACAACTCGACGGTGCACCTGCGCCGTGAGCGCCTGTCGGCCGGCACCCCATTCGGCGCCCACGCCTACTTGTAGCGATAGGTGATCCGCCCCCGAGCCAGGTCGTAGGGAGTGATCTCCACTTGCACCTTGTCCCCGGGGAGGATTCGGATGCGGTGCATCCGCATCTTTCCGGAGCTGTGGGCCAGCACTTTGTGCCCATTCTCGAGCTCTACCCTGAACATGGCGTTGGGCAACGGCTCCACGACCGTCCCCTCGAGCACGATGGCATCTTCCTTAGGCTTGGGCAGGTGAATCTCCTCGATACTCTGTCGTTCTCGTACCTCGTCGACCCTGGGGTCGACGTGCATCACGGGCAATGCCGTCGCCCGTCCGCACCGCATTCGGAGGCACACCGGAAGAGCGCCACCTGGAGCTGGATCGGCAGACCACAACACACCCGTGGCCAGCCGAATCACCAGTCTAGCCTTTCGCTGCCAAATTGCCAGTCCGACCTCCATCTCACCCCGGCGGAGCCCGTTCCGGGGGCGCGGGGCCGGGTTCCGGGGCCCCCGGGCTCTTGCCGTCGCAACGGCGGATCAGAGGACCGTGAACACCTCCGGACCCTCGTCGGTCACCGCGATGGTGTGCTCGAAGTGGGCCGAGAGGCGGCCGTCGACGGTCACTACGCTCCACCCGTCGTCCAGCAGGACCGTCCCCGCCTCGCCGGCATTGACCATCGGCTCGATGGCAAAGACCATGCCTGACTTGAGGGTGGGTCCCGGTGTACCGGGCCAGTAGTTGGGAACCTGGGGTTCCTCGTGCATGGCCGTGCCGATGGCATGGCCCACGTACTCGCGGACGACCGAGAAGCCGGCGGCCTCAGCGACCTGTTGGACCGCCCGCCCCACTTCGTGCAGGCGGTTGCCGGGTCGCAGCTGCTCGATGCCGGCAAAGAGGCTGCGCTCGGTGACCTCCATCAGCCGGGTTGCCTCGGCGGAGACCTCGCCCACGCCGGCGGTGTAGGCCGCATCGCCGTGGTAACCCTCGACGATCGCCCCACAGTCGATCGAGATGATGTCACCCTCCTCGAGGATGACCTTCTCCGAGGGGATGCCGTGCACGATCATCGAGTTGAGAGACGTGCAGACCACGGCAGGAAACCCGTGGTAGTTGAGGAAGTTGGAGCCCGCCCCCCGGTGCTCGAGCACCTCGCGGGCCGCCCGGTCGATATCCGCGGTGGAGGCCCCGGGGCGGATGACGGCCCGGGTGGCCTCGTGGATCTCGGCCACCACCCGGCCCGCTTTGCGCATCTTGGCCAGTTCGTCGGCATTGCGCCTCACGTAAGCCGGCCACCCTTCTGGTCCCGCCGCTCCTCGATGACCTTGACCATCCGGCGGGTGACGGCATCGGGCGATCCGGTGCCCGGAACCGTCTCCAACTGGTGACGGGCCCTGTACCACTCGATGAGCGGGGCGGTCTGGCGCTCGTAGAGCTCCAGCCGGCGGGAGATCGCCTCTTCGGTGTCGTCCTCACGCTGGACGACCTCGCCACTGCAGACGTCGCAGGTCCAGTTGACCCGCGGCGGTGCCGACAGCGAATAGTTCGCTCCGCAGTCGATGCAGACACGGCGGGCAGCCAACCGACGGAGCACCTGGCTGGTGTGGACCTCGATGTCGATGGCCAAGTCGAGTTCGAACGGGGCGAGGATGGTAGCCAGGCGCTCCGCCTGAGCCACGGTGCGCGGGCATCCGTCCAGCACGAACCCGCGGGCGCGCACGTCACTTTCGCCCAAGCGCTCGGAGATCATCTCCATGATCAGATCGTCGCCAAGCAGTTCGCCGCGGTCCATCTGGTCCTTGGCCTTCTGGCCGACGGCCGTGCCCTGCTTGACCGCGGCGCGCAGCATGTCCCCGGTCGAGACGTGGGGAACGACGTAGTGATGGGAAAGGCGCACACACTGCGTACCCTTCCCTGCCCCCTGTTTGCCGAGGACAACGAGCCTGGCGCCTGGTACCACCTACTTGAGAAAGCCCTCGTAGTTTCGCATCATGAGCTGGCTGTCGATCTGCTTCATCGTCTCGAGTGCCACGCCCACGGCGATCAGGAGTGTTGTTCCGTAGAAGGGATAGCTGGTGATGTTCCACGCGGCCATCAACAACGATGGGGTGACCGCCACCGCTCCGAGGAAGAAGGCGCCGGGCCAGGTGATCCGATTGAGGATGTGGGCCAGGTACCGCTCGGTCGGGTGACCGGGCCGGATACCGGGGATGTACCCCCCCTGCTTTCGGATGATGTCGGCCTGCTGATGGGGATCGAACGCCACATAGACGTAGAAGAAGGTGAAGAGGAGGATGAAGAGGAAGTAGGTGAAGATATAGAAGACGCTGGTCGGCGTCACGTTGGAGTTGACCCAGCTGCGGAAGGCTGACGACGGGACGATATTGGACAGCAGCACGGGTATGTACAGCACCGAGCTGGCGAAGATGATCGGGATGACCCCGGCCTGGTTCACCTTGAGCGGGATGTAGGTATTGGACCCTCCGTACATCTTGCGCCCCACCACCCGCTTGGCGAACGTGACCGGGATGCGCCGCTGGCCCTGGTCGACGAAGACGATCAGGACCAGGAGGGCCAGGGAGACCAGCAGGATGACCGTGAACTTGAGCCTCCCTCCCTCTTGGAGGACCGTGTTCAACCCCGTGGGAATACCGGCCACCACATTCGCGAAGATGAGAATGGACATGCCCTGCCCGATGCCGCGCTGGGTGATCAGCTCGGCAAGCCACATGACGAAGGCGGTGCCTGCGGTCAAAGTGAGAACGATGAAGGCTGCCCGCCAGACCGAGTAGTTGAGGATCAGATCGATGTTCTGGCTACTGCCGAACAGACCCCCTCCACCCTTGTGGAACAGGTAGACCAGGCCGGTCGACTGCATCAGGGCCAGTGCCACTGTGAGGTATCTGGTGGTTTGGGTCAGCTTCTTCTGGCCGATGGCCCCCTGGTCGCGCCACTGCTCGAGCTTGGGGATGACCGTGGCCAACAGCTGGATGATGATGCTCGAGGTGATGTAGGGCATGATCCCCAGCCCGAACACCGCCATGCGGGTGAGGGCGCCACCGGAGAAGAGGTTGAGGAAGCCCAGGACGCCGGACGACTTGGAGGCGGCCGACAGCTGGGCCACCTTCGAGAAGTTGACGAACGGCACCGGCACATTGGCCCCGAACTGATACAGGGCGATGACGGTCAGCGTGAAGAGGACCTTCTTGCGAAGGTCGGGAATCCGAAAGATGTTGGCCAGACTGGCGAGCATTGGGCTCCTCGACGCCGCGGTGGGCCGATGCTACCGGTTGGTGAGGGCGTTGCCCTGGGCCGGGGGGCGGTCGTGGCCGAAGGGCAGGGGGACCACCGTGATGGATCCACCCGAGGCGGTGATCGCGGTCTCGGCCGATGCGGAGAAGGCGTGGGCCTCCACCCGGATGGCCCGGGACAGCTCACCGCCGCCGAGGATCTTCACCAGGTCACCCTTGTGGACCAGGCCCCGGTCGACCAGTCCGGCGATATCGACGGAGTCGCCCTCGATGTCCTGCAGGGCGCTGACGTTGACCGGGGAGTAGGCGATCCGGAAGGGGTTCTTGAAGCCGCGCAGCTTGGGAATGCGCTGCATCAGCGGCAGCTGGCCGCCCTCGAACCCCATCGGGATGGTGTCACGAGCGCCCTGGCCCTTAGTGCCACGGCCTGCGGTCTTGCCGCCCTTGCCGGCGATGCCGCGTCCCACCCGCCGGCGTGGCCGGGTGGACCCTGCGGGAGGTCGGAGGTCATGGACCTTCATGGTCAACCTTTCTCGTCTTGGGTGGCGGGCTTCACGTCCACCAGGTGAGGGACCCGCGCCAGCATCCCACGGATTTCTGGACGGTCCGGCAACACATTGGTGCGACCGATGCCCCTCAGACCGAGGGCACGGAGGGTGCCCCGGTGCTTGGGTTTGGTCCCGATGGCCGACTTGACCTGGGTCACCCGCAACCAGCCGCTGGTGGACTGCTCGGATGCTTGCGCAGCAGCGCTCACGTCAACTCACCTCCGTGAACAGGTCGGCCTCGCGCCGACGCTCGCGATAGGCGCGGAGCATGGCCGCGGGCGCCACTTCTTCGGCGGTCTTGCCGCGGAGTGCGGCGATCTCATCGGGACGCTTGAGACCCTTCAGCCCGGCGATGGTGGCGTGGGCCACGTTGATGCCGTTGGAGGAGCCGAGAGACTTGGCAAGGATGTCGCGGATGCCGGCCATCTCGAGGATGGCCCTGGCCGCGCCTCCGGCGATCACACCGGTTCCGGGCGCGGCCGGCTTGAGCATCACCCGACCGGCACCACTCTCTCCGACGATCGGGTGGGTGATGGTCGACCCGGCGAGCGGCACGTCGAACATGTTCTTGCGGGCCTCTTCGATGCCCTTCTGCACGGCCAGTCCGGCCTCTTTGGCCTTGCCGTAGCCCAGCCCCACCCTGCCGTTGCCGTCCCCCACCACCATCAGGGCGGCGAACGAGAACCGGCGGCCGCCCTTCACCACCTTGGACACTCGGTTCACCCGGATGGTCCGCTCTTCGAATTGCAGATCGTTCATGGCCATGGTCTCAGAACTCCAGTCCTTCGGCGCGTGCGGCGTCGGCCAGTGCGGCCACCCGCCCGTGATAGGCGAAACCGCCGCGATCGAAGACCACGGTCGTGATGCCGGCATCCTTGGCCCGCGAGGCGACAAGAGCGCCCACATTGGAGGCCGCATCGATGTTGCCACCCGAAGTACCCCGCAACTCTCCTTCGACCGACGATGCCGCGGCCAGTGTGCAACCGGTGTCATCGTCGATCAGCTGGGCGGAGATGTGCTTGTTGGAACGGAACACCGCGAGACGAGGTCGCCCGGCCGAGCCATGCACCCGGCGGCGCACACGGGCGTGGCGGCGGCGGCGGAGCTCCAGTTTGTGATCTGTGCGTGCCATTACTTGGCCGCCTTCCCGGCCTTGCGCACGACCCGCTCGCCGGCATAGCGGATGCCCTTGCCCTTGTAGGGCTCGGGCTTGCGCAGCTTGCGAATGTCCGCGGCCACTTGGCCAACCTTTTCCTTGTCGATTCCCCTGATGATGATCCGAGTGGCGCTGGGCACCTCGAAGACCACACCTTCAGGGGCGTTCACGTTGACCGGGTGGGAGAACCCGAGCGCCATCTCGAGGGCAGCCGGACCCTTGGGGATGGCACGGTAGCCGACCCCTACGATCTCCAGCTCCTTGGAGAAGCCCTCCGTCACGCCGGCGACCATGTTGGCCACCAGCGAGCGGGTGAGGCCGTGCAGGGCGCGATTCTGGCGTTGGTCGTCAGGGCGCTCCACCACCAGGACATCGCCCTCCTGGCGGACGGTGATCGCCGCGGGCACCGACCGGGCCAACTCGCCCTGAGGTCCCTTGACCGTCACCGTGTTGCCCTCGCCGAATGCCACCGAGACCCCGGAGGGTACGGGGATCGGCGAACGTCCGATGCGCGACATCAGTGAGTACCTCCTGCAGCGAAGTGAACCGCCGGCGCGGCGGTGCGGCTACCAGACATAGCAGAGCACCTCTCCACCCATACGGCGCTTACGGGCGTCACGATCGGTCATCAGGCCCTTGGACGTCGACACCACGGCCACTCCCAGCCCACCGAGCACGCGGGGGATCCGGTCGGCCCGTGCGTAGATACGCAGGCCCGGCTTGGACACCCGCTTGATGCCCGAGATGGTGCGGGCGCGGTCGGGCGAGTACTTCATGGTGATCTCGAGGGTCTTGCCCGGCTTGCCGGGGACCTCATTCACCTCGTAGCCCGTGATGTAGCCCTCGTCCGTCAGGATCGCGGCCAAGGACTCCTTGAGCTTCGACCCCGGCATCTTGACCGTGTCGAAGTGGGCGGTATTGGCGTTCCGGATGCGGGTCAGCATGTCGGCAATCGGGTCAGTCATCGTCATCGTTCGTCGCCCCCTCTCACCAACTGGCCTTCGTCACACCGGGGATCTCGCCGGCATGGACCATCACTCGCAGGCAGATCCGGCACAGGCCGAACTTGCGGTACACCGACTTGGGTCGGCCACACCGACGGCACCGGGTGTACCCGCGCACCTTGAACTTCGGTGTGCGCTGCTGCTTTTCAATCAGGGCCTTCTTCGCCATGGGGTTACTGGTTCTCCTGTCGGAACGGGAAGCCGAAGGCGGCCAGCAGAGCCCGGCCCTCTTCGTCGGTACGTGCGGTGGTGGCGATGGTGATGTCCATGCCCCTGGTGGTGTCGATTCGGTCGTAGTCGATTTCGGGGAAGATGAGCTGCTCGGTCACCCCGAAGGTGTAGTTCCCGTGCCCGTCGAACGAACGGGGGGACAACCCACGGAAGTCACGGATCCGGGGGATGGCCATCGCCAGCAACCGGTCGAAGAACTCCCACGCCCGATCACCCCGCAAGGTGACCTTGGTTCCGATCTCCTGCCCTTCGCGCAGTTTGAACGATGCGATCGACTTCTTGGCCTTGGTCACCACCGGCTTCTGCCCGGCGATGGTCTCGAGGTCGCGCATGGCCCCCTCGATCAGCGACTTCTGCTGGGTCGCCCGGCCGACGCCCATGTTGATCACGATCTTGGACAGCCGTGGGACCTCCATGATGTTCGCAAGGCCCAAAGTCTCCTTCAGCCCGGCCCGCACCTCGCTGTCGTAGCGAACCTTGAGCCGGGGCCGCGTCGCCGCAGAAGTGGTCGCCATCACAGATCCGCCCCACACTTCCGGCAGACCCGCAGCTTGCGGCCCTGCTCGTCGATGCGCATGCCGATGCGGGTAGGCCCGCAAGTGCCGCAGACGATGGCCACCGAAGACACAGACACCGGCATGAATTTGTCGATGAGGCCTCCCTGCATGGTGGCGCGTGTCGGCTTGGCCGACTTCTTTGCCACATGGACCCCCTCGACGATGACCTTTCCCTCGGTGGGAATGGCTCGCACCACGTGGGCCTGCTTGCCTCGGTCCTTGCCGCTCAGGACCTGGACCTTGTCCCCCTTGTGGATTCGCATCTACAATACCTCCGGTGCCAGCGAGACGATCCGCATGAAGCGCTTGTCGCGCAGTTCACGACCGACCGGGCCGAAAATGCGGGTCCCGCGTGGTTGCTGCTGGTCATTGATAAGGACGGCGGCGTTCTCGTCGAAGCGGATGTAGCTGCCGTCGGGACGGCGCTTCTCCTTCTTCGTGCGGACGACGACGCACTTGACGACATCGCCCTTCTTGACCGCAGCCCCAGGGATGGCGTCCTTCACCGTGGCCACGAAGACGTCCCCGATCGAGGCGTAGCGGCGACGTGATCCGCCCAGCACCTTGATGCAGAGGACTTCTTTGGCACCGGAGTTGTCGGCCACACGGAGTCGGGATTCCTGTTGGATCATCGTGCACGCTCCAGCACTTCCGACAGCCGCCACCGCTTGAGCTTGGACAGTGGGCGCGTCTCGACGACCCGCACCCGGTCCCCCACCTTGGCGCTGTTGTCACCGTCGTGGACGTAGAGACGCTTGGTGCGCTGCACCGTCTTGCCGTAGCGAGGGTGGCGGACCCGCTCGATCACTGCCACCACGACCGTGGCATCCATGGCATCGGACACCACGAGGCCCTCGCGCACCTTGCGGGCGTTCTCCCTGGGCTCAGTCGTCCCGGTGGGACTCTGCTTGTCTGCCATCAGCTCTTCTCCTTGGTGTCGGCGCTGCCGTCGGCGGCCGTGCCGTCGTCTGCCACTTCGCCGGTCGACACGCCCTCGTCGGTCGGCGTGCCGCCATCGCCGGCGGTGCTCTCCGCCGAGTCGGCCCTGGCCGCGGCCCGGCGCTCCGACGCGGTGGTCTTGCTCCGGCCGAGTGCCTCATCCTCCGACCGGCGGCGGGCCGCCGCCCGGTGAGCCGGTAGTTGGTCGATGGCCAGACCTTCGGCCTCGGCGATCTCCCGGTTCCGCAGCTCGGTCATCATCCTGGCCACGTCCTTGCGGACATTGTTGATACGCGAGAAGTTGTCCAGCTGACCGGTGGCCAGTTGGAACCTCAGGTTGAAGAGCTCCCGTCGGGTTTCGCCCAACTGGCGCTCCAGCTCCTCGATGTCGTACTCGGAAATCTCTGCCGCAGTTGCCATCAGACCTGCACCTCCGGGGTTCCGTGGGTCCCGGGACGGATCACGAAGCGAGCCTTGAACGGCAGCTTCTGGATCGCCCGCTCCATCGCCTCCCGCGCCAAGTCCGGCTCGACGCCGGCCAGCTCGAAGAGGATTCTTCCTGGCTTGACCACGGCCACCCAGTGCTCGGGGTTGCCCTTGCCGGAGCCCATGCGGGTTTCCGCCGGCTTCTGGGTCACCGGGCGATCGGGGAACACCCGAATCCACACCTTGCCGCCACGCTTCACGTGGCGGGTCATGGCGATTCTGGCTGCCTCGATCTGGCGAGCCGTCAACCACGCCGGCTCCATGGCCTGAATGCCGAAGTCGCCGAAGGTGACGTCGCTCCCACCCTTGGCCTTCCCGCTCATCCGACCGCGCTGCTGCTTGCGGTGCTTGACCTTCCTGGGCATCAACATGTCAGTCGACCTCCTTGCGGAAGTGCGGCGTCTCGTGGTGCTCGCGGGTCCGGCGCTCGATCTCTTCGTCTTCGGTGAGGATGCGCTCGAGTTCGTCGGGCACGGCAGGCGGGGCGGCAATGTCGACGGCCGAGCGATCCACCATTCCCTCGGGAATTTCGGGCTCGGGGGTGTCCGCATCGACCGTGACCACGCTGCCGGGCGCTCCCTGCTCAGCGCGACGACGGCCACCACCCGCGGTGATCAGCCGTCGGGGGGCTTCGCCACCCTGACCTGACGTCTCGCCCACGGCCATGGCCGCCTCACGGGTGATCTTGTCCTCAGTCGAGATCTTGTAGGGGAGGATGTCACCCTTGTAGATCCAGACCTTCACCCCGATCCGGCCAAACGTGGTCTTTGCCTCGCGGAAGCCGTAATCGATGTCAGCCCGCAGCGTGTGCAACGGCACCCGGCCTTCGCGGTAGGACTCCTTGCGCGACATTTCCGAGCCGCCCAATCGTCCCGAGCACTGTACCTTGACGCCCAGGGCGCCGGCCTTCTGCACGGTCTGGATGGAGCGCTTCATGGCACGGCGGAACGCCACCCGTCGCGCCAGCTGGTCGCAGATCCCCTGGGCGATGAGTGCTGCGTCGAGCTCCGGCTGCTTGATCTCTTGGATGTTGAGCTGAATCCGATTGTTGAGCCCGGTGATCTCCTCGATCCTCTTCTTCAACCGGTCGGCCTCTGCACCGCGCCGACCGATGACGATGCCCGGGCGGGCGGTGTGGATGTCCACGCGCAGCCGATCACGGGTGCGCTCGATCTCGATCCGACTGACCGCAGCCGACTCCAGCTGCGACATCAGATAGTCACGGATCTCCCAGTCCTCGATCACACAGTTCTGGTAGTTGCGCTCCTCGAACCAGCGCGACTTCCAGTCGGTGGTGATGCCGAGTCGGAACCCGTACGGGTTGACCTTCTGGCCCATCTACTTGCCCTTCTCTTCGGCGGATTCGCCGTCCGTCACTTCGGGCTCGGAGCCTTCGTCGGCGGCGGCCACGTCGTCATCGGCAGATGCCGACTCCGTACCCGACTCGGAGGCGCTGACCCCGGAGCCGACCTGCTCGGTCTCGTTCACGTCCACCTCGGGGGTGCCATCCGGCTCGGGTTCGAGCGCACTGTCCTCGGCCCTGCTGACCGGCGCCGAGACCTGTGCCTGCTGACGACGACGGGATCCTGCCACCCGCCTCGAGCGCTGCGAGCCGCCGGCTGCCTGCTTGGCCCGACGGCGCGCAATCCGCTCATCGGGAAGACGGCTCACGATGACCGTGATGTGCGAGGTCCGCTTGCGGATACGCGTGGCCCGCCCACGGGCACGGGGGCGCCAGCGCTTCAGCGTGCTGCCCTCATCGGCGTAACACGCGGACACATAGAGGTCCTCGGCATCGAGGCCGTCGTTGTGGACGGCGTTGGCCACGGCCGATGCGAGCACCTTGCCCACCGTGGCCGCAGCTTCGCGATCGCCGAGGGAAAGGATCTCTGCAGCCCGATCTGCATCCTGTCCGCGGATCAAGTCGAGCACCTGGCGCACCTTGTAGGCGGACATCCGGCTGTGGCGGAGCACCGCACGGGTGCCCTCACGCTCATTGGTCTTCACACCGGGCACGTCAGCGCCTCCCCGCCCGCTCTTGGCCGGCATGGAACTTGAAGGTCCGGGTCGGTGCGAACTCGCCCAGCTTGTGTCCGACCATCGACTCGGTCACGTAGACCGGGATGTGCTTGCGGCCGTCGTGGACGGCGATGGTGTGGCCGACCATGTCGGGGATGATCGTGGAACGCCGCGACCACGTCTTGATGACCTTCTTGTCTCCGGCCGCGTTGAGGACGTCCACCTTCTTCAGAAGGTGGTCATCGACGAACGGACCCTTTTTCAGGCTGCGGGGCATAGTTTGACGTTCCCTCTGTCTTCCCTACCGCCGGGCACCGCGTGTGCGGCGCCTGCGGACGATCATCTTGTCGGAATCCTTGTTGCGTGCCCGGGTGCGGCCTTCCGGCTGGCCCCACGGGGATACGGGATGGCGTCCACCGGACGTCTTGCCCTCGCCGCCGCCCAACGGGTGGTCGACCGGATTCATGGCCACGCCGCGGGTCTGGGGGCGCTTGCCCTTCCACCGGTTGCGTCCGGCCTTGCCGATCTTGATCAACTCGGCCTCGGAGTTGCCCACTGTGCCCAGTGTGCCCCTGCAGTCGATGGAGACCCTGCGCATCTCAGTCGAGGGGAGCCGGAGGGTTGCGAATGCGCCTTCCTTGGCCACCAGCTGGACGCTCATGCCGGCCCCGCGGGCAATCTTGCCCCCGCCACCAGGTCGCATCTCCACGTTGTGGATCACCGACCCGACCGGTATGTAGCGCAGGGCAAGGGCGTTCCCCGGGCGGATCTCGGCACCCTGACCGGACTGGAGGCGATCGCCCACCTGCACCAGGGCGGGAGCGAGGATGTAGCGCTTCTCGCCGTCGAGGTAGTGGAGCAAGGCGATCCGTGCATTGCGATTGGGGTCGTACTCGATGGATGCAACCTTGGCCGGCACGCCGTCCTTGTCGCGCTTGAAGTCGATGATCCGGTACTGCTGCTTGTGGCCCCCGCCGCGGTGGCGAGATGTCTTGCGGCCGTAGCTGTTGCGCCCGCCGGTGGAGGGCTTCGGCGCCAGCAGCGACTTCTCGGGACGGTCACGAGTGATCTCCGCGAAGTCAGAGACGGTCTGGAAGCGCCGGCCGGGGCTGGTGGGTTTACGTGAACGGAGTGGCATGTTGAGGTCTCGGTCTCTCAGTTCTCGAAGAGGTCGATCGAGTCACCCTCGTGGAGGGTGACGATGGCCCGCTTGGTATCGGGACGGTGGCCGATGGAGTTGCTCTTCCGGTTGCGCTTGGACTTGCCCTTACGGTTGAGGGTGTTGACGTTGTCGACTCGCACGTTGAACGCCTGCTCCACGGCGTGGCGCACGTCGATCTTCGTCGCCGAAGGGTCGACCACGAAGACATAGACGTTGTTGTCCATCAAGGTGTAGGACTTCTCCGACACCACGGGGCGGATCAGCACGTTGTGGGGGTCCCTCATGCTCCGCTGCCTTCTTCCTCGGTCGTGTCGGCAGACTCGGTCGTGTCGGCCTCGGTCGAGTCGGCCTCGGTCGTGTCGGCCGGCACCGGGCTCTCGTCGGCAACGACCGGCGGGGTGCTGCCTGCGTCGGTGTTGCCACCCGGCAGCGTGCCGTCGGTGAAGATCACCCAGTCGTTGACCAGGATGTCGTAGGAGTTCAACTCTCCGACCACCATCGTCTGGACCTCGGGGAGGTTGCCGAAGGATCGATCTGCGTAGCCGTCCTCATCCCCCAGCACCACCAGGACGCGTCCGGATACGCCGAGCGCCCGCAGAACAGCAATGGCACCTTTGGTCGAAGGCACATCGAAGTCCCACCCATCGACCAGGACCACCCGGTCCTGGGAGGCCCGGTCCGACAGGGCGGACCGCAGCGCCAGCTGGATCATCTTCTTCGGCGTCTTCTGCGCGTAGGGGCGGGGCTTGGGCCCGAGAGCCACGCCTCCGCCGACCCAGATCGGCGACCGGATCGAGCCCGCCCGGGCCCGCCCGGTTCCCTTCTGCCGGAAGGGCTTCACCCCGCCGCCACGGACTTCGGATCTGGTCTTCGTCGACTGGGTCCCCGAACGGGCGGCCGCCAGCTGGGCTGTCACCACCTGATGCAGCACGGCCAGATTGGGCTCGATGCCGAAGATCGAGGCATCGAGCTCGACCTCGCCGAGCTCAGTGCCGTCGCAGGAGCGCCTGGTCACCGTGCGCCGCTGCGGGGCAGGACGAAGGAAGCGCCGGATCTGGCCCGGGGTGGCCGTCTCGAGATCGATGGTGCCGGCGGTTTCGGTGGTGCTCATGATGCCGTGCCTCCCTTGACCAAGGTTGCCTTCACTGCGTCCCTGAGGACCACGATGCCGCCCCTCGGGCCGGGTACCGCACCCTTGACCAGGATCAGCTCCCGTTCCGAATCGGCCTGGACGATCTCGAGGTTGAGGGTGGTCACCTGCTGGCCCCCCATCCGTCCGGCCATCCGGGTCCCCTTGAACACCCGGGAGGGGGTTGCACAGGCACCGATCGAGCCTGGCGAACGGTGCTTCTTGTGGTTACCGTGGCTGGCTCCCTGGCCCTTGAAATTGTGCCGTTTCATGCCTCCGGCGAAGCCCTTGCCCTTGGACACAGCGATGGCATCGACCAGCTCGCCCGGCTGGAGCAGATCTGCGGTCAACTGCTGGCCCACCTCGTAGCTCGACGTGTCGTCGATCCGCAGCTCGACCAGGCGCCGGCCGGGGTCCACACCCGACTTGTCGTAGTGGCCCTGCTCCGGCTTGGTCAGCGCAGAGGCCCGGCGGTGGCCCCAGGTCACCTGCAACGCGGAGTAGCCCTCGTGCTCAGGGGTCTTGACCTGCACCACACGAACCGGCGCCACGCGCAGGACCGTCACCGGTATCGCCCGGTGCTGGTCGTCCCAAATCTGGGTCATTCCGACTTTTTCGCCCACGATCGCCTTGGTGGCCACTGGAGCTTCTCCGTCTCGACTCTTCGCTTTGCTCGACACCGGCCGGCATCGATCGGTTCCTGCTGCCCTGCTGTCCCGGCCCTGGTGACTTCACCGACGCCCTGGCTCGCATCGACTTGCACGCAGACGCTCCGCTCGGAAGATCCCGAGCGGAGCGCTCGCCTGGTTTGGCCCGAGGTCCCCGCCGTCTTCCCGCGGGCGCTCGAACACGTCCCATTCACATGGTAGGCCCAGAATCGGGCCGACCAATGACTCTATACCATTCCAGCGGCTCCTGACGAGCCGGCCGCTAGACGGTCTGGATCTTGATCTCGATGTCCACGCCAGCCGGCAGGTCGAGCCTCTGGAGCGAGTCCACCGTCTTCGGCGTGTGCTCCACGATATCGACCAGGCGCTTGTGCACCCGCATCTCGAAATGCTCCCGGCTGTCCTTGTACTTGTGGGGCGACCGGATCACCGTGTAACGGTGCTTCTCCGTGGGAAGTGGAACCGGACCCAGCACCTTTGCCTGGGTACGGAGCACCGTTTGCACGATCTTCTCGGTGGACTGATCGAGGATCTCGTGATCGTAGGCCTTCAGGCGGATTCGGATCTTCTGGCGGGGGCCTTCTGCGGCCATGGGTACAGCGTCCTCTCGTGGGTGTATTCGCTAGGGCTGGACTATGCGAGGATCTTGGTGACCCGACCGGAGGCGACGGTCCGGCCGCCCTCGCGGATGGCGAACCGAAGTCCCTCGTCCATGGCGATCGGCTTGCCGAGCTCGACCGTCATCTCCGTGTTGTCACCGGGCATGACCATCTCGGTCCCCTCGGGCAGGGAGATGGTGCCGGTCACGTCGGTCGTCCGGAAGTAGAACTGGGGGCGGTAGTTGGTGAAGAACGGCTTGTGCCGCCCGCCCTCGTCCTTGTTCAGCACGTAGACGGTGGCCTCGAACTTGGTGTGCGGAGTGATCGAGCCGGGCTTGCACAGCACCTGGCCGCGCTCCACCTCTTCCTTCTTCGTCCCACGCAGGAGGGCGCCGATGTTGTCGCCGGCCCGACCCTCGTCGAGCAGCTTGCGGAACATCTCGATGCCGGTGACGGTGGTCCGCTGGGTGTCGCGCAGGCCGACGATCTCGACTTCCTCGCCCACCTTGACGATGCCCTGCTCCACCTTGCCGGTCACCACGGTCCCACGACCGGTGATCGACATTACGTCCTCGACCGACATGAGGAACGGCTTTTGGACGTCACGCTCGGGCTCGGGGATGTAGGAGTCGACCGCCTCCATCAGCTCAGTGATCTTGGCGGACCACTCGGCGTCCCCCTCCAGGGCCTTCAGGGCGCTGACCCGGATGATCGGGGTGTCGTCGCCGGGGAACTCGTACTCGTTGAGGAGCTCGCGCACCTCGAGCTCGACCAGGTCGAGGAGCTCTTCGTCGTCGACAGTGTCGGCCTTGTTGAGCGCCACCACGATGTAGGGCACGCCGACCTGGCGGGCGAGCAGCACGTGCTCACGGGTCTGCGGCATCGGGCCGTCAGCGGCGGATACCACGAGAATGGCACCGTCCACCTGGGCCGCACCGGTGATCATGTTCTTGATGTAGTCGGCGTGTCCGGGCATGTCGACGTGGGCGTAGTGACGATTGGGCGTCTCGTACTCCACGTGGGCGATCGAGATGGTGATCCCGCGCTGCTTCTCTTCCGGCGCCTTGTCGATCTGGTCGAACGGCGTGAACGACGTGGTCGGGTCACTGTCGTGGAGCACCTTGGTGATGGCCGCGGTGAGCGTAGTCTTACCGTGGTCGATGTGTCCCATCGTTCCTACGTTCACATGGGGCTTCGTACGCTCGAACTTCTGCTTGGCCATAGCTGGGGTAATGCTCCCTGATCTCGGACGGTACCCCCTCGGGCCCGCCACGACGGCGGCGGATGCCTCCGTCATTCCTCGTGTATCGGTGGTGTAGCGCTACTGCTGCTCGCCGCAGCGGTTGACCCGCTGGCTCACGATCCTGTGATGCTCGGTTGATTCGGTACGACTACCGGATGCGATCCGGGGCGAACCCGGGTCACACGCCGCCTACTCTCCGCGCGCCTTGGCGATGATCTCCTTGGCGATCGACTCAGGAACCTCGTTGTAGGCATGGAACTGCATCGAATAGGTGGCCCGCCCCTGAGTGCGCGAGCGCAGGTCGGTAGCGTAGCCGAACATATCGCTCAGCGGTACCTGTGCCCGGATGATGTGGCTGTTACCCCGCTGCTCCATGCCCTCCACCTTGCCCCGTCGGGCCGACAGGTCGCCGATCACGTCCCCCATGTAGTCCTCGGGAGTGGTCACCTCGACCGCCATCACCGGCTCGAGGAGGACCGGGCTGGCCAGGTTGGCAGCCTTCTTGATGGCCATCGAGCCGGCGATCTTGAACGCCATCTCGGAAGAGTCCACGTCGTGGTAGGAGCCGTAGGTCAAGGTCACCTTGATGTCGACAGTCGGGTACCCGGCCAACACACCCGAGGTGATCGACTCACGGATACCCGCATCGACCGATGGGATGTACTCCTTGGGGATGACGCCACCGGTGATCTTGTCCTCGAAGACGTAGCCGCCGGCGGGTCCGGTGGGCTCGAGGCTGATGACCACGTGGGCGTACTGGCCCTTGCCGCCTGTCTGGCGAACGTACTTCAGCTCGACCTTCTCGACCTTCTTGCGCACCGTCTCGCGGTAGGCGACCTGGGGCTTGCCCACATTGGCGTCCACATTGAACTCGCGCAGCATCCGGTCGACCAGGACCTCGAGGTGGAGCTCGCCCATTCCGGAGATGACCGTCTGGCCGGTCTCCTCGTCGGACTGGACCCGGAACGTCGGGTCCTCCTCGGACAGCGAGAAGAGGGCCTTGGACAGCTTGTCCTGGTCGGCCTTGGTCTTCGGCTCCACGGCCACGTGGATCACCGGCTCCGGGAAGGTCAGTGACTCCAGGACCACCTGATTGTCGGGGTCGCACAGGGTGTCGCCGGTGGTGGTCTGCTTGAGGCCCACCGCTGCCACGATGTCGCCGGCAAAGACCGCATCGAGGTCCTCACGGGAGTTGGCGTGCATCTGGAGCAAGCGCCCGACTCGCTCTTTGCGGTCCTTGGTCGAATTGATCACGCCGGAGCCCTTGGTCAGGGTGCCCGAATAGACCCGCAGGTAGGTGAGCTTGCCGACGAACGGGTCGGTCATGATCTTGAAGGCCAGCGCCGAGAAGGGGGCCGAGTCGTCGGGGGGACGCTCGACGGTCACGCCCTCCTTGCGGGGGACGGTTCCCATGGTGGGCGGTATGTCGAGAGGGCTGGGGAGGTAGTCGACCACTGCGTCGAGCATGGGCTGGACGCCCTTGTTCTTGAAGGCCGAACCGCACAGGACCGGGACGGCATGGCTCCCGAGGGTTGCCGTGCGCAGGGCGCGGGTGAGGTCCTCGGCGGTAATCTCCTCGTCGCCCAGGTACTTCTCCATGATGATGTCGTCATGGTTGGACACGACGTCGATGAGCTGATGGCGCGCCTCGTCGGCACGGTCCTTCATGTCTGCGGGGATCTCCTCGACGGTCCACTCCTCACCCATGCCGTCCTCCCACACCAGGGCCTGCATGCGCACCAGGTCGACGACACCCCGAAACCCGCCTTCGGAGCCGATCGGCAGCTGCACCACCGCCGGCACCGCGTCGAGGCGGTCCCGGATCATCTCGACGCCCTGCTCGAAGTTGGCGCCGGTCCGGTCCATCTTGTTGATGAAGCAGATCCGGGGGACCTCGTACTTGTTGGCCTGCCGCCACACCGTCTCGGTCTGGGGCTCCACGCCGGCTACCGCGTCGAAGACCGCCACGGCGCCATCGAGGACCCGGAGGGACCGCTCCACCTCGACGGTGAAGTCGACATGGCCGGGGGTGTCGATGATGTTGATCAGCGTGTCGTGCCAGATGCAGGTGGTGGCTGCCGAGGTGATGGTGATGCCGCGCTCTTGCTCCTGGACCATCCAGTCCATGGTGGCGCCGCCGTCGTGGACCTCACCGATCTTGTAGTTCTTTCCCGTGTAATAGAGGATCCGCTCGGTAGTGGTGGTCTTGCCCGCGTCGATATGGGCCATGATCCCGATGTTTCGGGTTTTGGCCAGGGGGTGGTTGCGGGTAGGGGCTTCAGCCATGGTTGATCAGCTCTCGGGTAGTACTCGTAGACAGTGCCCGCTGCGCGAAACGGGGCCGCAACGGCCCTCTTCTACCAGCGGTAGTGAGCGAAGGCCTTGTTGGACTCCGCCATCTTATGGAGATCTTCACGGCGCTTGGCCGCGGCTCCGATCCCGTTGGCGGCATCGCGGATCTCGTTGGAGAGGCGTTCGGCCATCGTCTTCTCCCGGCGCTGCTGGGAGTAGCCGACCAACCAACGGATGGACAGCGTGGTGGCCCGGCGAGGGCGCACCTCCACGGGAACCTGGTAGGTGGCGCCACCGACCCGGCGGCTGCGGACCTCGAGTTCGGGGCGGGTGTTCTCCACCGCCTTCTTCAGCACCGCCACCGGGTCGTTGCCGCTCTTCTCCGCCACGTCGGCCAGCGCGTCGTAAACGATGCGCTCGGCCAGGGTGCGCTTGCCGCGGCTCAACACCCGGTTCACCACCTGGGTGACGAGTACCGAGTGGTACACCGGGTCGGGTATCAATTCACGTCGTACAGCTGGACCTTTGCGAGGCACGTCAGGACTCCTTCTTGGCGCCGTACCGGCTACGGGCCTGGTTCCGCTCACGGACGCCGGATGCGTCGAGCGTTCCGCGGATCACCTTGTACCGGACACCCGGGAGGTCCTTCACACGTCCGCCGCGGACCAGCACGATCGAGTGCTCCTGCAGGTTGTGGCCTTCACCGGGGATATAGGCGGTCACCTCCAGCCCACTGGTCAGCCGGACTCGGGCCACCTTGCGGAGGGCGGAGTTCGGCTTCTTCGGGGTGTGGGTGTAAACGCGTGTGCACACGCCCCGCCGCTGCGGGGCACCCCGCAGGGCCGGCGTCTTCGATTTGGTCGGCTTGGTGGCCCGGCCTTTGCGGACGAGCTGGGAAATCGTGGGCACGCGTTACCTCTAGGTCGTGAACTGCGGGCATACTCCAGGAATGACTCGGGTGTGCTGCGCGACCGTCCTGCGAACAGGCACGGCGCACCGTTCGGCGCGCAGCCGCAAGGGACCCATGCTACGGCATCGCCGGCCTACGGGCAAGCGCGGCCGGGCTGTCCGGACCGGCTCCAGCGCTGGCCCCGGTGCCGGGCGCACGCGGGCGCTGTGGGGCCGTCGAACGCCCGGAACACTCAGGCCCCGGCTTCGACTGGACCGTCCGTGGCCGCCGGCGCGTCCGGTCCCCCGAGGGCGGCCGAACCCTTGGCAAGGTCCTCGGTAGTGGGGATCGTGCCCAACCAACTGGCGTCGATGTCCGAGCTGAAGCTGCCCAAC
Source organism: Acidimicrobiales bacterium (assembly GCA_017883135.1). Classification (GTDB taxonomy): domain Bacteria; phylum Actinomycetota; class Acidimicrobiia; order Acidimicrobiales; family RAAP-2; genus Bog-756. The sequence continues at coordinate 35,147 of JADGOE010000015.1, forward strand.
GAGGCATCGCCGCCGGTGTCCCGCAGCCACGCTGCGAGGTCCTCGGTACCGGCATCCGCCTCCGAGCCCAGGGCCCAGAACGGCATCGCCTCGGCGCCGGGCATCTCCAGCTTGATATCGCGGTAGCGCTCCATCCCCGAACCGGCCGGGATCAGTTTGCCGATGATGATGTTCTCCTTCAGGCCGAACAGCTGGTCCGACTTGCCCTCGATTGCAGCCTCGGTGAGCACCCGGGTCGTCTCTTGGAACGAAGCAGCCGACAGCCAGCTTTCGGTGGCAAGCGATGCCTTGGTGATCCCCATCAGCTCCGGACGACCCTCGGCGGGACGCATGCCGTCCTGCACGAGTTGCCGGTTCACTTCGGCGTACGAGCGGTTGTCCACCCGCTCGCCCGGAAGGAACGAGGCATCGCCGGGCTCGGCCACCAGCACCCGACGGAGCATCTGGCGCACGATCAGCTCGATGTGCTTGTCGTGGATGGACACCCCTTGGTCCCGATAGACCTTCTGGACCTCTTCGACCAGATACTGCTGGGTTTCGCGGATCCCCTTGACCTCCAACAGCTCCTTGGGGTCCTTCGGACCTTCGACCAGCGCGTCCCCGGCACCGACCTCGTGGCCGTCGGCAACCTCGAGATGGGCCCGCTGGGCCACCAACACGGTGTGCTCCTCGCCGTCGTCGGCCACCACGGTGATGTGGCGACCTGACTCGTCCTCGTCCACCCGGACCACTCCGGAGTGGCGGGCCAGTACGGCCGCGCCCTTCGGGGTACGCGCTTCGAAGAGTTCGACGACTCTGGGCAGGCCGTGGGTGATGTCCTCGCCGACGATACCGCCGGTGTGGAAGGTCCGCATGGTCAGCTGGGTGCCAGGCTCGCCGATCGACTGGGCCGCAATGACACCGACCGCCTCACCGAGCTCGATCATCTCCCCAGTGGCCAGCGACAGGCCGTAACAGGCGGCGCAGATGCCCTGCTCCGCCTCGCACGTCAGCACCGAGCGGGTACGGACACGGTCGATGGCCAGGTCGTCACGGAGACGTACGACGATCTCGTCGGTGAGCACCGTGCCGGCATCGATCTTCGTCTTGTCCGACAACGTGACCGGCTCGGCCGTGATCCGCCCGGTGACTCTCGTCTCGAGATACGAGCGGGTGCCGGCCCCGTCGGGCACGATGCCCTCGATCCAGATGCCGCGGGTGGAGCCGCAGTCGTCCTCGCGGACGATCAGCTCCTGGGCCACGTCGACCAGTCGTCGGGTCAGATAGCCCGAGTCAGCGGTGCGAAGCGCGGTGTCTGCCAGCCCCTTGCGGGCGCCGTGGGTCGAGATGAAGTACTCGAGCACGGACAGGCCCTCACGGAAGGAGGACTTGATCGGCCGGGGGATCATCTCGCCCCTCGGGTTGGACACCAGTCCCTTCATGCCGGCGATCTGGCGGATCTGCTGGCTGTTCCCGCGGGCACCCGAGTCGACCATCATGTCGAGCGGGTTGAAAGCGATCGTGGACAACGACTTCTCCATGGCCTTTCCGACCTCGGAGTTGGCCGACGTCCAGATCTCGATCTCCTTCTGGCGACGCTCGTCGTCGGTGATGATGCCGCGCTTGAACTGGGCCTCTGCCTTCTCGGCTTCCTTCTCGTAACGGTCGAGGATGGTCTGCTTGTCCGGCGGCGTGCGCACGTCGTTGATGGAGATGGTCAGGCCCGACTGGGCGGCGAAGCGGAAGCCGAGCGCCTTGATCCGGTCCAGGCTGGCGGCAACTTCACGCTTGGGATAGTTGGCGGCGACTTCTTCGACGATGGTGCCGATGGCCGTGTTCCGCTTGCCCACGATGTCGTTGATGTAACGGTAGCCATCGGGAAGCGCAGTGTTGAAGAACAACCGCCCCGCCGTGGTCTCGATCTCCACCCGCTCATCGGTGCCGACGCCGGTCAGGTTGCCATCCGCGTCGATCTCCGCACCGTTGGCCAGTGCGATCGACCGGGCCAGATGCGAGCCGACGTCGGGCCTGACGATGATGGAGGCCTGCAGGTCGATGTGCCCTGCGTCGAATGCCGTCTCCACCTCGTAGGCGTGGCGGAAGATCCGGCCCTCGCCCTTGGCCTTCTCGACGGGCAGCGTGAGGTAGTAGATGCCGAAGACCATGTCCTGGGTGGGCACGGTGATCGGGCGGCCTGTGGCCGGCGACAGGATGTTGTTGGCCGACAGCATCAGCACCCGGGCCTCGGCCTGGGCCTCGGCGGACAGGGGCAGGTGCACGGCCATCTGGTCGCCGTCGAAGTCGGCGTTGAACGCGGTGCAGACCAACGGATGGACCTGGATCGCCTTACCCTCCACCAGCACCGGCTCGAAGGCCTGGATGCCCAGGCGGTGGAGCGTGGGCGCCCGGTTCAACAGCACCGGATGCTCCTTGATCACCCCTTCGAGGACGTCCCACACCTGGGGACGACGGCGCTCGACCATGCGTTTGGCCGACTTGATGTTCTGGGCGTACTCGGCGTCGACCAGCCGCTTCATGACGAACGGCTTGAACAGCTCGAGGGCCATCAGCTTGGGCAGACCGCACTGGTGGAGCAGCAGGTTCGGGCCGATCACGATGACCGAACGACCCGAGTAGTCCACTCGCTTTCCGAGCAGGTTCTGGCGGAACCGACCCTGCTTTCCCTTCAACATGTCCGAGAGGCTCTTCAGCGGCCGGTTGCCCGGGCCGGTCACCGGGCGCCCGCGGCGTCCGTTGTCGAAGAGCGCATCCACTGCCTCTTGCAGCATCCGCTTCTCGTTGTTGATGATGATCTCGGGCGCGCCCAGGTCGAGCAGCCTCTTCAGCCGATTGTTCCGGTTGATGACCCTCCGGTAGAGGTCGTTCAGGTCGGAGGTGGCGAACCGGCCGCCGTCCAGCTGGACCATCGGACGTAGGTCGGGTGGGATGACCGGAACCGAGTCGAGGATCATTGCTCGGGGGTCGTTGATCCGCCTGCCGTTGTCGTCGCGACGATTGAAGGCGGTGACGATCTTCAGCCTCTTGATGACCTTCTGGCGCCGCTGGGCGGACAGCGGCTTGCGCCCGTCAGCAGCATCGATCATCTCGCGCAACTTGACCTCTTCGACATCGAGGTCGATCCGCTCGATCAGGCGCGAGATGGTCTCGGCGCCCATACCGCCCTCGAAGTAGTCCTCGTAGCGGATGCGCAGCTCTCGCCACAGCATCTCGTCCTCGAGGATCTTGCGGGAGTGGAGGCTCTTGAACTCGTCGAAGGCCCGCTGGGCCAGTTCGATCTCGCCCTGGAAGCGCTCGCGCGCCCCGGCGATCTCCTTCTCGACGTTGCGCTGACGAGCCTTGATCTCGGTGTCCTTGGCCCCGGACTTCTCGAGGTCGGCCAGTTCGCCCTCCAGCACCTTGAACCGACGGTCGATCTCCAGGTCCCGCTTCTTCTCGACGTCGGCGATCTCCACACGGAGCTCGGCCTCGAGATCGGGAAGGTCCTCGTGACGCTTGGCGTCGTCGACCCAGGTCACCAGGTTGGCCGCGAAGTAGATGACCTTCTCCAGCTGCTTGGCCTTGAGCTCCTCGCGGGCCTCAGTGCCCATCAGCAGATAGGCCAGCCAGCTCCGGGTCCCACGGAGGTACCAGATGTGCACGACCGGCGCGGCCAGCTCGATGTGGCCCATCCGCTCGCGACGGACCTTGGAGCGGGTGACCTCGACGCCACAGCGCTCGCAGATGATGCCCCGGAACCGGACCCTCTTGTACTTCCCGCAGTAGCACTCCCAGTCCTTGGTGGGACCGAAGATCTTCTCGCAGAAGAGGCCGTCCTTCTCGGGACGGAGGGTGCGGTAGTTGATGGTCTCCGGCTTCTTCACCTCGCCGTTGGACCATCCCCGAATCGAGTCGGCGGTGGCCAGACCGATCCTCAGCTGATCGAAATCATTGACATCCAACATCAGAATCCCCTTTCCGCAGCGCGTCGAGCATCTTCTTCGTCCGACCCTCGCTCGGGTCGGCTGATATCGATGCCAAGTTCCTCAGCTGTGCGGAAGACGTCCTCGTCCAGCTCTCGCATTTCGATCTCTTCCCCGCCGGGTGCCAGCACCTCGACATCGAGGCACAAGGACTGCATCTCCTTGATGAGCACCTTGAAGCTCTCTGGGATGCCGGGCTCGGGGATGTTCTCGCCCTTGACGATGGCCTCGTACACCTTCACCCGGCCCAACACGTCGTCGGACTTGATGGTGAGGAGCTCTTGAAGCGCATAGGCCGCGCCGAAGGCCTCGAGTGCCCACACCTCCATCTCCCCGAAGCGTTGCCCACCGAACTGGGCCTTGCCGCCCAGGGGCTGCTGGGTGATCATCGAGTACGGGCCGGTCGACCGAGCGTGGATCTTGTCGTCCACCAGGTGGTGGAGCTTCAAGATGTAGACGTATCCGACCGAGATCGGGTTGTCGTACGCCTGGCCGGTCCGGCCGTTGTAGAGGGTCGACTTCCCGTCGTCAGACACCTGCACGGCCCCGTCTGCGCCATCCGGGTTGAGGCGGCGGAAGATCTGCTGGATGGTCGGATGCCGACCGGCGTCGGCCTCCTCGTCCCAGTGCGCACCGTCGAACACCGGCGTGGACACCCACACCGCGGGGTCGGTCCGGGGACGGGTCTTCGTCTCGGTGCCCCGCAGCGGCGGTCGGGCCACATCGCCGGCACCCTCCCAACCCCAACGGGCGGCGTAGCCCAGATGGGACTCGAGTACCTGACCGACGTTCATCCGGCTGGGCACGCCCAGCGGGTTGAGGATGATGTCGACCGGTGTGCCGTCAGCCTGGTACGGCATGTCCTCGATGGGGAGGATCTTCGAGATGACGCCCTTGTTGCCGTGGCGACCCGCAAGCTTGTCGCCCTCGGAGATCTTGCGCTTCTGGGCCACGTAGACGCGGACCAGCTGCTCGACGCCGGGTGGGAGCTCGTGGGCATCGTCGCGGGAGAACACCCGCACGTCGATGACCGTCCCCTGCTCGCCGTGGGGAACCTTGAGCGAGGTGTCTCGCACTTCGCGTGCCTTCTCACCGAAGATGGCACGCAGCAGCCGCTCCTCGGGGGTCTGCTCGGTCTCACCCTTGGGGGTGACCTTGCCGACGAGCACGTCGCCAGGTCCGACCTCGGCCCCGATGCGGATGATGCCGCGCTCGTCGAGGTCGGCCAGGATCTCCTCGGACAGGTTGGGGATGTCCCGTGTGATCTCCTCGGCACCCAACTTGGTGTCGCGGGCATCCACCTCGTGCTCCTCGATGTGGATCGACGTGAGCACGTCGTCCTTCACCAGGCGCTCGGAGAGGATGATGGCGTCCTCGTAGTTGTAGCCCTCCCATGGCATGAAGGCCACCAAGAGGTTCTTGCCCAGGGCCAGCTCGCCGTTGTGGGTGGCCGGACCGTCGGCGAGCACATCGCCCGCCGAGACCTTCTGGCCTTCCTCTACGATGACCTTCTGGTTGATGGCCGTGTTCTGGTTGGACCGGCGGAACTTGGCCAAATGGTAGGTCTTCTTGCCCAGCACGGTGCCGTTGCGATCCTTCGCACCGGCCTTGTACTCGACGATGATCTGGTCACCGGAGACGTCGGCCACCGTTCCGTCGCCCTCGGCCAGCACCACGTCGCCGGCGTCGCGGGCGGCGCGGGCTTCCACACCGGTGCCGATGTAGGGAGCCTCGGGCACCACCAGCGGGACCGCCTGCTTCTGCATGTTGGCGCCCATCAGGGCCCGGTTGGCGTCGTCGTGCTCGACGAAGGGGATCAAAGCGGTGGACACCGAGACGATCTGCTTGGGCGACACGTCCATCAGGTCGACCTCGGCCGGAGGCACGAAGTCGATTTCGGAGGTGGTCCCGTACGACGTGGTGGCCGCGCCGACCCGCACACCGGTTCCCTGAGGGCCGCGGCGGACCAGCACCTTCTCCTCGGTGAACCGCCCCTTGTCGTCCAGTGCGGCCGAAGCCTGCGCGATGACGTGCTCCTCCTCCTCGTCAGCGGCAAGGTAGGTGATCTCCTTGGTCACCTGGCCGTCGAACACCTTGCGGTACGGGGTCTCGATGAAGCCGTACTCGTTGACCCGCGCGTAGGTGGCGAGGGATCCGATCAGGCCGATGTTGGGACCTTCGGGGGTCTCGATCGGGCACATGCGCCCGTAGTGCGAGGTGTGGACGTCACGGACCTCGAAGCCGGCACGCTCACGCGACAGGCCACCTGGGCCGAGGGCCGACAGACGCCGCTTGTGGGCCAACCCGGACAGCGGGTTGTTCTGGTCCATGAACTGGCTCAACTGGCTGGTCCCGAAGAACTCCTTGACGGCAGCGACCACCGGCCGGATGTTGATCAGGGTCTGAGGCGTGATGGCCTCGACGTCCTGGGTGGTCATCCGCTCGCGGACCACACGCTCCATCCGCGAGAGGCCCACACGGACCTGGTTCTGGATCAACTCACCGACAGAGCGGATCCGGCGGTTGGCAAAGTGGTCCTGATCGTCGATCCGGTAGGTCGACTCACCGTCGGCCATGTGCTTGGCCAGATGGAGCATGTAGGTCGACGACGCCAGGATCTCCGAGGGGCTGAGCACACCCTGGGTCGGGGTCGGACGCTCGAGGTCGATCTTCAAGATGTCCGAGATCCGCTCGATCTCCGGCCCGAGCTTCCGGTTCAGCTTGTACCGGCCCACTCGGGTGAGGTCGTAGCGCTTGGGGTTGAAGAAGGCATTCTCGAAGTACTGGCGAGCCGCCTCGACCGACAGCGGTTCACCTGGGCGGGCACGCTTGTAGATCTCGAGCAGCGCTTCCTCGCGGGTGGGGGCGAGGTTCTGCTCCTTCTCCCACTGACCCTCGAGGAAGTCGAAGTGGCGGACGAACCGCTCCAAGAATGCAGGGTCCTCGTAACCGAGGGCACGCAGCAACACGAAGAGGGACAGCCGGCGCTTGCGGGCGACACGGCATCCGGCAGTTACGTCCTTCGACGGCTTGGCCTCGACATCGAACTCGATCCACTCGCCCCGATAGGGGTGGATGGTGCCGGTGAAGACCGTCTTTGCATCGCGCCCGGGCTGGAAGATGACGCCCGGGGAACGCACCAACTGGCTCACCACGACACGCTCGGTGCCGTTGACGATGAAGGTGCCCTTGTCGGTCATCACCGGGAAGTCCCCCATGAAGACCGTCTGTTCTTTGATCTCGCCGGTTCCGGCATTCATGAAGCGCGCCCGCACGAAGACCGGCGCCGCGTAGGTCATGTCCTTTTCCTTGCACTCCTCCACCGAGTACTTCGGCGGCGGGCGCAGGTCAGGGTCGGTCGGATCGAACTCCAACTCGAGGCTCAGCTGGCCGGTGAAGTCCTCGATCGGGCTGATGTCGTTGAACGTCTCGGCGAGGCCCCGGTCCAGAAACCACTGGAAGGAGTCCCGCTGGATTGCCACGAGATCCGGCAACGGCAAGGCCTCGTCGATGTTGGCAAATGAAAAACGTTCCGGGCTTTTGGACCGTGTAGGCAACGGCCTACTCCTCCCAGTTGCAAGGCGAATGGGGCAAGGACGGGGTACTGCGGTGGTTCACTTCTCGATGCTGCATTTGTCGGAGAGTTCTCAGGGGTCGACAACCACCGCCGGAGCAGTTGTCAGGGGCGCCAGGGCGCGCGTCACTCAGCCAAAACACTGGGGAAGGCGTCAGGAGCAGGCACGGCAACCAGTAAGCATAACCGGAAGCGCAACGAATCACAACCCAAGGAAGGAATCCCCGATCCAGGCGTGCCCAGGGTAGGAGACCCACTGCCCCCCGTCAAGGATCCTGCCGGAAGTGGCGGTGCGTCGTCGGCCACCCACGAGGAGGCTGCCGGCCTGTCGCGCCGGTGCCCGGCTGCCGGCGAACCGACAACCGGACACCGAGCAGCGCTACTTGAGCTCGACGGTGGCGCCTGCGCCCTCGAGCTGTGCCTTTGCCTTCTCTGCGTCTTCCTTGTTGGCCCGCTCCAGCACCGGCTTGGGTGCCCCGTCCACCAGGTCCTTGGCCTCCTTGAGGCCCAGACTGGTCAGCGAACGGACTTCCTTGATCACCTGGATCTTCTTGTCGCCGGCGGCCGTCAGGATGACGTCGTACTCGCTCTTCTCCTCCTCGGCTGCGACATCGTCGCCGCCGGCGGGTGCGGCTGCGGCAACGGCCACCGGCGCCGCCGCGGTCACGCCGAAGCGCTCCTCGAACTCCTTCAGCAGCTCGCTGAGCTCGAGAACGGACAGCTCAGAGATGCCGTCCAGAATCTGGTCCTTGGTCAGTGTGCCTGCCATCGTCGTAACTCCTTGTTTCCTTGTTCTGTCTTCGGTTGGTGTGGTCGGTCTCTTCGGTACTGGTTCAGTTATCGGGGTGCCGGCCTGGTGCCCAGGTCGTGGTGGCCGGCGCCCGTGCCGCTACTCGGCCGGGCTCTCTGGCACCGTGGCTTCGGGCTCGCTGGCCTCGGCAGCTTCGGGCTCGGGCTCGGTGGCTTCTGCAGCTTCGGGCTCGGTGGCCTCGGCTGTGACCTCGGCCTCTTCCGGTGCCTCGGCTGTGACCTCGGCCTGTTCGCTCGCCGGTGCAGCGCCCGGGTCCGCCTCGGCTCCACTCTCGGACCGACGCAGGTCGACGAGGGCGGAGAGTCCGTAGGCCAGGTTCCGGGGAAGAGCCTGGACAAGGCCGGCCAACTGTTGGAGCGGAGCCGACAGCGCACCGGCGAGCTGCGCCAGGAGGGTCTCCCGCGGGGGGAGGTCGGCGAGCACATTGATGTCGCCCGCTGACAGAATGCCGGAGCCGACCACTCCGCCTTTGACCACCAGGTTCGGATTGTTCCGGGCGAAGTCCCGCAGGGCCTTGGCCACCGCGCTGACTTCTCCCTGCACGAAGGCGATCGCCGTCGGGCCGGTCAGCAGGTCGTGGATGGCGGCCTGGGGGCTGTCGGCAATGGCCAGGCGGACCAAAGTGTTCTTGTAGACCTTGTAGTCGCCGCCGGCTGCGGCCAACTCCCTGCGCAGCTCGGCGAGCTCGCCGACGGTGAGGCCACGGTACTCAGTGAGCAGGGCGCCGGCCGATGCAGCCAGCCGATCCCGCACCTCGTTCACGACGGCTACTTTTTCGGCCCTCGGATTGTCCATGGTCCCTCCACCGAGCTCTGCGCTCTGTCGGTTACGGGCCGTAGACACCATCGAGTGGCGGCGCTCGAGCAGAAGGCGCTCGATACGGAACTCCTCGTCAGGCGGACCCGATTCAGGTCCCTTCGGTACCGGGTGACCGGTACACCGGAGGTCTACGGCAGTTCTGTAGATCTGGAAAGGTGAGACTGTAGCTCACCCGAGGAGTTGCCGGCCAGCGCCAGGGCTTCCTCAGGCTGTGGCAGCCAGCTCCTCGTCGACCTTGCGAGCCAGCAGCGGGTCGATGTGCACTCCGGGGCCCATCGTCGACGAGAGTGTGACCGCCCGGACGTAGCGGCCCTTGGCTCCGGCCGGCTTGGCTCGATGGATCTCTTCCATCACCGCATGCAGGTTCTCGAGTAACTGGGCCCGCTCGAAGGATGCCTTACCGATCCGCAGATGGATATTGCCCACCTTGTCGGTCCGGTACTCCACCCGACCACCCTTGAACTCGATGACCGCCTTCTCCACGTCATCGGTGACCGTGCCCGTCTTCGGGTTGGGCATCAAGCCTCGGGGACCGAGCACGCGTCCCAAGGTCCCGACCTGGCCCATCAGGTCCGGGGTGGCAATGGCGATGTCGAAGTCGAGGAAGCCCTCGTTGGCCACCCGGGCCACGAGGTCGTCGGCACCCACGACATCGGCGCCGGCGGCCCTGGCCAGGGCTGCCTTCTCGCCGGCGGCGAACACGACCACCCTGGCGGTGCGGCCAGTGCCTGCAGGCAGCGACAACGTGCCCCGGACGATCTGATCGGCCTTGCGAGGATCTACCCCGAGCCGGACAGCCAGCTCGATGGTCTCGTCAAACGAGGCTTTGGCCGACGCCTTCACCAGGTCGACGGCCTCGACGGGGGTGTAGAGATGCTGCCGGTCGAACCCGGCGATGCTCGCCGTGTACTTCTTTCCCCTGAACATGATGATTCTCCGCTTTCTTGACTGTGCTCGGTCGCAGGCCTCAGCCGGCGACGGCGATTCCCATGGACCGTGCCGTTCCGGCCACCTGGCGCTTGGCCGCTTCGATGTCGGTGGTGTTGAGGTCGGGCAGCTTGATGGTTGCGATCTCTTCGACCTGAGCGCCGGTGACGCTACCGACCTGCTCGCGACCCGAAGTCGCAGCACCCTTCTCCAACCCGGCCGCCTGGCGCAGGAGCGCCGGGGTCGGCGGTGTCTTGAGGATGAACGAGAACGTCCGGTCCTCGTAGATGGAGATCTCGACCGGAATGATCGAGCCACGCTGGTTCTCGGTGGCTGCGTTGTACTGCTTGCAGAAATCCATGGTCTGGACCCCGTGTGGCCCGAGGGCGGTCCCGACCGGGGGCGCGGGCGTAGCTCCCCCTGCCGGGAGCTGGATCTTCACGACCGTGAGGACGCGCTTCTTCGGTGGCATTGGTACTTCTCCTTTACCTGTTTCCGCCGGCCTACAGCTTGGCGACCTGGCTGAATTCGAGTTCTACCGGGGTCTCCCGGCCAAAGATGTTGACCAGCACCTTGAGCTTCAACTGGTCCTCATTGATCTCTGCGATCTGGCCGGAGAAGTCGGCGAACGGGCCTTCCTTGACCCGCACCGTCTCGCCGACCTCGTGCTCGAGACGGGGACGGCTGCGCTTGGACGGCGCCTCCCCACCCTCGACCTTGACCTGCAGGATCCCCTCGACCTCACGTCGCGACAGCGGAGTCGGCTTGGTACCCGGGCCCACGAATCCGGTCACCCCGGGGGTGTTCCTGATCACCGACCAGCTGTCATCGTCCAATTCGCAGCGACACAGGAGGTAGCCGGGAAACACCTTCTTCTGGACGACCACCTTCTTGCCGTTCTTGAACTCGACGACGTCCTCCATCGGGATGACCACCTCGTAGATGCGGTCCTCCATGTTCATCGAGACGGTCCGGCTGTGCAGGTTGGACTTGACCTTGTTCTCGTACCCCGCATAGGTGTGCACGACGAACCAACGACCTGGCTGGTCGTAGGGGCTCACGACGAATGGCTCGTCGTCCTCCTCGTCGTCGTACTCGTCGTCGACCCCAGCCTCTGCGGGATCGGCGACGGCCTCCACCTCGCCGGGAGAGGTCACGTCGGCATCGGTTGCCCCACCTTCGCCCTCAGGGGCAGGGGACGTCTCGGCCTCTTCGAGGCCCTGGTCGTCGGCGGTGGGTGGGTTGGATCCGTCTTGGGTCACAGTCATACCGATCACGTCTTGAACAGCCATAGGACGCCTTTGGCAAAGGCGAGGTTGAGAATGAAGATCAGAACCATCAGCGAAAGCAGGGTGACCAGGGTCACCGTGGTGTAGTTGATGACCTCGGATCTGTTCGGCCAGGCTACCTGGCGAAGCTCCGATCGTACCTCCCGCAGGAACTGCCCCAAACGGAACGGCTCACGCTTGGGCGTGCGACGGGGAGGGGCGGCAGTGCGTTTGGGCGCGGACTCCCCTTCGGGGTCCTGTCCCTGGCGCTGCATCATTCGCTTTTGTTCTCGGTTCACGTGCCGTTTCCTTCGACCGTTGTCACCAGTGGAGAGCAGGGCAGGAGGGACTCGAACCCCCAACCTTCGGTTTTGGAGACCGGCGCTCTACCAGTTGAGCTACTGCCCTCTGTCGATCGCCATACCGCGAACGGTCGACCGATCGCAGGGGCGGTTCTCTACGCTATCACCAGGGACATCGGAAATCCCAGACGGGCCAGCGAGCGTCTCCGCCCCGATTCCGCTCCAACTGGTCGGCCCGATCGGACCTCCTCCAGCCGGTTGGCCCCTATCGGGTCTCCTTGTGGAGCGTGTGCTGGCGATCCCAGCGGCAGAACTTCTTCATCTCGATCCGCTCGCGGTCGTTCACCTTGTTCTTCGTCGTGATGTAGTTCCGTCGCTTGCACTGCTCACATGCCAGGGTGACCTGGATCCGCTTGTCGTTCTTTGCCACGGTGACTCCCTTTTGCCTGCCGGTCGGCTCAACCGCAGACCTGTTCCGATGTTTGCCCTGTGTCCTGAGAATTGGTAGCGGCGGCCGGACTCGAACCGGCGACCCCACGATTATGAGCCGTGTGCTCTAACCAACTGAGCTACGCCGCCACGGGCGAGCCCCCTGTCGGA
>JADGOE010000112.1 GCA_017883135.1 Acidimicrobiales bacterium
TGGTCGTTGCGCTTGGTGGTGCCTCACCGAGCAATCCCTCATCGGCGGCGGGTCTTCGGCATGGATCGAGCACACCCCAGTCCTGAGGTAGAACGGAGACATGACAACGCGCACCACTGAGGGCAAGAGGCGCGTGGCACTCGTCACCGGTGCCAGTCGCGGCATCGGTCGAGCTGCTGCGCTGTCGCTGGCCGCGGCCGGCCTCGACATTGCCTGCACCGCCCGCACGCTGAAGAAGGGTGAGGGACGGGACGACTCCGATTCCGGCAAGGGCGCAACGCTGCCTGGCAGCCTCGAGGAGACGGCCGCCGAGGTCGAGGCGTTCGGTGTCCGCGCGCTTCCCCTCTTTGCCGACCTGTTGGACAGCGGATCGCTCCACATTGCCGTCGACACATTGCTACGCGAATGGGGCCGCGTCGACGTGTTGGTGAACAACGCCATCTACACTGGCCCCGGGAGCATGGTGCCCTTCGTTGAGCTCACGCCCGAGCAGTTGATGGCGCTACTGCAGTGCAACGTGATGGCCCAAGTGGCGATCACCCAGGCCATCCTCCCGACGATGCTGGACCGCCACAACGGCACGATTGTCAACGTCACCTCCCACGTCGCCGTAGGAGACCCGCCGGCGCCCGTCGGCCAGGGTGGTTGGGGACTGGGCTATGCCGCCTCCAAGGCCGCCTTCCACAAGATGGCCGGCATCCTCGCCGTCGAGCTCGGCCCAAAGGGCATCGTGACCTTCAACCTGGACCCCGGTTATGTGGACACCGAGAAGCAGCTGCTCAATGCCGAGCGAAACGGGCTGGCCGGTCACTACGTCGGAGCGCCACCTTCGGTTCCCGCGACCGTGATCGCCTGGCTGGTCACGAGTCCCGAGGCGACCGCGCTGTCCGGTCAGACCATTCGAGCTCAGAAGCTTGCGCTCGAACGAGGACTTCATGCCGATTGGAGGACCGCCGATGGTGCTCGAGGTTGACGTCGACGAGTCGACGTGCACGGCTCTTGTCACCCTGAACCGACCGGAACAGCGCAATGCACTCTCTCCCGACCTCCTCGCGGCAATCGACGACGCAGTGATCGAGCTCGATCGGCGCGATGACATAGCGACGATCATCCTGACCGGCGCCGACCCTGCGTTCTGCGCCGGGTTCGACCTCCGCCGGCTGGCCACCGAGACGCCGTCGGCGCAAGAGGAGCACCAATCCTCACCTGTTGAGCACTTCGGGCTCCTCCCCGACCACGAAACGCCGATCATCGGCGCCATCAACGGTCCTGCTGTGACGGGAGGTCTCGAACTGGCACTCAGCTGTGACTTCCTCGTCGCCTCCGAGAGGGCGAGCTTCGCTGACACGCACGCCCGGGTCGGCGCCATGCCGGGCGGCGGGCTCACCATCCGGCTTCCCCAGCTGATCGGCATCAATCGGGCCCGTCAGATGAGCTTTACCGGGGACTTCGTAAGCGCGGAGCAGGCGGTGGCCTGGGGACTGGTCAACGAGGTCATCCCGCACGACAGGCTCCTAACCCGCGCTCGGCAGGTGGCAGCGGCCATCGGGTCCATCCCGATCGCCAACGTGCGCGAGGTGCGGCGCATGTACGCGGAGATCGGCGAGCTGCACGGTCTCGACGCCTACCGGCGCGAGAACCGGTGGGCCCGAGAGTGGATGGCGGACCGCTTCGACCGGGCTCGCCTGACGGAGGAGCGCCAGGCAATCATTGAACGCGGTCGGTCCCAGACGTGAACCGCACGCGGCGTTCCATGTCGGAGCGAGCCTATGTTCGGCTGCGTCCCAGAACGTGAGCATCCTTTGAAGGTCTACGCCGGTATGGACCCTCGGCTGAGCTTGCCCGACGTGATCGCACACGCCCGCCGGATCGAGGCTCTCGGCTACGACGGCCTCCACGTGTCGGAGACGGTTCATGACGCACTGGCTCTTTCGTTGCTGGTGGCCGAGCACACCGAGCGGATCACCATCCGTACCAGCGTGGCACTGGCCTTCGTACGAAGCCCTACGCTCACCGCCTATGCCGCCTGGGACCTGGCGAAGCTCTCGAACGGACGATTCCAGCTCGGCCTCGGGACGCAGATCCGTCAGAACATCGAAGACCGGTACGCCATGGGATGGACGGACCCGGTCGAGCGGATGCGTGATTATCTCGGTGCGTTGCGGGCACTCTTCGAGTGCTTCCGGACCGGTGAGGCGATCCGGTACGAGGGGACCTCCTACCGCATCACGCGCATGCAGCCGTACTTCAACCCCGGACCGGACGAGTCCATCGCCGTCCCACCACTGTGGCTGGGCGGCGTCAACGCGGGGATCTGCCGATTGGCCGGTGAGATGGCTGAAGGATTCGTCACCCATCCCACGAACTCGAACCCACGCTACCTCGAGACGTTGTGCCTTCCCAACTTGCTCGCCGGGGCCGAGACGGCCGGGCGAGATCTTCGCGCCGTCGAATTGGTGGTGGGAACCCAGGTCATCACGGGAGCAACGCTTGGCGATCTCGATGCCGAACGCGAGCGTCAGCGCCGGCTGTTCGCCTTCCTTTACTCCACCCCCGCGTATCGCCGAACTCTCGAGCTCTACGGCTGGGAGGACCTGGCGACACGGCTCGGAGATCTGGTCCGTCACGACCGTTGGGAGAACCTCACCGACGAGGTGACCGACGAGGTGCTCGACACGCTCATACCTTCGGCCTGCTTCGGCGACCTCCCCGAGCTGCTGAACCGTCGTTTCGGACACATCTGCCAAGGGATCACGCTCGCACCGCCAACTGACCCGGTGCACGACGGCGAATTCGCAGAAGTGATCGCCGCGCTCAGGCAACCCGTGCCGGCAGACACCCCTTCGTCGCGACGGATTGGCGGCGGCTGAGCACCGCTTGGAGAACCGATGGTCCGAT
The DNA here is from genome assembly GCA_017883135.1 of Acidimicrobiales bacterium. Classification (GTDB taxonomy): domain Bacteria; phylum Actinomycetota; class Acidimicrobiia; order Acidimicrobiales; family RAAP-2; genus Bog-756. The sequence goes on from JADGOE010000112.1 coordinate 2,899, forward strand.
GGACCGATGAACGGAACATCGTCGAAATGAAAGGGGTACTCCATGGGGCTTCTGGATGCGAAGGTGGCGATCCTCACCGGTGGCGCTTTCGGGATCGGCCGGGCCACAGCGCTCCACCTGGCCACCGAAGGCGCCGCCGTGGTCATCGGCGACATCAAGACGGACAAGGCGACAGATGTCGCAGACGAGATCTCCTCGGCAGGCGGCCAGGCCATCGCCCAGCACTGTGACGTTGCCGACGAGCGAAGTGTCGTGGAGCTGATGGATACCGCAGTAAGGACATTCGGCGGCATCGACCTGCTCGACCACAACGCCGCATGGACCGATTCCCTGCGCGACAGCGATGCCCTCGATGCGGATCTGGACACGTGGGATCGCGTGCACCAGGTCAATACGAAGGGCGCGCTCCTGCTCGCCCGTCACGCCATCCCGTCGATGATTTCCCGCGGCGGTGGGGCGATCGTGAACATCTCTTCCGGATCAGCTTCGATCGGCGAGATCACACGCGTGGCATACGGTGTCTCGAAGGCCGGGGTCGAACAGCTGACCCGCCACCTGGCCAATCGCTACGGCCGGAACGGTATCCGTGCCAACGCGGTGGCACCAGGTTTCATCCTCACCGCCTCGTCCGCCAAGGGAGTCCCCGAGAGCTACCGGACCTTGCTGGCCGACCAGAACCCGACAGGGCGCCTTGGCGCTCCCGACGACATCGCCCATGTCGTGGCCTTCCTCCTGTCGGATCGGGCGGGGTACATCAACGGTCAGGTCATCCACGTCGATGGAGGCACGCAGATTGCCGGCGCACTTCCCGGGCCGAGCGGACCCTGATCTCCACCTCGGATTAGACCGGCGCTTCGGAAATGAGTCCCAGTGGGGTGTAGGGGTCCGTGGAGCGGAGCAGGGGCCCTGCCACTCTGTCGGTCTCCAGCGCCTACAGAGTCGAAGAGCCCCTGTGCAGTCGGGGCCTACGCGGATGTGCGATCTGGCGCTCGACGCTGCTCTTTCCTGAGGTCGCCTCTTGCGACCCCCTCTCTGAAGTCACAATCTGCAGCTTCAAAGTGTTCGCGTCGTCCCTGCTCAGGGGGAGTGTGGCGTTTGGGGTGGGGTGAAGCATCAATGCCGTGACACAGTACCTAACACCCACACAGTTGGCCGAGGCCCTACAGGTCCCGGCAAGGGGGCTCGCAAGGCGGGCCACCACCCTGGGCATCCAGCCCATCCGCATCGGACATAGGACCGTGCGGTACTCCGGCCAGCAGGCCGAGGCAGCACTGGCACAGATGGAATGTGCCAACGGGCACCGCAAGACTGTGCCAGCCCGTGACCCGCTCACGGGGGGTCGTAGGAGATGAGCGCTGGTCCCGATATAGCACCGTAAAGGGGCGCTTCCCCGAGAGGTAGTCGCAAAATGCACACCCATGAGCACCGGGAACGTCTATCGAGCTGCTCAAGAGAGTCTCAATGATTTGAGGAAAGCCTGAAGTTCGAGCATATCCAGATTTTGAACGTCTTCTGGCCTGACCACAATGTTCAGCCCTTCGTTGACCTTCAAGTGGCGCGAGGCGAACATGTACGAGAGTGCAATCACCCGGATTGAATCTTGGGCCGGGAACTCCTGCGAGATTCGCGATTGTCCGCCACCTATCACTCCAATCGAAACGGAGTCGCCCTTGGAGATCGCCCGGACTTCGTCCCAGAGGCAGTTCAGGCTCCTCCAGATCCCCTCGACACAGCCCTCACCGGAGGAGAGGGCGGGGCTCTCCGGGTCACCCTTCTTCGGCCGGGCGAGTCCCCTCGTCTCGTCATGACCTCGCCCGCCCGCCTTCCTATTCGACCGATGCCGCCTGAAGCACGTGCCGTTCGACCAGATCGCGGCAGGCGA
>JADGOE010000113.1 GCA_017883135.1 Acidimicrobiales bacterium
CACGCCCGCGATGTGGTCCGGTCGACGAGAACGATCACGACCACCGACTCGCCGACCACTCTGCCGTCAGCTGGAGGTCGGACGAATGATCGAGGCTAAGTAGAGGGACAAGAGCCCAGTGATCCCGGCGGAGCATGTCCCCGATCTCGGGCCCCTGTTCGCCGGGGCACAGGCCCGGGGCCATACGTCGGTCGGCGTCCGCTGCGAGGAGAGGTCGACCGGAGGTTGGTCACAGACCGTCTGCGAGGGCCCCGACGTGATGGTCCGGGTTGAATACCACGCCGTCGGGCGTGGGTCCGTGTCCGACGAGATGAGACTTGATGAGGCGTGGAAGATCCCGGCCGCGGGATTGATCGTCGACAAGATGAGCGGCCCGAGTTCGGGAACGGAGTTGGCGCTGTTCATGGCCAAGGCGTTTAGTCCGAAAGCTAGATTCGTTGCCTTTGTTATAGACCAGCGGGAATCGGTGGGTGGCCTCGCAAGTCGTGTGCAATTGCCCGGCGGCAAGACGGTCGCAGGCGAGACCCGTCGCCGAATCTCCCGGTTCGCCCAGCCGCAAGAGCGGCGCCGTGGATTCAATGCGATCAAGGAAGTCGGTGCTGCCAACTTCAGGGACCTGTTCGACACCGGAGCGACGCTCCATTTGCTCGAAGATCCGTTCCGGCGGGGAACAACCGGGTTCCCGCTGTCGTCCTGGAGCATTCAGTGGTTCGACGAGCAAGACGCCCATCACCACGCCGGGAACTTCTCTCAACTCGACCCCTTGAGCAGAACCGCGACGGCTGCGATCTCCGCTGTCGTGGTCGAGACAACGGGTCGAACCAGAGCCAACGCCCCCGGCTCCCTTCTTGCGCCGTTCCTGACCGATGGCGGCCTCGGAGTCGGGGTCCCGTGGGCATCGGCGGTCGCAGTCCACAAAGTCGACCCCCTGCCGGCTGGTTGGCTTCAAGTGGTCGCTGCCTGTGTTTCCTGCGGTACATGGGACCGCATCGTTGACCACGGGGGGCGGTGGGTGTGCAGGCGGTGCTGGCAGATGGACAACACCGCTCGGGCACGGTCAATTGAGGGCACGTCGCTAAAGGACAAGCCAGCCGCAAAGGACAAGCGAGACGGCCTGCGTGGCCCGGCGCGTCGACAGCCGAACGCCGACGAGATGAAACCGAAGCGTCAGAGGACAATGATCGACACCACGGCCATCCTCGCCGTCGAACTGGCGTCCGGGACCCTGCCCGTCGAGGTCGCCCTTGCCGAACTCTGGCCGGATGACGGTTGCATCCAAATGGCCCGGAGGTGGAGCGCCCTGGGGTTGGATGACCGGGAGATCACTTGCCTCCTGGGCGATGGCATCGGCATGACGCAACGTGAGATCGGGGACATGATCCACCGGGATCACCGAACCGTCGGCCGCATTCTTGCCGCCGGCCGAAAGAAACTTCAGAAATAGCGCCCCAAGGGAGCTACTCGCATCCCTATGTGGGTGAGAGGACAGGAGGTACCCGATGGCACTTGCGATTCTCCATCTCGATGGTGTCGAGATGCGCACCACGGATCAACTGACGTGCCGGACCCTGTTCCGGATGATGCGCACCGCCGTTACGGACGACTCCATGTCTGAGATGGTCGACCCACCCCGGCGCAGGGCGCCGGAACCGGTAGTGAGTACCGAACTGACCTAGCCCCCGCAGGTCTCCGACCTGCTGATATCTGATCCCTGAGCCGCCTACGGGCGGCTTTCTCGCGCCTGGAGGTATAGACCGTGAGTCGATTTCTCACCATGAACGAAGCATCCGAGCACTGTGGCGGCCGCCCATCTGCTGCGACCCTCTACCGGCTGGCCAAGGACGGACACCTGCCCGTTCGGCGAATCGGCCGGCGTCTGGTCATCAGCGACCGCCTGCTCGACGAGTGGATCGACGGCACTGGCGACGTTCGAGACACCGTGTTCGAAGGCGTTGCGATCGGGGCTGGTGAGGCGTCGTGAGCACCGACACGGCCACCCCGCCGATCCCGCTTCCCCTGTCTCTCAAGCGCCTGGTGGTCGACCTCTTCGACGCAGAGGCATTGCGGCACCTGGCATCGCTGAAGGAATCGCAGACGCGTGCCAACCACCGTCAACTTGACGACGCGTCGGTCGACGAGCTGGCCGAAATGCTCACGAACAACCGTTGGCCGACGATCGGATGGTGGAAACGTCATGCGAGCTGACCCCGATCAAGGTGTTCACCGCGGCGAAGACCGTCCGTTACGTGGACTGGCAACCGTCCCCGATGTTGCCGGCGACGGCACTGTTGCATTGAGAGCGAACGACGCTGAACCCGCATCCATCGGCGCCATGGCTGAACGCCAATCCCTTGGTGCCCATGTATTCACAATGCATTTCCATACGAGATCCTCGGCCTGTCTGATGCTTCGTGTCGGGTCGCGCGGCTCAATGCAACAGTGCCGGTCGGACTCTGCCTGACATTCCCTGCGTGCTCTTTTGGACCGCCCCAGTCGGCAAGGTACGATCGCGGTCAACGACCAGCCGGAGCCGGGCCCTGGCCTCCCACATCCCTGGGGTGCTTCGAACCAGCCCGGAGATCGGTCGGCGCCTCAAAGCTGAACTCCGACCGGCTGGCATCGGAGTTCGCTCCGCTGGCGAGGCACGGTCGCGATCACAGGGTATTCACACCGTGCCATAGTGCTCACCGACAGAAGCACCGCACGAGCAGGTCTGGGTCGGAAGACGCTTGCCCGGACGGCACCCTCGAGAGGGAGGGCTTATACATGAGACGGTCAGTTCTCGGGATCCTGGCGCCACTCCTGGCCATGGCCGTGTTCGCCGGTGCGATGATCCCCTTCCGTCCCCACCTGAGCGAGGCGATGACCGCCCTGGTGCTCGTGGTCCCGATCATCATCGGCGTCGTCGTGGGCGGCCTGTGGGCGGGGGTAGTCAGCGTGTTCACCGGCTTCTTCGTCTACGTCTACTTCTTCGTCCCCCCGTACCTCACGACCTCGATCGGGTCCACGGAGAACTGGGTCGCGCTCGCCGTGTACATGGCGATCACCCTCCCCGTGGCCTACGTCGTGGACCGGATGCACGTGGCGAGAGCCGCGGAGCGGCGACGGAACGCGGAGATCCGGCAGCTCCTGGAACTGTCGGAACTCATCGTGGAGGACCGCCCGCTCGACGTGCTCCTTTCGACCGTCGTGGCCGCCATGTTCGCAACGTTCGACGCCGCCAGGTGGCGCTCCTCCTTCCTGTCGCCGGCCGCTTGGACGTCATCGCAACGGCCGGCGATCCCGTCACCGGAGCCCAGCTCCGGGAACTCGAGGCGTCCTGGGCGTCGCCCGCCGGTGCGGGCCCGTCCGCACGCCCGCCGGACGACCTGCTGGTGCTCCCCCTGACCGCTGCGGGCGGTCCGATCGGGCTGCTCGTGATGGCGCCCCCGGCGCACGCGGCACACGACCGTGAGGCCCTCCTCCTCTTCGCCAACCAGATCGCGCTGTCAGTCGAGCGCGTTCAGCTGCGGGACCAGGCCATCCAGACGCGCCTGGCCGAGCGGGTCGACCGGCTGGCCAAGATGCTGGTCACCGCCGTCTCGCACGACCTGCGTGCACCACTCGCCTCGATCAAGGCCTCGTCGTCCATCCTCTCGGACGAGTCACTCGACATCGACACCGGGCAGGCCCACGAGCTGGCGCACCTGATCGACTTCCAGGCGGATCGCCTCGCGGAGCTCGTCCGGAACCTGCTGGACATGGGCAGGATCCAGGCTGGCGTCCTGCGGCCCCACTGCACGGCCGTCGACCTGCACGAGCTCGTAGGATCTGTGGTGGCCGAGCTCGCACCGGTCCTCGACAAGCACACCGTGGAGGTTGACGTCCCCGGTGAGTTCCCGACCGTCATGATCGATCCGATGTTGATCGAGCGGGTCCTGGTGAACCTCCTGACGAACGCGGCACGACATGCGCCGAAGAGCACGGCGATCAGCATCGTCGCGCGACGGACCGCCACCGACGACGTGGAGGTGTCGGTGGCGGACAGCGGTCCAGGTGTGAGCCCCGAGCGGCGGGCTGACATCTTCGGCCTGAACGCGAGGCGGGAGCAGGACGCGGGCGCCGGACTGGGCCTCATCATCGCCCGGACCTTCGTCGAAGCGCACGGGCAGCGGATCTGGGTGGACGACACCCCCGCGGCCGGGGCGCGCTTCTGCTTCGCGCTGTCCGCGTCACCGGTGACCGAAAGGGGGGGCGCCGTTGTCACGGATTCTCGTCATTGACGACGAACCGGACCTCCTCCATGCCTGTGCCATCGGGCTCGGGGCCTTCGGTCACGCCGTCACCACGGCGGAGACCGCCGCCGAGGGGATTGCCGCCGCTCGAGTCAGCCGGCCGGACGCCATCGTGCTGGACATGGGCCTGCCCGACCGGGACGGTCTGGACGTCTGCCGGGAGATCCGGTCCTGGAGCGATGCACCCATCGTCGTCCTGTCCGCCGACGGGTCGGAGGATCGCAAGGTGGACGCACTCGATCAGGGTGCCGACGACTATGTGACGAAGCCGATAGGCATGCGTGAGCTCGACGCCAGACTCCGTGCATCCCTTCGGCACCGCCAGGTCCCGGAAGGACCGGACGAGATCGACGTGGGATCGCTCCACTTCGACATGACCCACCGCGAAGTCTTACGCTCCGGCGTGCGCCTCGACCTCACGCGCAAGGAGTTCGACTTCCTCGCGCTCCTAGTGTCCTGAGTCGCCAATTCACAAGAAATATTACCTGAAGGGGAATTTCGG
>JADGOE010000060.1 GCA_017883135.1 Acidimicrobiales bacterium
GTTCGCCAAGCCGGTGGATTCCCGTTGGAGTTCGTGACCATCGCCGTGTCCGACGGCATCTCGATGGGTCACGAAGGCATGCGGGCGTCATTGGTCAGCCGCGAGGTCATCGCCGATTCGGTGGAGACGGTGATGCATGCCGAGCGGTTCGACGGCCTGGTGACACTGGCCGGCTGCGACAAGTCGCTGCCGGGCATGCTGATGGCGGCTGCCCGGCTGAATCTGCCCAGTGTCTTCCTCTACGGAGGTTCGATCCTGCCGGGTCGGGTCCGCGACCGGGCCCTGGACATCACCTCGGTGTTCGAGGCGGTGGGTGCCCACGCCGTCGATGCGCTCTCCGACGAGGAGCTGAGCCTGATCGAGCACAACGCCTGCCCCACCCAGGGCTCGTGTGCCGGCATGTTCACCGCCAACACCATGGCCTCGGTGGCCGAGGCATTGGGAATGTCGCTGCCGGGCAGCTCGACTGCACCCGCGGTCGACCGCCGGAGGGATGACGCGGCGTTCGCCACCGGGCAGGCCGTGGTGGCACTGCTCCGCTCTGGTATCCGGCCGCGGCAGGTGATGACCAAGGAGGCGTTCGAGAACGCCATCGCGGTCACCATGGCCCTGGGTGGTTCCACCAATGCCGTGCTCCATCTGCTGGCCATTGCCAACGAGGCGCGGGTGGAGTTGGCGCTCGAGGACTTCAACAAGGTGGCTGCCCGCGTCCCCCACCTGGCCGACACCAAGCCGCACGGGAAGTACCACATGAGCGACCTCGACCGGATCGGCGGCGTGCCGGTGGTCATGGCGGAGTTGCTCGAGGCCGGCCTGTTGAACGGCGACTGCCTGACGGTCACCGGGAAGACCGTGGCCGAGAACCTGGCGCTGCTCGACCCGCCGGCCCCCGACGGCGACGTGGTGCACCGGATGGACGATCCCATCCACGCCCAGGGGGGGATTGCAGTGCTCACCGGTTCGCTGGCCCCCCAGGGAGCGGTGGTGAAGGTGGCGGGTCTCGACCAGTTGACCTTCGACGGGACGGCCCGGGTCTTCGACGGCGAGGATCTGGCCATGGCCGCGATCCTGTCGGGTGCGATCGAGCCGGGCACCGTGGTGGTCATCCGCTACGAGGGGCCCAAGGGCGGCCCCGGCATGCGCGAGATGCTGGCGGTGACCGGCGCCATGAAGGGCGTCGGCCGCGGCGGGGACTGCGCCCTGGTGACCGATGGGCGGTTCTCGGGTGGCACCCACGGGTTCTGCATCGGCCACGTGGCCCCCGAGGCCGTTGACGGTGGCCCGATCGGATTGGTGGCCGACGGCGATCGCATCGTGGTGGACGTGGAGGGCCACACCATCGACCTGCTGGTCGACCACGAGGAGCTCGATCGGCGGAGAGCCGGACTGAAGCATCCGGCCCCCCGCTACACGACCGGGGTGCTGGCCAAGTACGCCCGGCTGGTCACCGGCGCCGAACGCGGCGCGGTGACCGAGCCCTGAGTCGTCGGCGTTGGTCCGACGGGGCGCGTTCCGCGAAGACGGTCCATCATCGGCGGAGCCTGCCGACCCAGAGGTGGGCTGCGACCAGCTCCGGCCGACGCGCTTGTCGGGACGGTCTCCGGCGTGGCACAATGTCCCCACTATGTGGTGCAGCCCGTTCCGACCCGTCAACGCCCTGGTACTCGTCTCGTAGCGCACACGACGCCTTATCGCCGTGTGCGCATTCCGACCTCCCAGATGGGAGGTCGTTTTCATGTCCCGCCACGAAATCACCGGCCGGCGATCGGCAGGCCGGCCCCGATCGAACACCGACAAACCGACCATCGCCGACAAGGGAGCACCCGATGGAACTCACAGGAGCACAGGCCCTCATCAAGAGCCTCGAGATGCAGCAGGTGGAGGTCATGTTCGGCCTCCCTGGCGGCGCCATCCTGCCTGTCTACGACCCGATCATCGACTCGTCGATCCGGCACATCCTGGTGCGCCACGAGCAGGGTGCCGGCCACATGGCCGAAGGGTATGCGCAGGTCACCGACCGGCCGGGCGTGGCCATGGTCACCAGTGGCCCCGGTGCCACCAACGTGGTCACGCCGCTGGCCGACGCCTACATGGACTCGATCCCCCTGGTGGTGGTGACCGGGCAGGTGGCCACCACATCGATCGGGACCGATGCCTTTCAGGAGAGCGACATCACCGGCATCACCATGGGTATCACCAAGCACAACTGGCTGATCACCGATGGTGCCGACATCCCGCGGGTGGTGGCCGAGGCATTCCACGTCGCCACCACCGGTCGTCCGGGCCCGGTGTTGATCGACATCCCCAAGGATGTGGCCGTCAAGCCGATGGAGTGGTACTGGCCCGAGCCTTCCGACCTCGATCTGCCGGGGTACCACCCGGTGACCGAAGGAGATCCGGAGCTGGTGCGCCAGGCCGCCGAGCTGCTGTTGGCCGCCGAACGACCGGTCCTCTACGCCGGTGGTGGGATCCTGCGGGCCCGCGCTGCCGAGGCACTACGTGAGCTGGCCGAGCGGACGGGCATCCCGGTGGTCACCACGCTGATGGCCCGTGGCTGCTTTCCGGACTCGCACCCCTTGTGCCTGGGGATGCCCGGCATGCACGGGAACTACACCGCGGTCACCGCCATGCAGCGGTCCGACCTGCTGATCGCCCTCGGGAGCCGGTTCGACGACCGGGTGACCGGCCGGGTCGACGCGTTCGCGCCCGAGGCCAAGGTCATCCACGTCGACATCGATCCGGCCGAGCACAACAAGGTCCGCCGTGCGGACGTGGCCATCGCCGGCGACTGCCGCCTGGTGATCGAGGAGCTGCTCTCCGCCCTTGACGGGCTGGGGCTTCCCCACTCGACCACCACCCGCGGCGGCTCGGGGGGTGCGCCCTCCGAGGCGGCTGTCGGGGCGCCGGCCGCGGCCGGCTCGGCGGCGGCGGCCTACCCGCGCGAGCGGCTCATCCCCTGGCGAGCCCAGCTGGGCGAGTGGCAGCAGCGGTTCCCCCTCGTCTACGACCAGCAGCCCGGTGCGGGCGCGCTGAAGCCCCAATTCGTGTTGGAGGCCCTCAGGGATGCCACGCCCGACGACACCATCGTGGCCTCCGGCGTCGGCCAGCACCAGATGTTCGCGTCGCAGTGGTGGCAGTTCGACCATCCCTACACCTGGGTCAACTCCGGCGGCCTCGGGACCATGGGCTTCGCGGTGCCCGCGGCGATCGGCGCCAAGGTCGGCCGACCCGACAAGACGGTGTGGGCGGTGGACGGTGACGGGTGCTTCCAGATGACCGCTCAAGAGCTGGTGACGGCCAGCTCGGAGCGGATACCGGTCAAGATCGCCATTCTCAACAACGCCTATTTGGGCATGGTGCGCCAGTGGCAGGAGATGTTCTACGAAGAGCGGTACTCCGAGGTCTACCTGTCGCCGGACCTGCCGGACTACGTGGGCTGGGCCGAGTCCATGGGGTGTGTCGGCATCCGGGTCGAGTCGACCGAGGAGGTGGCACCGGCGATCGACAAGGCAAACAACATCGATGACCGGCCGGTGGTCATCGACTTCCGGACCGACGCGTTCGAGAAGGTCTTCCCGATGGTGGCCTCCGGGGCCTCCAACGACGACATCGTGGTCGATCCCTCGCTCACCGGGGGAGTCCACTGATGAGCGTCTACGGCACCGACAAGCGTCACCACACCCTCACCGTGCTGGTGGAGAACAAGTCGGGGGTGCTGGCTCGGGTGGCCAGCCTGTTCTCCCGGCGTGGCTACAACATCTTCAGCCTCGCCGTCGCCCCGTCGGACGATGAGCGGTTCAGTCGGATCACCATCGTGGTGGATGTGGAGTCCGCACCCCTCGAGCAGATCCTCAAACAGCTCGACAAGCTCATTCCGGTGGTGTCGATCACCGAGTTGGATCCCGCATCGTCACGCGAACGGGAGCTCCTGATGGCCACGGTGGAGGCCGGCCCCGAAACCCGGGGCCAGGTGATCCAGCTGGTCGGCGTCTTCGAGGGGAAGATCGTCGATGTCGGCCCGGACCGGTTGACCGTCATGCTGGCCGGTGCGCCGGACAAGCTCGACGACTTCGAAGACCTCATCCGCGGCTATGGGATCGTGGAGATGCAGCGGACCGGCCGGGTGGCGTTGCCTATGCTTGACCGAGCCGACGGCGCACACCCGCGCCCCCAGAACGCACACAACACAGAGAAGGCAGGATGATCACGATGGCCACGCTGTACTACGAGAAGGATGCCGACGCGAGCCTCATCGGGAACCGCAAGGTGGCGGTCATCGGCTACGGCTCCCAGGGCCACGCCCACGCGCTGAACCTGTCCGAATCCGGTGTCGACGTCCGGGTCGGCCTGCGCCCTGACTCGTCGTCGAGACAGAAGGCGGAAGAGGCGGGGCTGCGGGTGCTGTCGGTGGCCGATGCGACCGCCGAGGCCGATGTCGTCATGATCCTGTTGCCGGACACCGAGCAGGCGTCCGTGTACGAGGCGGAGATCGCCCCCAACCTCGAGGCCGGTGACGCGATCCTGTTCGCCCACGGCTTCAATATCCGCTTCGGCCTGATCACGCCCCCGGCCGGGGTGGACGTGGCCATGGTGGCGCCGAAGGGGCCCGGCCACCTGGTTCGCCGGACCTATATCGAAGGCGGAGGTGTGCCCTCGCTGGTGGCGGTGTCGGCCGACCCGTCGGGCAAGGCCCACGACCTGGCCCTCTCCTATGCGCACGCCATCGGGGCCACCCGGGCCGGTGTGCTCGACACCACCTTCGCAGAAGAGACCGAGACCGATCTGTTCGGCGAACAGGTGGTGCTCTGTGGCGGGCTGACCGCCCTGGTGCAGGCCGGGTACGAGACACTGGTCGGGGCCGGGTATCAGCCGGAATCGGCCTACTTCGAGTGCCTCCACGAGCTGAAGCTGATCGTCGACCTGATGTACGAGCAGGGCATCAGCGGCATGCGCTTCTCGATCTCGGACACCGCGGAGTACGGCGATCTGACCCGGGGACCGCGGGTCATCAACCAGGCGGTCCGCGAGGAGATGGGGCGCATCCTGACAGAGATCCAGGACGGCACCTTCGCAAAGGAGTGGGTGGAGGAGAACGCCAACGGCCGCCCCAACTACAAGGCGCTGCGCGAGGCGGGCCTGAACCATCCGATCGAGAAGGTGGGCGCTGAGCTGCGGGACATGATGCCCTTCGTCACCGCGGGAAAGCAGAAGATCCAGGACGTTTCCGGGGGCTGACCGCCGGGTGGCGGCCCGATGGCCCGGGCCCGTCGCTTCTCACGTTCGAGGGAGGGCTCGATGGCCGACGACGCCGAGGTGGTGGAGGCATCCGGTGTGAGGGTGCCGGGCCCGCGAACCCACCTTCCGCCATCTGGACGATCCAGAGGTGCCCTGGCAGCAGGTCAAGGCGATCCGCAACGCCGACGGCTCGACGTCATCGGTCTGGGAGAAGTGGCTCGCCTTCTCGGCGGATCCCCCGTACCTCTCCCTGTACGCCAGGTGGGACCCGGGGATGGTGATCCGGCGCCACGGCCACTGAAGCCCCCACGTCATCTTCGTGGTCAGTGGCGAGATGTGGTGTGCGGGGCGGCACTGCCCGGCCGGCACCCATGTCGAGCTTCCCTGTGGCGCAGCGTTCGGGCCTTTTGTGGCCGGCCCCGAGGGCACGGTGCTGCTCGAGGTGATGATGGGCGACCCCCGGTCGTGGGGGGACGATCCCGATGCGTATCTGGCAGCGTTGCAGCAGCGGGGGGCGGAGCCGTTGCCCGACCCCCCGATCGATCTGCCCGCCTGGCTCGAGGACTTCCGCACGCGCTGGGTGGCCGAAGGCGAGTACCCCGACGGAGGCTGAGCGGCAGGGTGGTGGTGGGGAGGCGGCAGGGTGGTGGTGGGGTGGTTGACCCCGAGGTCGGGCCACACCGGCCGGCCGCGCCGGGTCACTGGGCGAGGGCGCCCACCACGTAGTTGACGCACGCACAGAGTGCGGCGACGTCGTCAGGGTCGATGCCCGGAAACATGGCGATCCGCAGCTGGTTGCGCCCGAGCTTGCGGTAGGGCTCGGTGTCGACGATGCCGTTGGCCCGCAGCACGGCCGCCACGGTGGCGGCGTTGATCGAGCCGTCGAGGTCGATGGTGCCGATCACGTGGCTGCGGTCCTCCTCTCTGGTGACGAACGGGGTGGCGAAGTCCGAGTTGTCGGCCCAGGTATAGAAGATCTCCGATGACCTGTCGCTCCGGCCCGCGGAGAACTCCAGGCCGCCCTGCTCGTTGAACCAGGAGACCTGGTGGTCGAAGAGGAAGATGGTGGCCAGCGCCGGCGTGTTGTAGGTCTGGTCGAGCTTCGAGTTGGACAGGGCGATGGTCAGGTCCAGCGAAGCAGGCACCCACCGCTTGGTGGCCGCGATGGCCGCGATGCGGTCCTGGGCGGCGGGGGAGAGCAGCGCCACCCACAGACCCCCGTCCGAGCCGAAGCACTTCTGTGGCGCGAAGTAGTAGGCGTCGAACTGCTCCGGGTCCACCCGCAGCCCGCCGGCCCCCGACGTGGCATCCACCGCCACCAGGCCCCCGCCGTCGGCCGGCGCCGCGGCGCCGCGAGGCCGGGTGATCGGCATCATCACCCCGGTCGACGTCTCGTTGTGAGTGAGGGCGTAGAGATCGATGTCCTCGCGAGCCACGGCTTCGGGGTGGGTCCCCACCTCCGATGCGATGATCTCGGGCTCCTCGAGGTGGGGGGCGTCGGCTGCGGCGGTGGCGAACTTCGAGGAGAACTCGCCGAAGCTCAGGTGCTGGCTCTTGCGCTCGATGAGCCCGAAGGTGGCGGCGTCCCAGAAGCAGGTGGTGCCACCGTTGCCGAGGGCCACCTCGTATCCGTCGGGCAGCGAGAAGAGCTGGCGGAGACCCTCTCGCAGGCTCCCCACCACCGACTTGACCGTCTTCTGGCGGTGGCTGGTCCCCAGGTAGGTCCCCGACACGGCGGCCAGCGCGTCGACGGCTTCGTGGCGCACCTTGGAAGGTCCCGCGCCGAAGCGGCCATCGGCAGGGAGCAGGTTGGCGGGGATGCTGATGTCGGGGGTATCGGTCACGTATGGAATCATGGCACCATGGCTCAGCAGACAGAAACCGGCCCAGTTCCCTGCTGGCGCCGTGATGCCCCGACGCGATGACCGGGCACCGTATCTCTGCGAGGATCGCAGCCGTCTCCCCCTCGGCGACGCTGGCGGTCGACGCCAAGGCCAAGGCATTGCAGGCCCAAGGTGAGAGCGTGATCGCCTTCGGTGCCGGTGAGCCCGACTTCCCCACCCCCGAGCACATCGTGGCCGCGGCCGAGGTGGCCTGCCGCGATCCCCGGTCGCACAAGTACACCCCCACCGCCGGCCTGCCCGAGCTGCGAGAGGCCCTGGTCGTGAAGACCCGCCGGGACTCGGGGCTCGAGGTGGCTGCATCCCAGATTCTGGTGACCAACGGTGGCAAGCAGGCCATCGCCAACTCGTTCGCCACCCTGTGCGACCCGGGCGACGAGGTGCTGGTGCTGGCTCCGTACTGGACCACCTACCCCGAGGTGATCGTGCTGGCCGGCGGCGTGCCCGTGGTGATCGCCACGACTCCGGAACGTGGGTTCCGAGCCGGCGTCGAGCAGCTCGAGGCGGCCCTGACCGATTGCACCAAGGTGCTGCTGTTCGTCTCCCCTTCCAACCCGACCGGGGCTGTCTACCCGCGCCACGAGATCGAGGCCGTCGGCCGGTGGGCCGCCGGGCACGGCTTGTGGGTGATCACCGACGAGATCTACGAACACCTGGTGTACGGCGGGGCCGAGCACCACTCGATGCCGGTGCTGGTCCCCGAGCTGGCCGACCGCTGCATCGTGGTCAACGGGGTGGCGAAAACCTATGCCATGACCGGTTGGCGGGTCGGGTGGATGATCGGGCCGACCGATGTGGTCGTGGCGGCCACCAACCTGCAGTCCCACCAGACCTCCAACGTGGCCAATGTCTCCCAGCGGGCGGCTCTGGCCGCGGTGTCGGGCGACCTCGCCGCAGTTGCGGAGATGCGCCGCGCCTTCGACCGCCGCCGGCTCGTCATGCACGCCATGCTCAACGAGATCGACGGGGTCTCCTGCGTGCTGCCGGACGGGGCGTTCTACGCCTTTCCCTCGGTGCAGGGGCTCTTCGGGCGCGACATCCGGGGCAGGCGATCCAGTTCGAGCGCCGAACTGGCCGAGCTGGCAATCGACGAGGCCAAAGTGGCGGTGGTGCCCGGCGAGGCGTTCGGTGCACCCGGCTACTTCCGGATGTCCTATGCCCTGGGCGACGACGACCTTGTCGAAGGTGTCTCGCGGTTGGCCAAGCTCTTCGGCGACGCCGGGTGACCCCGGTACCCGATGGGACGTCCCCGGCCCTCCCGCATCCTGGTGACCGCCGCGTTACCTGGCCTGAACGGGTCCCATCGGCCCGTACGCTGTCTCTGAACTGCAACAGAAAGGAACATCATGGGTAGGGTGCTGGTCACCGAGAAGTTGGCCCAGCCGGGTCTGGACCTGATGGCCGAGGCCGGGCACCAGGTCGATGTGCAACTCGGGCTGTCCCCCGAGGAGTTGGTCTCGGCCATCGTGGGCGCGCAGGCGCTGGTCATCCGCTCCGCCACCACCGTGACCGCCGAGGTGTTGGCGGTCGGCACCGATCTGGTGGTGGTCGGCAGGGCCGGCATCGGGCTCGACAACGTCGATGTGGCCGCCGCCACCGAGCGGGGTGTGATGGTGGTCAACGCCCCTCAGTCCAACATCTTGTCCGCTGCGGAGCAGGCCATGGCCCTGCTGCTGGCCCAGGCACGCAATATTCCTCAGGCCCACGCCGCCTTGGTGGCGGGGAAGTGGGAACGCTCCAAGTGGGAAGGCGTGGAGCTGTACGGGAAGACCCTCGGCGTGGTCGGCCTGGGCCGGGTGGGGGCTCTGGTGGCACAGCGGGCACTGGCCTTCGGGATGCGCCTTGTGGCCTACGACCCCTTTGTCTCCCACGACCGGGCCAAGCACATGGGTGTCGAACTGATGGACCTCGAGGAGGTGATGGCCACCTCCGACTTCGTCACCGTCCACCTGCCCAAGAACGCGGAGACCCTCGGTCTGATCGGCAAGGACATGCTGGCGATGGCCAAGCCCGGTGTGCGGATCATCAACACCGCCCGTGGGGGCATCGTGGACGAGGAGGCACTGGCCGAGGCGATCCGCTCCGGCACGGTGCAGGGCGCCGGCCTCGACGTGTTCGCCAAGGAGCCGACCACCGAGTCGCCGCTCTTCGAACTTCCCTCGGTGGTGGTGGCCCCCCATCTGGGTGCTTCGACCGCCGAGGCACAGGACAAGGCGGGAGTGACCATTGCCGAGCAGGTCATCCTGGCCCTCAACGGCGACTTCGTTCCCTTTGCCGTCAATGTGGCAGCCACCGATGTGTCCGAGACGGTCCGTCCCTTCATGGGGCTGGCCGAGCAGTTGGGCCGCATCCTGGCCTGCCTGAACGACGGGCTGCCCGACACACTGGAGATCGAGTACCAGGGTGGGCTGGCCGGCGCGGGCACCGGCATCCTCACCTTGTCGGTGCTGAAGGGAGTGTTCGCGGTGGGGAGCACCGAGCCGGTCTCCTACGTGAACGCTCCCCATCTGGCCGCCGAGCGCGGGCTCGAGGTGCGGGAGACCTCGACGGTGACCGCCCACGACTACGTCAACCTGATCACCCTGCGCGGTGGCGACCATTCGGTCGCGGGCACGCTCACTGGCCCCCGGACCGAGCCGCACCTGGTGATGGTCGACGACCATGCGGTGGAGGTGCCGCCCGCCCCGCACATGGTGGTGGTGCGCAACGACGACCGGGCCGGGATGATCGGCGTGGTCGGGACCATCCTGGGCGACGCCGAGGTCTCCATCTCGTCGATGGCTGTGGGCCCGTCAGCCACCGGCAACACGGCACTCATGGTGCTGTCGACCGACCATGCGGTTCCCGATGCCGCCCTTGCCCGCATGCGGAAGGCGCCGGGCATCAGCGACGTGCACACCGTGCAGTCCTGACGGCGGTGCCGGCGGTGGGTGACGGCACGGGCCCAACTCCTCGGGCCTTTTCCGAGGGCCAGGTGATGACCGTCTTCCGCTCCCGACGGCGGGCGGAGAACGACCCGGCCTACCTCGGGCTGGCCGCGGAGATGGAGGCTGCCGCCCGGTCGATCACCGGGTTCGTCGACTTCAAGACCTTCGTGGCCGAGGACGGGGAACGGGTGTCGCTGGTGACGTTCGCCTCACCCGGCGCACACCTGCGTGGAGGGACGATCCCCGTCATCGGCGTGCGCAGCGCCAGGGCCGCGACGACTTCTATCTCGAGTACTCCGTGCAGGTCGGACGGTGCGACCACGTGTCCCAGTGGACGCGGGCGGAGGGCCAGGTGCCCCCGGGCCCGGGGGAGTAGCCGCTGGCGATGCAGTCGTAGAGCGACGGATCCGACGTGGGTCAGCGCGCCCGGTTCGAGTTGGTGGGAACCGGCGGCCAGGTGTCGCCACCGATGGACGGGAGCACCTCGGATCTCGTCGCGCCGGACCGGTTCGTCGATCCGAGGATTCGTGCGACCACCGCGATCGCTCCGGCCGCAGCGGCCAGCACCGCCAAGCGCTTCGTCCAGGTGAACAGGCTGCTCGGCACGTCCTCACCCTACGCCGGTGCCGGGTGCCGCCACCAGGCGCCGAGGGGCGTCCCACCACCTGCCGGCCGGCTCGGACCGGGTTCGGGCAGGTCCGTCGTCACATTATGTTTGCCTGATGTTCGCTTGACGGCTGGCCAGTGGTCGCACAGCCTTAGGGCGTGACGTCCTCATGGCAATCGACCACAGCATCTCCCTCGGACTCGGACCGGGAGCATGGCGAGGACGGATCGGGTTCGGCTGGGACCGGCGCCGCCTCGAGCCGGGTCTATGTGACCGCGTCCGGCCAGAAGCTGTATGCGTCCGGTCCGTACCCCGGCCAGAGCAGCGACAGTTCGCACGGCACGCTGCCGGGTGGACCGAGCCGCCCTCCGCGTCCGCCTGCTGACGGAGCCCCCGTCTACACCAGCGGGCCACCTGGCGTGGTGGGGCAGCCGGCGGTCGACGCCGAGCCGGCCCCGGCCCAGGACCGGGCCTCGTACCGGCCGGCAGCAGGCGAACTGGGGATCAAGGAGCGGCGTTCGTGGAAGACCTGGCAGGCATTGGTGGCGATTTTGGTGGCCATCGGTGTCGGCGCCTGGTGGAACGGCAGCACCGGGTCGGCGTCGGGCTCGGGTCAAGGTGCTGGTTCGAGCGCGTACAAGGCCCCCCCGCCGTCCGGATCGACGGCGACGACATCGGGCACGGCAACCTCCACCACGGTTGCCGGGGCGCCAGCCCCGACCACCTCGCCGACGGTCGCCCCGGCGGCGGGACCGGACGTGGTGCTGGTCCCTCAACAGACCTCCCAGGGCAACTGGACCAGCAGCGCCTTCACCGTGGCCGCCGGCACATGGAAGATCGGGTGGGCGTACCAGTGCACCCCTGCTCCCAGCGCCTCGCCCGCGTTCCAGATCTTTGTGGTGCAGGCCGGCGCCGGAGCCGGTTCGAGTGCGGCCGTCACCGGAACCACCGGCTCGGGCCAGGACGTGACTCCGGAGACCACCGCCGGAAGCCAGCAGATCATCGTGCAGACGCAGCCGAACTGCCGGTGGGCGGTCAAAGTGACCGGATACGGCGGTGGCTGACCACGTGCGCGGGCCGGGTTTCTGCCACTGAGTGAACAGTTGGTGAACGGACAGATAAACAGTGTGTCAACGTTCTTGAACTCTTAGTAAACAGGATCGCCCCGCCAAAAACATGTTGTTACAGTGCCGCTGTGCGCACCATCGTCATGAGCGAGGAGGAGGCGCGCCTCCGCCTGGAAGCCAGCATTTCGGGCCTCGCCGACCTGGAGCCAGTCGTGTCCGCACGCCGACTTCTGTCCCGTGGGCAACGGAACACGCTCCTCGGTCTTGCCGCCCTCATCGTCGTCGGGGGTGTGGTCGATCTCATCACAACCGTGACGGTGATCGTCTCGATCATCACCGTCTTCTACATCGCTGCGATCGTGTACCGGGTGCTCCTCTTTCGGGCCTCCAATCAACCCGGGACCTGCGAGGTGGTGGGCGACATCGAAGCCCGGTCGGTTCCGGACTGGGAGCTGCCCGTCTACACGGTGCTGATCGCCGCCTACCGAGAGCCCGAAGTGATCAGCCGGCTCATCCAGCGGGTGACCGACTTCGAGTACCCGCCCGATCGGCTCGACATCAAGCTCCTCGTCGAGGCGGACGACCGCGAGACGATCGAGGCCATCGGGTGCTCATGGCCGGGCGACCAGTTCGAGCTGGTCGCGATCCCGCCCGCTGAACCGCGGACCAAACCGAAGGCTCTCAACTTCGGGCTGGGTCTGGCTCGCGGCGAGTTCGTCGCCGTCTACGACGCCGAGGACGAGCCGGAGCCACTGCAACTTCGCCGGGCCGTCGTGGCCATGCGGCGCCTGGGACCCGATGTCGCCTGCCTGCAGGCCAAGCTCACCTACAACAATCCGATGCAGAACCTGATCACCAAGTGGTTCACCATCGAGTACGGGTTGTGGTTCTCCTTCTTCCTCCCGGGGTTGGCGTCGATGCGCGCCCCCATCCCGCTAGGGGGAACCTCGAACCACTTCCGCCGGGTGGTGCTCCAATCGACCGGTGCCTGGGATCCGTTCAACGTCACCGAGGATGCCGACCTGGGCATCCGGATGTTCCGTGAGGGCTATTCGGTGCGAGTACTCGAGTCGACGACCTTCGAGGAGGCGAACAGCGATTTCGTCAACTGGATGAAGCAGCGATCTCGCTGGCTGAAGGGGTATCTGCAGACGTTCTTGGTGCACTTGCGGAACCCCCGGGAGCTGTGGCGCGAGCTCGGGGCAAAGGGTCTGGTCCACTACGTCATGTTCATCGGCGGCACTCCCGTTCTGGCCATGATCAATCCGGTGTTCTGGCTGATGACGATCTTCTGGTTCGTCTTCCACCCTCACTTCATCGAGGAGATCTATCCGGCGCCCATCTACTACCTGGGTCTGGCGTCGTGGGCGTTCGGGAACTTCTTGCTGGTCTACGTGGCGGTGATGAGCTGTCGGATCGGACGTCGGGGCCAGCTCCTCTTCCCGGCACTCTTCGTACCCGTCTACTGGGTGATGATGTCGCTGGCTGCAGTGAAGGCGCTGCTCCAGCTGGTCGGGGCACCGACGTTCTGGGAGAAGACGGCACACGGTCTGGACACGCGGGAGCCGGCAGAGCCGGCCGAGCCGGTCCGCTCGTGACCATCGTCAGCCGGGGGCCTGCGGCACCGCCGGGGTTCCACCCGGGCCCCTACGTCGCGGCCGAACTCTCCGATGCGGGGCATGTGGTCCGCCAGGCGCGCGTGGTACGACTGGCCCACCACGTTGCCAGTGAAGGCGGCGTGGTGGCCGTTCTCGCTTTTGGCACGTACTTCGTCGCGGCCATGCTCCTCGACTTCCACTACCACGTGTTCCCCGGAGACGCGGTGGCTCGGATGGCCAACGGGTTCTACACGCTCCACTCCCGCGATCCCCACCTTGCTGCCATGGGATTCGTATGGAACCCTCTCTCCTCGCTCGCCGTCCTACCGGTTCTGGCATTCAACTCACTGTGGTCGCCACTGGCTGCGAACAACGTTGCAGGGACGTTGGTGTCGGCGCTGGCGATGGCCGGCGCCGCCTACCAGGTGCGATGCATCTTCAGCGAGTGGGGGGTCGCCACACTCACCCGGCTGGTGATGGTGGCCATCTTTGCCGTCAACCCGATGGTCATCTACTACGGCGGCAACGGCATGAGTGAGGCGCTCTATCTCTTCACCATGGTGGGGACACTCCGCTACCTGCTGCGATGGATGCGCCTGGACGACCTCCGCTCGCTCGTCTATGCCGCGTCGTTTCTGGCCCTCGCCTATCTGGGAAGAAGCGAACCGATGCTGGCGGCGATCTTCGCCGCTCCGTTGGTGTTCGGCCTCTCTTACCACCGGTCGTCCGGTCATCCGCAGGTCAGATCGATGGCCAGCCTGACCGACGCCACGATCTTCCTCCTCCCGATCGTCACCACCTTTGCGGCCTGGGCGGTGGCCAGTTACATCATCGTGGGACATCCCTTCGAACAGCTGTCGGCCCAGTTCGGCAACACGTCACTCATCGCCCAATCGGGGATGAAGGCAGGGCACTACGGTGCCCGGCTGCTCTTCGAGGCGAAGTCGATCGAATACCTGGGCCCGGCCCTGGCGATCATCGTGACACTGGCGGTGATCGCCGCCGCGTACCGGCGGGACATCCAGATCCTTGCCATCGGGGCGATACTCGGCGGTGGGCTGCTCTTCACCGTTGCGTCGTATCTGGACAATTCGATCTTTCCGTTCTACCGGTACTTCATCCTGGTGGTGCCGATCGAGGTGATCCTCGTCGGGAGCATGTTCGGGAGACCGCTTCAGGTGGTGCCGGCCCGACCGAGGGAAGGGCGCGCTGTCGCGACGCCGCACCCGGCCGTCGGCTCACCGGTGGCCGGCCATACCGGGGCGAAGGTCCTGGCCGGGCTGGGTGCCACCGTCGTGGCGGTGCTCCTTTTGGTGCCGTCGATCCCGGCCACTGCGGCCGGCATGTTCAACCCTGGCATCGGGACCTTGGAGGTGCAGGAGATCGGTGCCGTCTTTGCCACCCACCCGAACACCAACCAGAAGGTCGCCATATCGTCGTACAAGTGGGTGAAGGGTACGGGCGCGTCGATCGACGCCATGCACCTCCCCAACGGATCGATCGTGGTGAACAACGCCAACCGGTGCATCCCCGAACTGGTCACCCGGTCGTCCGACCCGAGGGTGTTCGTGATCCCGAACGATCGCGACTTCGCCAGAATCCTGGCCGATCCGCTGACCTTCCACGCCCACTACCTGCTGCTCCCGAAGCCGAGCGCGGCACCGGCCGACTCGATCGACCTCCTGTACCCGACCCTGTTCAAGTCGGGTGCGGGAATCTCCCATCTGGTCACCACGTTCCCGGCGGGCGGAAGGTGTGTCGAGTTCCTCCTCTACCGGGTGACTGGACACCCGCGCGGAACGTACTGATGACATTTGCGGGGGATCGCCGGCGCATCACCCAGCTGCTGGCGGCGTATCCACCGAGTGTCGTCGATCTGGTCGTCGAGAAGTCGGACAGGGTCGAACAGCGGGCCCGGGCACTGCCGGCCCGGACCGTCGTGTACTACGTGCTGGCGCTGACGATGTTTCCCGATGTCTCCTACGAGGGAGTCATGTCGCGCCTGACGGACGGAATGGACCTGGCGTCGGGAAAGCCGACCCCCACCCAGGTGCCATCCAAGGCGGCGCTCGCCAAAGCTCGACAACGGCTCGGCGTGGAGCCCCTGAGTGCGCTGTTCGGTATGGCGCCCGCAGTGGTGGATCCACCCCTGTCGACACCCGCCGAGTTTCGCGGCCGTCAGGTGGTCTGCCTCGATGAGATCGCCTTCGAGGTACCGTCGAGTCCAGGCAATGTGGCCGCATTCGGACAAGGTCAGCCCGACCCGGGCGGGGTACCCCCTGCCGTGCCGATGGTTCGCATGGCTGGGCTCATCGAACAGGGCACCCACCTGCCGCTCGATGTGGAGATCGGGCCGGCCGGGGTGGATCGGGCCCAGATGTCTGCGCTGTGCCGGTCACTGTCGCCGTGCTCACTGTTGGTGGGCGACAGAAACCTGTCCGGATTCGCGTTGTGGGTCCAGGCGGCAGCCACCGGAGCCGAGCTGGTCTGGCGGGTCCGGTCGACGGTGGTGCTCCCTGCCGAAGAGCACTTGGACGATGGGACCTACCTGTCAACGCTCTACCCGCACCGGGATCGGAGTCGGTCGGAGGGCGGCGTCACGGTCCGTGTGGTCGACCGGCCGGACGGACCGGACGGCGCCGGGCCTCGCCTGATCACGACGTTGCTCGATCCGTCGTCGGCGTCGCCCGAGGAACTGCGGTCGCTCTACTCCGAGACAAGCACCTGGGGTCACGCACTGGCCGGCCTGGGGGGGGAACCCGGCCAGGGCACCCCCACGCTGCGCTCTCGACTCCCCGAGGGAGTCTTACAGGAGATCTTCGGTCTGTTGTGCGTGGCCCGGGCGATGCGGGTCGGTGCCGTCGGCGGGCGCGCTGTCACCGATGCAGTCCGGTCTGACCTGGGAGTCTGTGGTGAAGGGCTGAGTCAGGCCGCTAAGTGAACACCTGATTCGGCCGGGGGGCCCGAGCCGCGTCGCCGCTCACCCTGGGTGTCCGAACGGCCACCAGATAGCGGAATGGCAACGTTCAGTTCACGTGACTCTTATCGAAAGGTTATTTCTTCGCGTCAACGGCAATTCGGCGACCCTGCCACCCCGGCGACGTGTCATAACTGCCCGTGAAGGTCGAAGCCGGTTGTCCGGGTAGCACGCGACCGTCGTCATTCTCACCACCGCGACGTTCTACTGATCAGCTTGATCACGAAAGGAATCACCACATGCCAATGCGACGGACGAGTCGAATCATCCTTGCGATCCTGGCGCTCCTGGTGTCCGCCACCGGCGCCGTCTTCGGGGCATCGGGGATCGCCAGCGCGGCCACCGCGTTGCCGGTGCTGACGTCGGCACCGACGACAACCAGCGGCGGAGTGACCCTGCCCACCTACACCGACCAGCAGGTCATCGCGGTGTCGGCGGCAGCGAACACCACCTTCGGCTCCCACGTGGGCATCAGCATCATCGAGTGCGCCGATCCCAGTGGAACGGTGGGCAACCTGCCTACCTCCCCCGCCAACTGTGACGGCCAGACCATCCCCGGCGACACCATCCTCACCGGGACCGACGGCAGCTTCAACTACGTGGCCGGGGGCAACGCCGGCAACTACAGCGGGCTGTCCATGTTCGGCCTCCCTTCGGCAGCGCTGGGCGAGCCGGCCAACGCCAGCCCCAAGTGCGATCTCACGCACGCCTGCGTCCTCTACATCGGGACCAA
>JADGOE010000016.1 GCA_017883135.1 Acidimicrobiales bacterium
CTCGCTTGCCCGGTACTGCGCCCGGGTCTCGGCGGCCACCGCGGGGACCTCTGATGCCTGAAGTGTGTTCTCTCCCGAACTTCGGGGTCAGGACACTAGGGCGTATCGGTCTGCACGACCAGCCATACGTCGCTTGCGCCGGCGCCACCAGGCGAAGACCTTGTCCCCGAGCGAGGACTCGAAGAACCGACTGCAGGTCCGCGGCAGAGGTCGGGTCCACTGCGCAGGCGACGGCGGCGTCTTCGCCTACGGTGACGCACCGTTCGGTGGTTCGATGGTCGGCCACGACCTCGATGGCCCCGCGGTCGCCATCGTGCCCACTGCCGACGGCCAGGGCTACTGGCTCGATGCCACCGACGGAGGGGTGTTCGCCTTCGGCGGCGCGCCGTTCCTCGGCTCGCTCCCCTCCATCGGAGTGACGCCGAACCTCCCGGTCGGGGCGATCACGTTCTGATCCGAACCGCCCGTTCCGGTTCGAATCGGACGAATACACCCGACCGGACATCGGGTGAGGTGGTTCAGCCCGCTCCCCGGCGGAGCGCCGGCATCTTGCCCTGGGCGCGTGCCACCATGTCAGCCAGATTGAACGATTCGAGGTGGGTCCGCATGTGCTCGCCCACGTCTGCCCATACCGTGAGGAGGACACACTGGCCCTCGTGGTCGCAGGCGCCGTTCTCGTGGGGGAGGCCGAAATCGCCCGCCACGATGGGACCGTCGACGGCCGAGACGATCTGGGACAGTGTGATCTCGTCGGGGGAGCGGGCCAGTACGTAGCCACCCCCGACCCCGCGCTTGGAGCGAACCAGGCCCGCGCCCTTCAGCGCCAGAAGGATCTGCTCGAGGTAAGGCTGGGGAAGGCCGGTGCGCTCGGCAATGTCCCGTACCGCGGTGGGACCGTCCTTGTCCGTATGGAGCGCAAGGGACAGCAGGGCCCGGCTGGCGTAGTCACCACGGGTCGAAACCTTCACGTGCTCATGCTATTGCCTGCGCTCGGATCGTTGAGCTGACGCTGCCGAGCAATGGCGAGGGTGTCCCCGCCGGCGCGACACCCGTCGGCGGTCAGCGCCCACCCAGTTTTCCGCCCGCCAGGTCCTCGGCCATCGCCCAGCCGAAGGTGACCAGCCGACCGCCCGACTGGAGCTCGATACTCTCGAAGAAGGTGACCATTGCTTCGGCGGGCTGGGCCTTGGGGCTGGCGAAATCGAATCCTCCGGACTCGTTGCCGTCGCCGGCGACGATGAAGGTCCGGTCGTCGATGCGGCTGTCCGCCCCGAATCGCTTGGCGAGGCGCCGGCCCCAGGCCCGCTCCTCACCGGTGGCCTTGTGGTCGGGTCCCGGGACGACGTCCGTCAGTCCGGCGAAGGCCCGGAATCCCTCGGGTCCGAGCAGTCGGGTACCGACCAGCACGTCCTCGTCCGGGAAGGCAAGCAATGCCCGTCGGTACTTGTCGCCCATCATGGACCGCAAGACGGTATCGGCCCGGGACGTGCGGTCCACCGTGGCCAATCCGATCAGCAGCGATGGCGTGCCACCGATCCGCTCGAGGGTGGAGAAGGAGTAGCCTCGCAGTTTGGTCCCCTCGCGGGCACGGGTGACCAGCACCCACTCTTCCCGCTGTTTCGAGAGGAAGCCGATATCGAATCGGGGCTCCCGCTCAGCGCACAGATCGGCCATCTCGGCCAACTCGGCGTCACTGATCGAAGTGCAATCCTTGGTCTCCACATGGATGGACATATGCCGTTCCGTACTCCTCGGTCTTCCTGCGGCACCAACCGCCGGCCCGGGTCTGTCGTGGAACCCCCATCGACCGCCGAGCCGGTGGGGCCAGACGGATCTGTGAGCCTCCACGCCAGGAGCCGTCCAACGATTTTACGGGATTTGGAGCCTCCTGTCGTATCCGCCCCCCTCCACCGCCTCCGACAAGGGTGGAATCGGGGTCCGGGGACCACCCCCGAAGGAGCAAAACCGGCTCCTCGGACGGTCAATCGGAGGCAGGGTCAGCCTTGGATTGCGTTCGGACCCAACAGCACCCGGAGCTCCCCGACCAGGCCCCGGCGGCTGTCCACGTTGAACTCCGGCGGGAGGCGCAGCACCTTGCCTCCCACGTGCAGGAAGACCGGGGAGTCACCGGGGTGCTCGGCCAGGAGGTGCTTCAGGCCTTCCACGGTGCGGTCGGTGAGTGTGTTCAGCGGGAGGGTGATCCGCAGATCGGCCGTGCCGTCCACGGCCAGCTCGGGACGTCGGACCTCCATGCACACCAGCTTCAGCCGGTCGTCCCGTAGGTCCACTCGGGTCTTCAGGACGACGATTGCGTCGTCGTCGAGCAGGGCACCGTACTCGGTCATCGTCTTCGGGAAGACGAATGTCTCGATGGACGCATTGAGATCCTCGAGTACGAAGGTGGCCATCAGATCGCCCTTCTTCGTGTACCGGCGGGTCAATTCGGTGACCACCCCTCCCACCAGGCGCATCTGGCCCTCGGTGGCAAAGCCCCCTGCCGATCCGCCGATGGCCTCGGGGTCGACGTCGCGCAGTTCGGCCAAGGTGCAGTCGGTGAGCCGGCTCAAGGAGCCTTCGAGCCCCATCAGGGGGTGGTCGCTGATGTAGAGGCCGAGCATCTCCTTCTCGAAGGCAAGGCGTTGCGATTTGCCGAACTCGGTGTCGGGGATCGGCACCCGGGTGTCGGCAAACCCGGTGGCCTGCCCGTCCGTTTCGGGTTCGAGGGTGGCAAAGAGCGACACGACGCCGGCATCGTGCTCGCGGCGGCGCTCCAGAGTCCGGTCGACGATGTCCTCGAAGACGAGGCACAGCCCCTGCCGGGGGTGGCCGAGGGAGTCGAACCCGCCGGCCTTGACCAGCGACTCGATGGTGCGCTTGTTGAGGACCTGCGGATCCACCCGTTGACAGAAGTCGTAGAAGTCGGCGTAGGGGCCGTTGCGTTCCCGTTCGGCCACGATGTGGGAGACGAGTCCTTCGCCGACGTTGCGCACCGCGGCAAGACCGAAGGTGATGGCCCCGGGGCTGTCACCCTGTTCTCCGAGCGTCCCCAGTCCCCCGGAGAAGTCCGCTGCGAACTCCGACAGTGACCGGTTGACATCGGGCACCAGCACCTCGATGCCGAGGGAGCGGCACTCGCCGAGGTAGACCGCAGTCTTGTCCTTGTTGTCCTTGACCGAGGTGAGCAGGCTGGCCAGGTACTCGACCGGGTAGTGGGCCTTGAGCCAGGCGGTCTGGTAGGCGATGAACCCGTAGCCATAGGAGTGCGACTTGTTGAACGCGTAGTCGGCGAACGGTTCGATGATGTCGAACAAGGAGGTGCCGAGCGGCTCGCCGTATCCCTGGGCGACGCAACCGGCCACGAACTTCTCCCGTTCGGCCTGGATCAGCGCGCGAATCTTCTTGCCGCACGCCTTTCGCAGGTTGTCGGCCTCGGCGAGGCTGTAGCCGGCGAACTTCTGTGCCACCCGCATGACCGACTCCTGATAGATCATGAGGCCGTAGGTACCGCTCAGGATCTCAGCGAGGTCAGGATGCAGGTAGGTGACCGCTTGCCGGCCGTTCTTGCGGTCTGCGTAGTCGCGATGCATGTTGTTGGCCATCGGGCCCGGTCGATAGAGAGCGACGAGAGCGGCTACGTCGTCGAAGGTGGTGGGGGCGAGCGAGCGCATCAGCGAGCGCATCGGCCCACCCTCGAGTTGGAACACGCCCATCGAGTCGCCCTTGCGCAGCATGTCGAAGGTGGACGGATCGTCGAGCGGGATGCCGTCGATGTCCGGTCGGACACCTGTCGAGATCTCGATCAGGTCGAGGGAGCGCTCGATGACCGACAGGTTCCGCAGCCCGAGGAAGTCCATCTTCAACAGTCCGAGATTCTCGACCCCGTGCATCTCGTACTGGGTCACGATCGGGGCGTTGTCGGGATCGTTGCCGTCCGGCTTGCGCTGCACCGGGACGTACTCGGTCACGGGCTCGTCGGTGATCACGACCGCCGCGGCATGGATGCCGTCCTGACGGCGCAGGCCCTCGAGGCCCTTGGCCACGTCGATGACCCGCTTGGCCTCGGGATCGGAGTCGTACATGGTGCGCAGCTCGCCGGCTGCGGCGAAGCCGTCCTCGAATCCCTCGGTGCGGGCCAGGCAGGCGGTCAACGGAGTGTCGCGGCCCATCAGGAGAGGAGGCATTGCCTTGGCGATCTTGTCACCCACGATGTAGGGGTAGCCGAGCACACGGGCAGCGTCCCGCACCGCGGCGCGTGCCTTGATGGTGGAGAACGTGACGATCTGGGCGACGTGGTCCGATCCGTACCGCTCGGCGGCGTACTTGATCATGTCGCCCCGGTAGCGCTCGTCGAAATCCATGTCGATGTCGGGCATCTGGACGCGTCCCGGATTGAGGAACCGCTCGAAGAGCAGGTCGTACCGGATCGGATCGAGATCGACGATCTGGAGGCAGTAGGCCACGCAGCACCCGGCGGCCGAGCCCCGGCCCGGCCCCACCCTGATCCGTTGGGAGCGGGCGAACCGGATGAGGTCCCAGACCACCAGGAAGTATGCGGAGAAGCCCATGTCGGCGATGACCCGGAGCTCATAGTCGAGACGGGTCAACACCTCGGGGGGGATGGGAAGGCCGTAGCGCTCCTTCGCCCCCTCGATGCTCAGGTGGCGGAGGTAGCCGGCCGCCCGCTCCTCGTAGGTCTCCCCGGTGAACTCCTCGGGTACGGGAAAGCGCGGCAGGCTCGGCCTGGCGAAGTCGATCTCCACCGAGGCCCGCTCGGCGATGAGCAACGTGTTGTCACAGGCCTCGGGAAGCTCGGCGAAGAGGTGGCGCATCTCCGCTGCCGACTTCAGGTAGTGCTCCTCTCCTTGGAACTTGAACCGTTTCGGGTCGTCGATGAGGGCACCGGTCTGCACGCACAACAAGGCGTCATGGGCGACATGGTCCTCGCGGTGGGTGTAGTGGCTGTCGTTGGTGGCGAGCAGGGGAGCCCCGATTCGTCGGGCGATCTCGACCAGTGCCGGGTTGGTCTTGTGCTGCTCGGGCAGACCGTGGTCCTGCAATTCGACGAACAGGCTGTCCTTGCCGAAGATGTCCTGCAGCCGCGCGGCCAGCGCCTCTGCCTTGATCCGGTCGTCGGCCAGCAGGGCCTGGAGCACCACGCCGCCGAGGCAGCCGGTGGTGGCGATTAGCCCGGTGCTGTGCCGGGCCAGCAACTCCCAGTCGAGTCGAGGTTTGTAGTAGTAGCCCTCGAGGTAGGCGGCCGACGACAGCTTGAGAAGATTCCGGTACCCCTGATCGGACTCGGCCAGGAGCGTCAGGTGGTAGTAGAGCTTCTCGCCGCCGGCCACGTCGCCGCCGGTGTCGTCGACCTTCCCCCGGCGGACCGGTCGCTCGTGCCGCGACTCGGCGGCCATGTAGGCCTCGGTGCCGATGATCGGGTTGATGCCCGCCTTCCGACAGGCGGCATAGAAGTCGAGGACGCCGTACATGTTCCCGTGGTCGGTGATCCCGAGGGCGGTCTGACCATCGGCCACGGCTGCGTCCACCAGGTCGTCCACCCGGGCAGCCCCGTCGAGCATGGAGAACTCGGTGTGAGTGTGTAGATGTGTGAACGACCGTGTTGCCACCTGGTCGGCGCCTTCCTCGATGGTCTCGCCCCCACCGTGGCGGGTTTTCCACAGGGTGTGGACGAGTTACAGCATTGTCATTCCGACGATAGCGCGACCCAACGCCGCCCGGGGAGGTGGAGTGGCGACCCCCGCTGCGTCCGTTCGATCAGAGGTAGGTGCCCGGGCGACCGATGCTCGGATCGTCTCCGCTCGGCAGCGAACGCTGGCGCATCTCGTCCAGCTGGGCCCGGGCGGCGACCTGCTGGGCCACCAGCGTCGCCTGGATGCCGTGGAAGAGGCCTTCGAGCCAGCCGACCAGTTGGGCATGGGCGATCCGCAGCTCGGCATCCGACGGAGTCGGGGAATCGAAGGGTATGGAGACCCTGTCCAGCTCGGCGGCCAGGTCGGGCGACAGTCCGTCGGCCAGCTCCCGTATGGACTGCTCGTAGATCTCGCGGAGCCGCCCCCGGCTGGCCTCGTCGAGGGGAGCTTGGCGAACCTCGTCGAGCAGCTGCTTGACCATGGAGCCGATGCGGAGCAGTTTGGCCGGGCGCTCGATGGACTCACTCTGCTCGTCGCCCTCGTCCGTGGGCGGGCCGTCCGGCGGCTCAGGCGTTGCGGCAGTCGCACCTGGAGCCGACAGCAGGCCCGCCGGCTGGGCACCTTCGACGATTTCGGGTCGGAGCGCCGGGGCGTCGTCCGGGTCCGGGTCCGGCATCTGGTCCTTCATCAAGGTCTCCCACCTCCGATTGCAACCAACGGAACGAGCATTTCGTCACTGGTCAGCGATCCGTGCCGGCACTGGAGGCGGCTCTCGCCGGTGTCGGCCGGGTCGACGAAGGCGATCGGCGTGAACGGGATGAGAGCCACGTCGCCCAGCCGGGGGAGCAGTCCGCCGTCAAGGGGTCCTCCGAACCAACCTTCATCGATCAGCCGGTCCCGCTCCATCACCCAGGTCGTGTCCCCGTACCGGTCGGTGAGCGCCTGGTGGAGGTCGTCCGACGCGCCGGGCCGGGCGTGGAGCCACCGGAATCGACCTTCGCCGGACAGGAACCGGACCCCCGACATGATCTCGCGCCCCAGCAGCTCTACTGCCGGTCCGACCTCGATCTGACCATGGTCGGCGGTCACCAACAGCACGGCGCCGGGTGGCAGCTCGGCCGCCAGGTCCTCCACCAGTCGATCGACGGCCCGGAGCTCGGCGTCGTAGAGCTCGCCCAGCCCGTTCGCGTGGGCCACTTTGTCGATCCCGTCGTAGTAGGCGTAAACGAGCGCCTCGCCCTCGCGCAGAAGCCGGCCGACCGACACCGGAAGCGAGGACGGCACCTTGTAGCCGTGCAGTGGCGAGTTCCCCAGATGGGCAGCGGTGAACCCGGTGCCGCCGAACTCGTCCTTCGACACCACCGGTACCGTGCCGGGCGCGCCCTCGAACGGGGGGAACGGCTGGAGTCGCCGTGCGGGGTGCGTACGGCGGGCGTCGCGAGCCGGTCCGCTCCCGATGGTCCAGCGCAGCACATTGAGGACCTCGTCGCCGGCGGCCATGCGATACCCCATGATCCCGTGCTCGCTGGGCGGTCGCCCGGTGGTGATCGAGGTCAGGGCCGTGGCGGTGGTGGTCGGTGCCACCGACGTGATGGAACGGTCGATTCCCTCTGCTGCGGACAGTGTGGGAGCCACGGCGGACCGGGCGCGGAGCTGCTCCCATCCGAGGCCGTCCACCACCAGCAGCACCACCTGGTGGGCATGGCGAACGGACACGGGGAGCCAGTCGGGCTCCGGTGCGTCCGGACCGAGCTGACCGAGCAGTGCGGGGACGATGTTTGCGACACAGGCGGCCCCATAGTCCGGCAGGACCGGTCCGGTCTGCGGCGGGACGGCGTCAGCGTCGGGCATCGTCATCGACTGTAGGCGACGCACCGCCGGTGCTCGTACCCAGGTCCCGCCGTATGGGGCCCCTGATCGCACCACCCGCCCCCGCACCTGGACGGGGTCCGCTCGTCTCAACTACGTGGCAGGAGGGCCCGAACCGTCTTGTAGCAGTGTCCGTCCCGTGGCGTGGTCACCACGGCCACCACGTAGTGGGGCTTGAATCCCAGGGCGGAAGCCAGGTCTTTGCCCTGCAGCCGGTCGCGACGGGCCACGTCGAGGGCGCGTTCCGCCCGAGGGTCCTCGACGGGCAGCCAGTTGTCGCTGCGGCCCCAGCCGAAACGGACCCACACCGTTCGGTCTCCGACCCGTCGGAAGAGGACCGGACCCTTGGAGGGAACCAACAGCGCGAGCGAAGGTCGGAAGCCCCGGAACTCCCAGTAGGGGGCTGAGGTTCCCGGAAACCCGAGCACATGCTCTTCGACCGGGGCCGCCAACTGGTGCAAGAGATGCCGGACCCGTCGTCCGTGGAGCGTCCCGCGGTGCCGGGGCAGTCCGCTTGCCGTCACCGCTTCGGGTTGGGCCAGATCGTCACGCTCGGGCTCCTCGGCAAGTTGGGTCTCGACGACGTCGAACGGCACCAGGTCCGGACCGTGGTCCGCCGGCCAGGTCACTCTCACTCGAACCAGCGCACCCGACGCCAGATCCACACCGGTGGTGTCCTCGGGGTGGCAGGCCAGCACGAGCATGGTCAGCGAGGTACCCCCGCCCACCTCGATCCGGGCCCGATGCTTGACGGAGCGGGCGACGTCACGGGCCGTGCCACTTCGAGGCGTGCGGGCCGATGCCTTGCTCATGACGGGTCCTGGGCCAGCTGGTCGGCCAGGGTAGTGGGGTCGGTCGCCGGCGTCTGGCACACGTAGTCCCGGCATACGAAGGCCCGGCTTCCGTCGCGCCCCTTCCAGAGGGGGGAGCCGGTGGGCTCACCCCACGCCACGACGGCGCGAGGCAGCCAGCGGCTCCTGGTGACGTCCAGGAGGTCGGGGCGGTCGCCGGCGATGACCACTTCGGTGAACCCGTGGAGGAGGAGGTCGGCGGTGTGCGCCACGTGGGTGAAGGCGGTCGGGTGACGGGTGAGGAGGTCGCCGACCATCTCGACCACCTGGCGGGCGGCGTCGGTGTAGCGACGATCGCCGGTCAGCGCTCCCAACCGGGCCAGTGACAGCGCTGCCACGGCGTTGGCGGAGGGAGTTGCGCCGTCGAACACCTCCTTGGTGCGTACGATCAGCTTTTCGGCATCGTGCCCGGTGGTGAAGAAGCCACCTCCTTCGGGATCTCCGAAGAGTGTGAGCAGCGCCTCCGCAGCCCCGACCGCACGCTCGGTCCAGACGGCCTGGCCGGTGAGCTCGCCAAGCCGGGTGAAGCAGTCGATCAACCAGGCGTGGTCAGCGGCATAGGCCTGGTGGCGCGCCCCGCCGTAGCGCTGCCAGCTCCTCAGCCACCTTCCGTCGGCACCGACCAGGTGGCCGAGGAGGAACTCGCCGATGGAAACGGCAGCGTCCCCCCACGCCTGGTTGCCGGTGGCCGCAGCGGCCTCGGCCAGGGCCGATCCGTACATGGCGTTCCACTCGGTGAGCACCTTGTCGTCGAGACCGGGCCGGACGCGGGCGCCGCGTGCCTCGAGGAGTAGGCGTCGCCCGATCTCCACATCCGCCGGCCGGTCCATCGGCTCCCCGAGCGGGCGGCGGAGGATCGTGCTGCCCTCGAAGTTGCCGGACTCGGTGACGCCGAACCACTCGGACACGGCCGCGAGGACGTCGAAGGCGTCTGCCTCTGTTCCGGTTCCGGATCCGGTTCCGTTCGCTCCGGTGGTGACCGCCTGGGCCATCTGCGCGGGCGTCCACACGTAGAACTTGCCCTCGACCCCTTCCGAGTCGGCGTCCTCGGCCGACCACACGCCACCCTCGGCCGAGGTGAGGTCGCGCCCGACGTACTCGACGATCCCCTCTGCGACCTGCAGGAAGTCCGCCCGCCCGGTCACCTGCCAGCCGTGAAGATATGCCCGGAGGAGACCGGCCTGGTCGTAGAGCATCTTCTCGAAGTGGGGGACCAGCCACTCGCGGTCGGTGGAGTAGCGGGCGAACCCGCCGCCGAGGTGGTCATGGATGCCGCCGGCCGCCATGGCCTCGAGCGTCAGCACCGCCATGTGCTCGGCGCGGGCAGCCGTGGCCCCGCTGCTGCGCACCGAGTGGCGGAGCGCCAGGTCGATCAGTGTCGGCTGCGGGAACTTGGGCGCCCTGCCGAATCCGCCCCATGTCGGGTCGAACCGCTCGACCAGCTCATCGGCGGCCGGCATCAGCAGGTCGGTCGGGCCTCCCTCACGGCCAGGTGCGAAGGTCGCAAACACCGACGGAGCCCCGGGCCCGCGGTGGATTGCCGAACGGGTGGCGATTGCCTCGGCCAATTCGTCGGCTTGCTCGTCGACATCGCTCCGGCGGTTGTCCCACACATCGGTGAGGGCGGCCAGCGCCGTGCGAAACGAAGGTGAGCCGGGTCGATCGTCCGGGGGGAAGTACGTGCCGCCGTAGAAGGGGCGACGGTCCGGCGTCAGGAACACGCTCATCGGCCATCCGCCCGACCCGGTGATGGCCTGGACGGCTTCCATGTAGACCGCATCGATGTCGGGCCGTTCCTCCCGATCGACCTTGATGCAGACGAAGGAGGCATTGAGCGCAGCAGCGGTCACCTTGTCTTCGAACGACTCGTGGGACATCACGTGGCACCAGTGGCACGCCGAGTAGCCGACGGACAGGAAGACCGGCCGGTCCAGCCGGACGGAGAGCTCGAACGCTTCGTTGCCCCAGGGGTACCAGTCCACCGGGTTACTGGCGTGTTGGAGCAAGTACGGGCTGGTCTCGTTGGCCAGGTGATTCACGCGGATGATGCTAGGGGTTGAAACGTGGGCGACGTTTCGGCCCACCCCGGAGTCGATGTGCCCGGCTAGACCGGATCGGGCGCCGGACCCCCGGGCCGCATCTCGGCGGACAGCACCACCACCGAGATGCAACCGCGACCGCGACCTCGTAGGCCTTCTACCTCCGGCGCTTCCGGGATCGTTCGGTACCGCCGCGTGCAGCGCGCTGTCTAGGGTGTCCGGTCATGGAACTGCGACTGGACGGGAAGACCGCGCTCGTCACCGGGGCCTCGCGTGGGATCGGGCGGGCCATCGCCCTGGCCTTCTGCGCGGCGGGCGCATCGGTGATGCTCTCCTCACGCAAGGCCGAGGCCCTGGCCGAGGCGGCCTCCGAGATCGACGCTGCCAAGGGTGACCGGGCGGGCCAGGTCGCCTGGTGGGTGGCGAACGCCGGAGAACCCGACCAGGCCGACGCCTGCGTGAAGGCGACCGCGGACCGCTTCGGCTCGATCGACATCCTCGTCAACAATGCAGCGACCAACCCCTACTTCGGTCCGATGATGGAGATCGATACCGGCCGGGCCGACAAGACAGTGCGGGTGAACCAGACCGGCTACCTCGAGTGGGTCCAGGCCGCGTGGCGAGCCGGCATGTCCGAGCGCGGTGGTGTCGTCCTCAACCTGGCCTCCATCGGTGGCCTGTCGGTCGAATCAGGCATCGGCTGGTACAACGTGACCAAGGCCGCGGTCATCCACCTGACCAGCCAATTGGCAGGGGAGCTCGGCCCGAAGGTCCGGGTCAACGCCCTGGCCCCGGGGCTGGTCAAGACCGAGTTCGCACGCGCTCTGTGGGAACCGGGCGAGGCGGCCATCTCGCGGCGCCTGCCACTCGCGCGCCTCGGCGAAGTCGACGACATCGCGGCGGCCGCGCTGTTCCTGTGCTCGGACGCCGCTTCGTGGATCACCGGAGAGACTCTGGTCATCGACGGCGGGGCCCTCTGCATCCCGGGCGGCGGGCTCTCCTGACGGTCGCGGCACCGCCGTAAGCCCGGTCGCCGAGGTCGGGTCGGGTCAGGTCAGGTCAGGTCGGAGCGGCGTACCTTGCCGCTCGGGGTCCGAGGCAGAGCAGGAACCACCACCAATTCGCGGGGAGCGGCCCACGGTGCAAGCTGCGAGGCCACCGCCTGGCGAAGGTCGCTCAGGTCCGGTGGGGCGGTGTCAGGGTGAGGCACGACCCAGGCCACGACCCGTTCGCCCCACTCGGGATCGGGTCGCCTCCACACAGCGACCTCTTTGATCGCAGGATGACCGGCCAGCACATCCTCGACCGGCACCGGCCACACCTTCTCGCCGCCGGTCACGATGACCTCGGCCATCCGCCCGAACACCTCCAAGGTGCCGTCGGGCTCGATCTTCCCGCCGTCGCCGGTCGGCAGCCAGCCTCCGGCCAGCCGGGGGTCCGACCCATCGCGGTAGCAACGCAGCAGCATCGGCCCGCGAACCAACACCTCGCTCACGGCTCCGGTGGATCCATCGCCGATGCGGATCTCCACGCCTTCGAGTGGACGGCCGTCATAGACCACGCCCGATCCGGTTTCGGTCATCCCGTAGGTGGCGATCACGTTGGGGGACAGTTTCCCCATGGGCGCGGCCCCACCCAACAACACGGCGCGGTAGCCGGTGACATCGGCCCGCTGCAGTGCGGTGGCCACCACTGAGATCAGAGTGGCGCCGGATCGCGACAGGCGTTCGATCTCGGCGGCGTCGAACCGTTCGAGCACGGTGCAGGGCGTGCCGGTTTCGAGGGCCCTGGTCACCACGGAGAGCCCGCCGATATGGGCGAGGGGCAGGCAGGCCACCCATCGGTCGCGGGCCGGATCCACCTGGAGTCGAGCGGAGGTGGCCCGTGCCGAGGCGACGACCGCCTGGCGGGTGAGGATCACGCCTTTGGGCTCCCCGGTCGTACCGCTCGTCGCCACCACCAGTGCGTCGCCGGGCTCCGTCGGGATGCCGCCAGGTCGGGGGTGGGCTCCTTCCCGATCGACGATCCGAGCGGGCCGGAAGGCCTCGATCAGTCGTTCCACTGCAGGCGGTGGGAGCCGCTGGTCGAGCGGGAGTACTGCGTTCCCGGCGTCCCACGCAGCCTGCAGCGCCTCCACGAAGCCCTGGCCGCCGGCGAGATCGAGTGCCACCAACTCCGGCATGGGGGTAGCCTAGGCGACCGTACGAGCGGCGACTCTAGGAGTGAATGGTCGAATGGTTGCACCGGAACAGGTCGGTGGGGGTGCGACCGTGGGGAGCGCCCAGGTGGAGACGGTGATCACCGGGCAGCCGGTCGATCCGGTCGAGCGGTTCCGTGAGCAGCCTCTGCCGCGATGGGAGCGTCGTGGCGAGTACAAGGACATCCACTTCGACGTGGCCGAAGGTGTCGCCAAGCTGACCATCGCCCGTCCCGAGGTGCGCAACGCCTTCCGGCCGCAGACACTCTTCGAACTGGCAGACGCCTTTTCGGTCGCGCGCGACGATCCGTCGGTGGGCGCCATCATCCTGACCGGCCAGGGGCCCGATGCCTTCTGCTCCGGTGGTGACCAGATGATCAGAGGCGACGACGGCTACCTCGGGGACGACGCCGTGGCCCACCAGGGAATCGGCCGGCTCAACGTGCTCGACCTCCAGATCCAGATCCGGCGCCTTCCCAAGCCGGTGGTGGCGATGGTGGCGGGCTATGCCATCGGTGGGGGTCACATCCTCCACCTGGTGTGCGACCTGACCATCGCAGCGGACAACGCACGCTTCGGACAGACCGGTCCAAAGGTCGGCAGCTTCGACGGTGGCTACGGAGCCAGCCTGCTGGCCCGGTCCATCGGGCTGAAGCGGGCCAAGGAGGTGTGGTTCCTCTGCCGCCAGTACGACGCGGAGACCGCCCTCGACTGGGGACTGGTCAACACCGTGGTGCCGCTGGCCGACCTCGAGCGGGAGACGGTCGCCTGGTGTCGACAGATGTTGTCACTCTCGCCCCTGGCTCTGCGCATGCTGAAGGGTGGTCTCCATGCGGCCGACGACGGTCTGGCCGGTCTCCAACAGTTCGCCGGTGATGCCACCATGCTCTTCTACATGAGCGAGGAGGGCCAAGAGGGGCGCAACGCCTTCCAAGAGCACCGGCCACCGGACTTCGGTCGCTTCCCCCGGCGCCCGTGACCGGCGGCGACACCACTCGCGTACCTGCCCTTCCCGGTCCAGTGAAGCGCTGGGTCCTCGGTGCCCGGCCCCGCACCTTGGCTGCCGCCATCGTCCCGGTGGTGGTGGGCACGGCGGCAGCGCACCCGCGCACCGTAGTCGTCGACTATTTCTGGTGGCGCGCGCTGGGCGCCCTGGTGGTGGCCCTGGCCATCCAGGTGGGCACCAACTATGCCAATGACTACTCCGACGGGATCCGTGGCACCGACGATGCCCGGGTCGGGCCGGTCCGCCTGGTCGGTTCGGGACTGGCGGCACCGTCGGCGGTCAAGCGCGCCGCCTTGTCCGCCTTCGGGCTGGCCGCGGTGGTCGGCCTGGTACTGGCATGGGCCACGTCGTGGTGGGTCCTCCTCGTTGGTGGCGCATGTCTGGCCGCCGGCTGGCTCTATACGGGTGGCCCGCGTCCCTACGGCTACGCCGGCATGGGCGAGGCGTTCGTGTTCGTCTTCTTCGGGCTGGTGGCCACGGTGGGCACCTTCTATGTGGAGACGCTGCGCATCGACCGACCGGTGGTGTGGTTCGCCGCGGTGATGGTCGGGCTGCTGGCCACCGCCTTGCTGCTGGCCAACAATCTCCGCGACATCGAGACGGATCGGGCCACCGGAAAGCGCACCCTTGCCGTTCGGGTGGGCCGCCACACCGCGGGGTGGTGCTATGTGGGCTGTGTCGTCCTGCCGTTCCTCGGGGTGCTGATCTGGGCGCTGCTGTCGGTGACCGGTGCCATCCACGCCTTCCGCCCTGCCGTGGCCTTCCTTCCCCTCGTGGTCCTTCCTCTGATCGTTCCACCGGTGCGGCTGGTCACCGGTGAGGCGGTCGGGTCTGCCCTGCTGCCGGTGTTGGCGGCCACCGGCCGCCTGCAGCTTGCCTTCGGTGCGGTGCTCTCCTGCTCGCTGTGGATGTGGCTGCCGTGACCGGCCGCGATCGTTCAGCGCCTGGCGGAGTGGGAGACGAAGCCCCGAACCAACTCGGCAACCTCGCCGGGACGTTGCAGATGGGGTGCGTGGCCGGCTCCGGCCACGACCACCCCGGTGGCGTTGGCACCGATCGCCTCCACCATCCGGATCCCCAGGGCAGCGAACTTCTCGTCGAGTTGGCCGGTGATGACGAGCACCGGCATGGTCAACTGGCCGAGGGCTCCCCACATCGGCACCTGCGTGCCGGTGCCGGCCAGACGGAGGCTCGTTGCAAGCCCCGGCCCACTGTTGGCCAACCGCTCCTCGAACCCGCCGGCCTCGACGGAGATGCCGGAAAACATCGGGCTGTCCATCCAGCGGCGGAGGAACGTCTCGACCGGCAGGGGTGCCGCCGAGCCTCCGGCCGGGTCGAGCTGGTCGGCCAGCGCCCGGTCCGAACGCCGTCGCTCCTGGCGCTCGAGGAGGCTGTCGATGCCGGCCGTGCCCGACACCAGGACCAGCCGCTCCACCAGTTCGGGATGGGCCAAGGCGGCATGCAGGCAGAACCGCGCTCCCATCGAGTAGCCGACGTAGGTCGCTTTGCCTCCGGCTTCGACCAGCAGCCGAGCCCCGTCGACCAGCCCGACCGCCACCTCGGTCGACCGGCCGTGGCCGGGCATGTCGACCTGTACGACGTGGTGGTCGGTGGCAAGGTCGTCGTTCATCCCGGCCCAGACCCGACCGGTCTGGGTGAAGCCGTGGGCCAACACCAGCCGTGGGCCACTTCCCGATCCCTCGAACTTCAGGGAGGCAGCGGAGCGGAGCGGGGGGTGGCCCTGGGTGTCAGGGCTCGAGGGTGGTTTGGCCGACGACATGGGGAACGACGATGAGCGTACCGACGGCTGGGCGGCATTCCGGGGATGCAGATCTGCAGGCTGCGTGTGCCGCCACGCTGGTCGACGAGTGGGTGCGCGGCGGAGTCGAACACGCAGTGGTCTGCCCGGGGTCGCGTTCGACCCCGCTGGCGGTGGCGCTGGCCACGCACCCGGGGATCGAGGTCCACGTCCGCCTCGACGAGCGCTCGGCCGGGTTCATGGCTCTGGGGATCGGACTGACCACCGGGCATCCCGCCATGGTGGTGACCACCAGCGGCACCGCCGCCGCCGAGCTCCATGCTGCGGTGGTCGAGGCGGATCTTTCGAGAGTGCCCCTTCTGGCCTGCACCGCCGACCGTCCCCCGGAACTGCGCGACGTGGGTGCCCCCCAGACCATCGACCAAGCCCGTCTCTTCGGACGGTCGGTGCGATGGTTTGCAGACCCGGGGGTTCCAGACGCCGCTGCGCGCCCGTCGTGGCGCTCCTTCGCCGCCCGTGCGCTGGCCGAGGCGACGTCGAGCCCGGTCGGCCCGGGTCCGGTCCACCTCAACATGCCCTTCCGCGAGCCACTGCTCGGGGACCCCGAGCGCGGCGGGGGAGTATCCGAAGGGCGCCCAGGCGGCATGCCGTGGCACGCGGTGGTCTCGGGGAGCCTTCGACCGACCGATGCGTCGGTGTCCTCGCTGGTGGGTTCGGCCGGTTTCACACCGGGTCGGAGGGGGTTGATCGTCGCCGGTGCCGGGTGCGGTGACCCCACCGCGGTGCTGGCCCTGGCGCGGGCACTCCGGTGGCCGGTTCTGGCCGAGCCCCGTTCGGGCGTGCGCCTCGACGAGCCCGGTGTCATCGGGGCCGCCGACGCCATCCTGCGCTCCGAGCGGTTCGCCGCCGCCCACGCTCCCGAGCTCATCCTCCGCCTCGGCGGGCGCTGGGCGTCCAAGGTGGTCAACGGCTTCCTGTCCTCGGCGGTCGGGGAGGGCGCCCGGCTCGTCGTCGTCGATCCGTTCGGTCGATGGACCGATCCCGAACGGGATGCGACGGCGTTCGTCCGCGCCGACCCCACCGCTCTGTGCGCGGAGGTCGTCGAGCGGGTGGTCCTCCCGGAGCCGTCCGGCTCCGGCTCCGGCCCCGAAAGCGGCAATCGTTGGTGGGACGCGTGGTGGGACGCGTGGTGCGAGGCCGAGTCGACGGCGTGGTCGGTCATCGGCGCGGCCTTGGGCGGGGGGGACGGACAGGTGGAGGCCACTGCCTCGTTGACCGAGCCCGCCCTGGCCCACCGACTGTTCGCCCGGCTACCGGCCGAGGCCACATTGGTGGTGGCGTCGTCCATGCCCATCCGGGACGTGGAGGCGTTCGCACGCCCCCGTCGCCAGCCGCCCCGGGTGCTGTGCAACCGGGGGGCCAACGGCATCGATGGGGTGGTGTCCACCGCCCTGGGCGTGGCGCTCGGCGGCCGTGGTCCCGTGGTGGCCCTGGTGGGGGATCTGGCCTTCCTCCACGACGTGTCCGCGCTCGTGGGAGCCGAAGGATCCGGCATCCCCCTGACCGTCGTGGTGGCCGACAACGGGGGCGGGGGGATCTTCTCGTTCCTCGAGCCGGCGTCGGTCCTCGATCCGGCCACCTTCGACCAGCTCTTCGGGACCCCCCAGGGGCCAGACGTCGCTGCCGTCGCCGCCGGCTTCGGTTGGTCGGTGGACGACGTGGCCGGCGGGAGCGACCCGGGCGGGTTCGAAGAGGTGCTCGACCGGCGGGTCGGCAGCGGTTCTCCCTCGGTGATCAGGGTGCGGCTACCGGATCGAACCGAGAACGTGGCCGTCCACGGTCGACTGCACGCTGCCGTTGTCGCAGCCGTCGACGCCGGCAGGGACGCCGGCAGGGACGCCGGCAGGGACGCCGTTCAGCAGGGTCGGGGATCGTAGGAGGGGATCGACGACGCCGGGGCGGTGGCGGTTCCCGTGCCCTTGGATGGCGTCGCCGCGACGTTGGTCGTCGGCGGGGCCGTGGTGGTGGTCATCGGAAGCGTGAGCGGTGAGCCGTAGGCATCGAGTGGCGGCGTGCCGACAGCGCCGGGGGCCCCACCGAGGAACTGGGTGAGTGTCTGTGCGGCAGCGTCGGGTTGGACCACCTCGACCGACCCGGCCACCGACGAGGAGGCTCCCACGGTAGGCAGGGTGTAGGCATGCAGGTCGGAGCCGGAAAAGGCGTGGTACCGCTCGCCCAGTGACACCAGGTCGGTGAGCGACAGGGCGTCGTCCTTGCTGAAGTCGTGGACCACCGAGTTGAGGAGCGTGTTCAGCCGCAGGGGATTGTAGGTGGACTTGGCCTTGTCCAGTGCGGCCGAGATGATCAGGTTCTGACGCTGGATCCGGCCCAGGTCCGACGTGGGGTCGGAGTGCCATTGGCCGCCCGCGAAGTACTGGAAGTATCGGGAGCGGGACAGCGCGAGGGCCTGCTGGCCACTGAGCACCTGGCAGCCCGCGGTCGGGACGTCGAGGCCCGAGTTGTTGTAGCAGGTACCGGTGGCGCAGTCCCGGTCGCGGACCGGATACGGGAAGTCCATCGAGATCCCGCCCAGGGCGTTCACAGCGTCTTGGAGACCGAAGAAATTGACCACGATGTAGTGGCTGATCGGGATCCCGAACGTGTTCTCCACGGTCTTGATCAACGCATCAGGGCCGTTACTGAAGGCGGCATTGATCTTGTTGTTGCTCGAGAGCTGACTGTTTGCCGGCAGTCCGGACAGCGTCACATAGGTGTCCCGGGGGATGGAGAGGGTCGAGGCGGTTCCCGTGGACGGGTCGACGTGGACGATCTTGATGGTGTCGCTGCGTTGGCCACCGGCGTTGGAGGAGTTCCCGAACTGCTGGGCCTGGGCCGCCGTCTCTCCGACCCGGGTGTCGGAGCCGATCAACAGCACGTTGTAGGGCTGGCCGTTGGCTGCCGCCACGCAGGTGGAGCAAGGGCTCGAGAACACCTTGCTCCACTGGTAGCGGAGGTATCCGTAACCGAGGCCGGCCACCACCAGCACCACTGCGACCAGCACGATCAACCCGCGCAGGATGCGTTCGGCCGGCCGTCGGCGGTGCCTCTTGGCCTTGCGCAACTCCCGCTTGGTGGGGATGGCCACCTGTCCACCCAGTATGGGCCCGGAGAACCGGGGGGAACCCCCGGACCGTCGGGCCGAACCGGGGGTCGAGCCGCGGGGCAGGCCGGTGGGTCGGCCCGGGGATCGTCCGGACGGACGGGAGCCGGGTGGCAGCGAGGAGTCGGTGGGTGGCATGGTGGATTGGGTCCCGTTGGATCGGCGTTCCGACCTGCCGGCACGTGGCACCGGGACGTCCGGTACAGGGTGGGCAGTCTCCCATGACCTGCGGAGGCAGTGGTGTCATCCCGGGTCTGCGCCTCCTCACGAGTCCGTGGGCACCCACGATCCATGGAAGCCGAACGGCACGCGGGCCGGGAGGTGCACCGTGGCGACCGCAGGGCCGCCGAATGAGGTGGCATCGAGGATGACCAGGTCGCTTGCGTCCCGAGTGGCGTCGTAGACGAGGCTGAGCACCCACCCTTCGTCCTCTGCCCGGCCGTCGCCGGCTCGCACGAAGACAGGCTCACCGGGGGAGCGGTGCTCTCCGGGCTCGAACCGGGTCGACTCGTCGCGTTGAAGGTCGTACTTGACCAGGCCCAGAAAGGTCGGATCGTGGGCGATGTCGCCGAGGCGGGCGCAGTAGCCGTACCGGTGGGGCTGCCCGGCCACCGCATCGTCGATGCGCGGGAATTCGACCGGCGTGTCGTCGAGCCGCTGCTCGCTGACCCGATTGGCGACCAGGTCGACCGTCCACCGGGCGAGCACCGGATTGCTGGAGGTGATGGCCTCACCGGGCCCGGTGTCGAAGGCCTTGTCGTACCGGACGACGTCCATGATCACCGATCCGCCGTCGTCGTAGGCGTTGAGGACATGGAAGACGTAGCTCGGGTCCATGCTGATCCACCGGATGTCGGAGTTTCCTCCCGTCCGGGGCATCACACCCACCCGGGCGCCTGCTTCGGGCATCCACCGGAAGGGAATGGAGTGCCCGGCTGCCGCGAGATCGAGGTCGAAGACGATGGGGAGATCGAGGAAGACGGCTCGGGTGGAGGTCACCCCGAAGTCGTGGATCATGGTGGCCCTCGGGATGTCGATGTCCTCGGTGCGCACCAGGTGGCCCGCGGCATCGACGACGTGGAATCGGAGGAAGGGCGGCCCGAAGACGTCGTAACCGAAGAAGACCAGATCGCCGGTTTCCGGGTCCACTTTGGGGTGGGCGGTCATCGATGAGGAGAGCCCGCCGTCGAAGTCGTGGACACGGGCCCGGTCCAGAGTTGGGGACAAGGCGTGGGGGAATCCCGACTCCACCAGCGCGAGGGTGGTGCCGGCATGGCGGATGACGTGGGTGTTGGCCGGCCCGTC
Organism: Acidimicrobiales bacterium; assembly: GCA_017883135.1. GTDB lineage: Bacteria > Actinomycetota > Acidimicrobiia > Acidimicrobiales > RAAP-2 > Bog-756. Next base: position 19,835 of record JADGOE010000016.1, read on the forward strand.
GACCGGCTCGCTCGGGCCTCTGGGCGGGGTGGTGTCGACCTTGGCGGCCAATGCCCTGGTTCGGACCCAGCGGTTCCGGTAGCCGGTGGCCTTCCCGCCTGCGAGGGAGATGGCGTGGATCATGCCGTCACCGCCGAACCAGTGGTAGTCGGCCTGGTCCGAGGGGACGATCGCCGGGTTCGGTCCGTTCCGCAGGAACCGTCCCTCGAGGTCGGGTGGGATGACACCGGTGACCGGCAGCTCGTGGTCGTCACTCCGCTCGGCGACGACCGGCGCGAAATTGCCCTGGAGATAGGGATTGAGAATGGGGCACTCCTCGATGGTGCACTGCGGATCGGTCCGGGCGGACCGCGTGCCGATCGTAGCGTCCGTACTTCCGTCGATGACGTGGCAGGCTGGGAAGATGGCCGAGCTTGTCGAGGACCTACGCTTCCGTGGGCTGATCCATCAGATGACCGATCCCGCCCTCGGTGACCGCCTGGACACTGACCGGATGACCGCCTACACCGGGTTCGACCCGACAGCGGACAGCCTCCACGTGGGCCACCTCCTGCAGGTCTGCAACCTCCGCCGCCTGCAGCGTGCCGGACACCGGCCCATCGCCGTCGCCGGGGGAGGCACCGGGTTCGTCGGCGACCCGGGGGGCAAGTCCGAGGAACGGTCCCTGCTGTCCGAAGAGGCACTGCGGGCGAACCTGGAGGGCATCCATGGCCAGCTGAAGCGCTTCATCGAGTTCGGAGCCGACGCCGAGGGCCCGGGGGCACTGTTGGTGAACAACGCCGACTGGCTCGAGGCGATGCCCCTGTTCGACTTCCTGCGCGACGTCGGCAAGCACTTCACGGTGAACCAGATGGTGGCCAAGGACTCGGTCAAGTCGCGGCTGTCACGCGCCGACCAGGGCATCTCCTACACCGAGTTCAGCTACATGCTCTTGCAGGCCTATGACTTCCTTCACCTGTTCGATGTGTTCGGATGCCGGCTCCAGCTCGGAGGGAGCGACCAGTGGGGGAACATCACCATGGGGATCGAGCTGGTTCGCAAGGTTCGCCAGCAGGAAGTCTGGGGGGTGACCACACCGCTGGTCCTGAGGGCCGACGGCACCAAATTCGGAAAGACCGAAACCGGAACGGTCTGGCTCGATGCGGGTCGGACCAGCCCCTACCAGCTGTACCAATTCTTCTTTCGGAGCGAGGACGTGATGGTCGGGAAGTACCTCCGCTACTTCACCTTTCTCTCCCACGAAGCCATCCTCGAACTCGATGTGGCCACCGCCGAGCACCCCGAACACCGCCAGGCCCAACGGGAGCTGGCCCGAGAGGTGTGCACGCTGGTGCACGGCTCCAGCGAGACGGCACGTGCGGAGGACGCCGCCGCCGCACTCTTCGGAGAGGAGGTAGCACAGTTGGACGAGCGGACCCTGCTCGACGTCTTCGCCGAGGCACCGTCGATCGAGGTCCCGCGGACCCGCTTGGACGGTCGAGGGGTGTCGCTGGTCGACCTTCTGGTCGAGACCGGTATCGCCCCCTCCAAGGGCCGGGCTCGGACGACCGTGGAGCAGGGCGGGGCCTACGTGAACAATCGACGCGAGGGAGATACAGGTCGGTTGATCGGCGCGGACGATCTGCTGGCAGGAAGGTACCTGGTGCTCCGCCGTGGGAAGAAGGAGTACCGGCTGGTGAGCTTCGGTTAGAGCGACCGGCGCCGGTTCGTCGGCCCGGACCGACCCGGGTCCTCGCCACCCCGGTCCTACACTGGCAGCCATGAACCCCCCCGGTAACCCGGCATCGGGCGTGTCCCCGGTCCGACTGAGCGCAGGGCTGCCCGAGACGGTCCTGCCCGATGAGTCCGACGCGGTACGGGCCGGGCTCGCGTCGGCGCTGGCCCAGCCCGGCGAGCGCCGCCGCCACGCCGTCTCCGATGTCGTGCGATCCGATCCGCGGTCCCTGGCCGCATGGGCAGCTCTCGGATCGCTGGCCCGGGACGACGTCGAGGCCTACGCCTGCTTCCGGGTCGGCTACCACCGGGGGTTGGATGCCCTCCGTGGTGCCGGGTGGAAGGGCTCCGGGCTGGTCCCGTGGGGCCACGAGGCCAACCGGGGCTTCCTCCGCTGCCTCGACGGCCTCCGCTCGTCGGCCGGTGCGATCGGCGAGCACGCCGAAGAGGAGCGTTGCGCTCAGTTCCTGCGCCAGCTCGATCCGTCATGGCGTCCGGATCGGACGGGTATCCCCGCTTGACGTCCGGGTCGTCCCCGGCCGCTCTGGGGCGGTGCCGACCGACACTGACATCGGCTCTGCTGGTGGGTGCCGTGCTCATCGGGTCCGCGGCCCTGACCGGCTGTGCCGGCCAGGAGCAGTCGGGCCCACCGCCGGCACGGGTGGCCTCCTGGCTGTCGGGCGCAGGCGGCGGGGCGGCAATCGGGACGGTCGAGGCGGACAGCCGCAATGTGGATCTGGCCCTGTCCCAGCACGACACACCGTCCGCCGTTCGGACCGTGTGCGCCTTGTTGACCAGCGATGCCCAAACCGCAATCGGCAATCTCCCCACACCCGACAGCCGGCTGACCGACGATCTGAACAACGCCTATGAGGAAGCGTCTTCCGCCGGCGACGACTGCTACCGGGGGTCCACGGGGAACGCGGGCCTGCTTCGACGGTCAGCCGCCGAGCGGAAGAAGCTGCCTCTCCTGCTGGCCACTGCTGTCGACCGCATCGTGGCCATCACCGGGCACACCCCGTCGACCTCCACCACCGGCGCGGCCAACGCCGGTGGTGATCCGTTCGGAGGCTGATCAGTGACCCGGCCGGCGGGTCGCATCCGCGAAGGACGCGATCCCGAGGAGTACGACCGGCAGAGTGGTCGACGTCGGGGAGGCCGGGTCCGGTGGCAAGCCTGCCGGCGGACCCTCCGACGTCCTGCAGATGGGGGATACCCCCATGAACTACGGGGGTGCCCTCCCGGGGGTCTGCCCGGTGGTCAGTCGCCGGGTGGGGGGGAGGCCGGCCTGAGGTCGATGCGGAACGTGAGGATCCCGTCTTCGATGGAGGCCTCGGCGTCCCCGAGCATGGCAAAGTCCATGAAGTCGGCCTGGGCCTGCTCCTTGAACCGTTGGCGATCGGGACCTTCCACCGGCGGAAGGCCGCGGGACCTGACTGCTTCGGCCCGGGCCCGAAACCGGCCGATCATGGCTTGCGGATCGAGTTGATCAGGCACATTGCGATGGTAGCGGGGCGCCAGACGCGCGACGAATGCTGACGCCCCGCACTACACTCGGGGCGTTGGTGATCGGTGGCCACCCCGGCGATTTAGGGACGGGGGCCGTGCTACCCCTGGTCGGGCAAGGAGTTGTTTCCGTGAAGAAGGGACGCCATCGCCGCTTCGAAGAAGCGCGCAGTTTGAAGCGGTCGGTCGCGACCGCCAACAGGCGCTGCCCCGAGTGCGGTGCCGAGCCCGACGACAAGCACGCCTCGTGGTGCTTGGCCACGGAGGACGACTACGACGAGATCCTGGGCACCGCGCCGCGGGATGCCTTGATCGTCGAGGACGACCCACTGGCCGAGTAGTTCCCCCGCACGTGTGACCGGTGCCGTCAGCGGCGGACGGTCGGATGTGGGAGGAGCGTGACCTGGCTGCGTGGGGCGGTCCGCTCGTCCAGATACGCGGCAAGTCTCCTGTAGACCTTCGTGCCGGCCATCGTTTCGAGTTCGGTCCGCATCGTGACGTAGACCGGCTCGTGCCCGATGAAGGCAGCGGGGTCCTCGGTGCACCACCAGTGGAACTCCTCGCCCCCCTCTCCCCAGTGCCTTCGGTCCCACTGTCGGACCACCGAGGTGACCCGTCCGTCCGGCGCCGTCTCGTCCTCTCGGCGCAGTGGTAGTTGCCAGCAGACCTCCGGCTTGAGCTCGACATGGCTGCGACCCTGCGCCTCTGCAGCGAGGTGCAGCGCGCAACCCGGCCCGGCCGAGAACCCTGGCCGGTTGAGGAAGATGCAGGCGCCGTCCACCAGGCGGGTTCCGAGGTCGCCGTCGGCCAACTTCTTCACCACGCCCTTTCGACCCTGTTTGTGAAACTGCCAGATATCGGGAGTCAGCGTCGCCGCTGCCCGCTCGACGGTGCGGGCGTCCTTCTTGCCGGTGAAGTGGGCGCCGTAGGAGCAGCAACCCTGTGCAAGCTCGGGTGCCGGGCCGGTCAGCACACCCTGGCACCCGTTTCCGAAGATGCACGTCCACCCGCTCGCCAGGAAGGTCACGTCGAACAGCCAGGTTCGTTCCTCGTCGGGGTCGTCGAAGCTGACCCACTCGTGGGTTTCGGTCGGGACGTGTTTGTGGGGCGGGGACACTCCCTTATGATGGCAGGCATGACTGAAGACCGTGAGGAAGTCCGTCCGGTGTTGACCATCACCGGCGAAGCGCGGGCCACAGTGCTCGAAGTCCTCGCCAACGAGTCCGAGTCGGACTCGTTGGCCCTCTGGCTGGAGGTCAACGGCGAGATCGACGGCGCCTACGCGTACGACATGTACTTCCAGGCCCGCTCCGATGCCACTGCGGGCGACATCGTCCAGCACGACGACGAGTTGCCGGTGGTGGTGCCCGAGGCGAGTGTCGACCGGCTGCAGGGCGCCACGCTCGACTTCGTCACGGATGCCTCCGGCGAAGGTGGGTTGGTGATCGTAAATCCGAATACGCCTCGGGCACCGACTCGCAAGGGACTCGGCTCGACTCCGGACGTGGACCTCTCCGATCCTCTGGCCCAGCGGGTCGTCTCGGTGCTCGAGGAACAGGTGAACCCGAGCATTGCCTCCCACGGCGGCCGGGCCGATCTGGTGGCTGTCGAGGACGCTTCCATCTACCTCCGGCTCAGCGGCGGTTGCCAAGGTTGCGGCATGGCCAAGGCAACCCTCTCCCAGGGGATCGAAGTGATCCTTCGTGAGGCAATCCCCGAGATCGCCAACATCGTCGACGTCACCGATCACGCCGATGGAACCAACCCGTACTACGAGCCCGCCCACAACTAGCCGGCGGTACTCACCGCTGGATCAACGACACGTCACGTCGCAGTGACGTTGGCGTACATCTCGTCCTCGAACTCGGCGTAGCGGTTCCCGCCGCGTTCCTTTGCGGCGTACATGGCCAGGTCGGCGTTGCAGAGCAGCTGATCACTCGTGGTGCCTGGCCCATCGAATGTGATGCCGATGCTCACTGTCGCAGACACCTCTGTTCCGGCGATGGTCATCGGCTGACGAATGGCGGAGAGTATTCGCTCGGCGAGCTTGATCGCCTCGCCGGGGTGAGCGATCTCCTCGACGAGGATCCCGAATTCGTCGCCTCCGAGGCGCGCGGCGGTGTCGGACTTACGCAGGCAGCCTCCCAGGATGTCGGCCATCGCATGGAGGAGCGCGTCACCCACGAAATGTCCGAGGCTGTCGTTCACGGTCTTGAAGTTGTCCACGTCCAGAAAGAGAACGGCGAGGTGGCCATGGCTGCGCTCGATCCGTTCGACCCCGTGCTGCAGGCGATCGAGGAAGAGCGCCCGATTGCCGAGGCCGGTAAGTGAGTCGTGGAACGCCTGGAAGGACAGCCGCTCCTCGAGTCGCTTCCGGTCGGTCACATCTCGGAAGCTCCAGACGCGTCCGACGACCAGGCCATCCACCCGTTGGGGTTTCGAGTAGCGCTCGAACACCCGACCGTCGGTGAACTCGAGGATGTCGTAACCCTCGGTGTCCGCATTGCTGTAGATCTCGTCGATCTTCGCCACGAACGACTCTGGCCGCACCAGCTGATCGCGGACGAATGCGATCGCCTTGGCGTCGTCCCGCTGGGCCAGGATCGAGTCGGGCAGGTGCCACATATCGGCAAACCTGTGATTGAAGCTGGTGAAGTGGCCCGCTGAGTCGACGACGAGAATTCCGTCGGCGGTGGCGTCCAAGGTCGCGGTGAGCAGCGAAAGGGTGTCGCGAAGCTCGCGCTCGGCGGTGACGCGGGCGGTGATGTCGTGGGCGGAGACGACGTACCCTTCGACCGTTGGATCGTCGATCAGGTTGACCAGGGCGAGCTCGAACGGGATGGTTGCGGTGCCCCCGTGGCGCAACAGGCCCAACGTTACCGTGACCGGGCTGGCGGCCGAGGCTCCCCGCGACGCGCGCTCGAGTGCAGTGGCGACGACCCAGCGATCGGCCTCACCGACCAGCTCGGCCAGCGGCCGCCCCTCGACCACCTCCGGATCATGTCCGAGCAGACGGGTGAGTGCGCCCGATACCGACTCCACGATGCCCTCCGCCGACACCAGCATCGTGATGGCAGCCGAGTTCTGTACGAGGGACCGGAAGCGGGCGTCGTGGTCGTGGAAGATCTCGAAGCGCCGACGCTGGGTCAGGTCTCGTAGCGCCATCAGCACTGCACCCTCTTCGAGCCATGAGACCGGTGCGCCGACCAGCTCCATCAGGCGCCAACCGGTTGCCGTCCTGAGTCGGATCTCGATCGGCGTGCCCACGACTTTGTCCTGGACGGTGCCCAGTGAGCGCAGAACCAGCTCCAGATCCTCGGGGTGGACGAGATCGAGCCCGGACAGGCCGATCGAGTCGTGAGCCGACCGGCCGAACAGGCACTCGGCAGCATGGTTTGCCCAACGCAGCCGACCTTGCGAGTCGATGAGTATGACCGTGTCGGGAAACTCGCGGAGGAGCCTCGCCAGGTCGCGCTCGTCGCCGGTCTCCAGCAGCGCACAGGCACGCTCGAATCCACCGTTGGCCATGGGTCGTTCATCGACCGGACGGGCAAGGAGATTGAGAGGCCTTCGGACAGGTTGGTCAGGTGAAGTCCCTGGGCGTGGGCCCCCTCACGACCTCCCGGGCGCCAGATGGCCGTCGAGCCAAACCAGGGTTCGCCTCCATCCGTCGGCGGCTGCCGCCGCCGAGTACGAGGGTCTGGCATCGCAGTGGAATCCGTGTTCGGCGTCCGGGTACCGGACGATCTCGGTCTCGACCGGCGCGTGCACCGCCAGCTTCGCCGAGAGCCGCTCCACGTCCTCGGTGGGAATGCTCTGATCCGCGTCTCCGAACAGGCCCAACCACGGAGTCGGCATGCCGGCGATGAGACCGAGCAGGGACGGCATCGACGTGCTCCGGCCGGTGACGATCCCCCCGCCGTAGAAGCCGACGGCTGCTCCCAAGGCCATGGTGCCGGCCACCAGGAACGCGACTCGGCCTCCCATGCAGAATCCGACGATGCCGATCTGATCGTCGACCCAGCCGGCGTCGCGGAGGTAAGCGACCGCGGCGCCCACGTCGGCGAGGATCCCATCGTCACCGAGCGCCTGCATGTGGGAGACGACCAGGCTGAAGTCGTCGTAGCCGAAGGTCGGCGAACCGGTGCGGTGGAAGAGGTGGGGGGCCACTGCGTGGTACCCGGCGTCGGCGAACCGGCGGGTGACGTCCTCGATGTGGGCATTGACGCCGAAGGCCTCCTGGACGACCACCACAGCGCCGCGAGCGGGTGCAGCGCCGGTATCCGGCCGCGCCTCGTAGCACGGCACGGGGCCATCGGGGCCGACGAGGTCGAAGGTGCGGGTCTCCATAGACGGACCACGATGCCCGATCCACCACTGAACGTCCAGTACGTTGCCGGGGGTGGAGATCCTGCTCGTAGCCGGTGTGTCGGTAGCCGGCCTCGTCGTCGGGGGCGCCCTCGATCCGATCGGCCAGCGGCTGGCCGATCGCAGTCAGGCCGCTGCCGATGCTCGGCGTGCCCAACATGAGCGCCGGCGCGCGGAGGAGGGTTTCGACAGCGCACCGGACGGCGCCGCCGAGGATCGCCAGCTGGCGGAGAGCACGGTGGGGAATCTGCTGCCCGCCGGCCGTTCACCCTTCCGGACGGTGGCGGCGGCGGTGGCCACCGGCGCGCTGTTCGGTGTGGCAGCCGGCCGGTTCGGCGCCCACCTGGTGCTGGCACCGTTCTGTGTCTTCTTCGCGATGTTGGTGGTCATCTCCGTCACCGACCTCTCCCACCGGCTGGTGCCCCGCAACGTGATCTACGCCGCCTTGGCCCTCATCGTCCCGCTGCTGGTGGCCACCTCGGCCGTCGACGACACCTGGCACAGCCTGGCCGGCTCCGCCATCGCCGGGGGGGTCGCCTTCGGGATCTTCTTCACGATCTGGTGGTTCATCCCGCGCGGCATGGGCTTCGGCGACGTACGCCTGGCCGGCGCCATCGGCCTGACGGTCGGCTACCTCAGCCTCTTGCACGCCTACGTGGCGTTTCTGGCCGGATTCGTGGTGGGAATGGTCTTCGGATTCGTGGTGATGGTGGTCTCGTCGTCGGGCCGCAAGACGCGGATCCCCTTCGCCCCGTCGCTTGCCGCCGGAGCGGTGATCGCTGTCTTCTGGGGCGGGCACCTGGCCCAGAGCCTGTTCCATGCCGGATCGTGACCCGCGGCGCGCCCCAGGCTGCGATGCCGGTGGCCCCGAGTAGATTTGCCTGAATGCTGCGCTACCTGACTGCCGGTGAATCCCATGGGCGCGCCCTGGTCGTCATCGTCGAGGGCATGCCTGCAGGCCTGTTGGTGACAGTGGAGGACATCGAGCGGGGGCTGTCCCGCCGGCGACTCGGGTTCGGGCGGGGACCCCGGATGCGCTTCGAAGCCGACGAGGTGACCCTGGTCGGTGGTATCCGTCACGGGCGGACCCTCGGGTCACCGATCGCGATCGAGATCGCCAACACCGAATGGCCCAAGTGGGAGACGGAGATGTCGCCGAGCCCTGGGCTTCCCTCGAAGGTACTCACCCAGCCCCGACCCGGCCATGCGGACCTTTCGGGGATGCTCAAGTATGGGCTCACCGACGCCAGGGATGTGCTCGAGCGGGCCTCGGCGCGCGAGACGGCAGCCCGGGTGGCCGCCGGCACGCTGGCCAAGTTGCTGCTGTGGCAGATCGGCATCGACGTCGTCAGCCACATCGTGCAACTCGGTCCCGAACGGGCCGAGGCCGGATCGCTCCCTACGGTGGCGGACCTCGCCCGCATCGATGAGTCCCCGGTGCGGTGCGCCGACCCTGGCGCCGAGGCGCAGATGATCACCGCGGTCAAGGCGGCGGCCAAGGCCGGTGACTCGCTCGGCGGGGTCGCCGAGGTGATCGCCCACGGGGTGCCGGTGGGCCTCGGGAGCCATGTGCACTGGGACCGTCGGCTCGATGCCCTGCTGGCCCAGGCCCTGATGAGCATCCAAGCGGTCAAGGCGGTGGAGTTCGGCGACGGGTGGGAAGTGGCCGGTCTCAGAGGATCTGAAGCCCACGACGCAATCCGGATCGCCCGCGCCGAGGATGGAGAAACTGCTGCGATGCTCGGCGGTGGGTACGTGCGGGACACCCACCGGGCAGGGGGCATCGAAGGCGGGATCTCTACCGGGTCGCCGATCGTGGCCCGGGTGGCGATGAAGCCTCTGGCCACTCTCAACCGCCCCACCCTGGGAACCGTGGACGTGGTGACCAAGGAGTCGACCGTTTCGTTCAAGGAGCGCACCGACGTCACCGCGGTCCCGGCCATGGGGGTGGTGGCCGAGACGATGACGGCACTGGTGCTCGCCTCCGAATCGCTTCGCAAGTTCGGTGGCGACTCGGTCGAGGAGCTCCGGCGCAACCGCGAGGGGTACCTGGCCGCACTGGAAGGGGCGCGGTCCGAGGCACCCCCGGCTCCGGCCGATGGTTGACCGTCTCGTACTGGTGGGCATGATGGGTGCCGGGAAGACCACCGTCGGCCGACTGGCCGCCGACCACCTGGGTTGGAGGTATCTCGACTCGGACGCCGAGGTGGTGGCCGCTACCGGCTGCACCGTACGCGAGCTCTTCGCCGAGCGGGGTGAGGACGCGTTCCGGGCCGAAGAGGCCAGCGTGCTGGCCGAGGCGCTGACCGGAGACGAGTCGGTCGTGGTGTCGGCCGCCGGCGGGGTGGTCCTGGCGGAGTCCAATCGGCGGCTGCTGATGGGCTCGGGTACCGTGGTGTGGCTTCGTGCCCGGCCCGGCACACTGGCCGGCCGGGTGGGCAGTGGCGACGGGAGGCCACTGCTGGGCGAGGATCCCGCAGTTTCGTTGGCCGACCTCGACCGTGTCCGCCGACCCCTGTATGAGGAAGTGTCCACCGCGGTGGTGGACGTGGACGGCCTCACTCCCCTCCAGGTGGTCGATCGCGTCCTCGAGGTGGCCGGCCTGGGGACAGCGACCGGATGAGGACCGTGCCCGTCGAGTTGGGGGTGCGGCGTTACGACGTCGTGGTGGGGGAGGGTGCCGTCAGGATGTTGGCCGGCATCGTGTCCGCCGTGCTGCCCGGGGCGGCTCGGGCAGCCATCGTCACCCAGTCCGGTATCGGGGTGTCGGTCGACCCGGGCCTGCCCTCCGACTTGTTCACGGTGCCCGCTGGCGAGGAGGCCAAGTCGCTGGCGGTGGTCGAGGATCTGTGCCGGGGGTTCGCACGAGCCGGACTGAGTCGATCCGATGTGGTGATCGCCGTCGGTGGCGGCGTGGTCACCGACGTGGCCGGCTTCGCCGCGGCCTCCTTCCACCGGGGGATCGCCTACGTCAACGTTCCCACTTCGCTGCTGGGGCAGGTCGATGCCGCCATCGGCGGCAAGACCGGCGTCAACATTCCCGAGGGGAAGAACCTGGTCGGTGCCTTCTGGCAACCCAGGGCGGTCCTGTGCGACACCGATTCGCTGTCGACCCTGCCGCCCCGCGAGTGGGCATCTGGTCGCGGGGAGATGGCCAAGTACGAATTGTTGGGAGGCGTGGCCGACCGAGTCGGCCGACCTGGTGCCTCGCTGCTCGACCTGGCCTTGGACGAGCAGGTGGCCCGGTGCGTCGCGATCAAGGCCGAGGTGGTGGCCTCGGACGAACGCGAGGGGGATCGCCGCGTGGTGCTCAACTACGGGCATACCCTGGCCCACGCCCTCGAGGCCTCTGCATTCGGCGCGGAGACCGGTTCGGGTCTGCGTCACGGGGAGGCGGTGGCCATCGGCCTCGTCTTCGCCGGCCTGTTGGCCCGCAGGCTCGGCCGCATCGACGACGAGCGGGCGGATCTGCACCGAAAGGTGGTCACCGCGTTCGATCTCTCCCCGCTGCTGCCCGCCGAGGTCGACTCCGACCGGCTGGTGTCGTTCATGGCCCGGGACAAGAAGGCCGACCACGATCTCACCTTCGTACTGGACGGTCCTGACGGTGTCGATGTCGTGCGTGGCATCGACGGGGCCGATGTGGTCGCTACCCTTGAGGAGATGGAGCATCGCGAACGTGGGAGGGGAGCGTGAGGGGCAACGGGTTGATCGTTGCGTTGTCCGGACCGAACCTCGACCAATTGGGCCAGCGCGAGCCCGCCATCTACGGGACCGGGACCATCGCCGACCACATTGGCGCCGCAACTGCGGCCGCAGCGGTCCACGGGTACGTCCTCGAGCACTTCCAGACCAACCACGAAGGCGCGCTTGTCGAGGCGGTCCACGCGGCGCGGGCCCGTGCGGACGCCATCATCATCAATGCGGGAGCGCTCTCGCACACGTCGTGGTCGCTCCGCGACGCCCTGGCCGGCTTCGGTGGCGTGGTGGTGGAACTCCATCTGTCCAATCCCGCGGCCCGAGAGCCGTTCCGTCACACCTCGACCATCGCCCCGGTGGCCGACGGGTGCATCGCCGGCTTCGGTGGCCTGGGCTATCCGCTGGCCATCGAGGCAGTGGTCAGACTGCTCACCGGCACCAGCGGGCAGTGACAGTCACGGGGGCTCTGGCGCCCCTCGAGGTGGCCGGCCGACTCGATCGGCTGAGGGCGCTCTTCGACACGGCGGGCGCCGACGGGCGACCGGTGGAGGGACTGTTGGTGACCACCCCCGCCAACATCCGCTGGTTGACGGGGTTCACCGGCACGGCCGGCCTCCTACTGGTGACCGGCGACCACGCGACCCTGGCCACCGACGGGAGGTATCGATCCCAGGCATTCGAGCAACTGTCGGCCGCCGGCGTCGACGCCGACGTCGAGATCTATATCGGTGGTGCGCAGGCCCAGCGGGAGGCGCTCGTCGCCAGGTCGGCTGCCGCCGGTTCGCTCGGGCTCGAAGCCGACCACGTGACCTGGACCGCGCAGCGGTCGTGGGACGAGGCGTTCCACGAGGCCGACCTGTCGCCCACCAGGGGGATGGTCGAGGAGCTGCGCACGGTCAAGGACGCCGGTGAGGTCGCCCGCATGGAGCGCGCCGCGGCCATCGCCGATGAGGCGCTGGCCGGCGTACTCCCCCTGTTGGCGGCTGCCGGTCGGGGCAGGGCCGGAGAACTCTCGGAGTCCCGCTTCGCTGCGGCCCTGGACCATGCCATGCGGGAGCGGGGGGCGGAGAAGAGCGCCTTCGAGACCATTGTGGCCTCGGGTGCGAACTCGGCGAAGCCCCACGCGCGACCCGGCGATCGACCGATCGGTGTCGGTGACCCCGTGGTGGTCGACTTCGGTGCAGTTGCCGATGGCTACCGCTCGGACATGACCCGCACGTTCTGGGTCGGCGGGCCCCCGACGGGTGAGATGGCCGATGTCTTCGACGTGGTGGCGAGGTCGCAGCGGGCCGGCGTGGGAGCGGTGCGTCCCGGGGCGGTGGCCGGCTCGGTCGACCAGGTGTGCCGCGAGATCATCGCCTCGTCAGGATGGGCCGAGCGGTTCGAGCACGGCACCGGTCACGGAGTGGGCCTCGACATCCACGAGGGGCCATCGGTCGGGCCAGGGTCTACTGCTATCCTCGTGCCCGGCACCGTGGTCACCGTGGAGCCGGGTGTGTACCTGCCCGGAACGGGCGGGGTCCGCATCGAGGACACCCTGGTGGTGACCGAGAACGGCAGCCGTTCACTCACCCAGTTCCCAAAGGAAGTTGTTGTCTGATGGCCGTCTCCACCAACGATCTCCGCAACGGCATGACCCTCAACCTTCCCGAGGGTCTGTTCAACGTCATCGAGTTCCAGCATGTGAAGCCGGGCAAGGGCGGTGCCTTCGTCCGCACCAAGCTGAAGAACCAGCGGACCGGAGCCGTCATCGAGCGCACCTACCGCGCCGACGAGAAGCTCGAGCAGGCGATCATCGACAAGCGCGAGATGCAGTTCCTCTATCGCGACGGGTCCGAGTACGTATTCATGGACACCAGCTCCTACGAGCAGCTCCAGGTCGAGACAGGGCTGCTCGGGGACGCAGCCAACTACCTGAAGGAGGGCGACGACGCAGTGCTGCAGTTCTTCGGCACGGAGATCGTGGGCGTCGACCTTCCCGCCGCCGTCGAACTATCGGTGGCCGACACCGAGCCCGGGCTCCAAGGGGACCGGGTGTCAGGGGCGCGCAAGCCGGCAACCCTCGAGACAGGCCTGGTCCTCCAGGTGCCCCTGTTCGTCAATCCGGGCGAGAAGATCAAGGTGGACACCCGGACGGGGGAGTACCTGACCAGGGCCTGACGCCCGGCAGATGACCGGGGACGGGCGACCGGGCACGCATCGCTCCGCGCGACACTTTCGTAACCATGGATCCAGCACCCCGACACCAGGCCCGCGAGCGGGCGCTCACCCTCCTGTACGAGGCGGAGCTGAAGGGCGAACCTCCCGACGCCATCCTCGATGCGCTGATGATGGAGCCCGACCCCTTCACCTCCGCCTTGGTGCGGACGGTCGAGTCACGCGGCCCTGAGATTGACGGCCTGGTCGACGGAGCCGCCATTGGGTGGGACCTCGACCGCATGGCCGTGGTGGACCGGAACGTGCTCCGACTGGCCGTTGCCGAGCTGCTGGCCTTCCCTGACGTCCCGACTGCCGTGGTGCTCAACGAGGCGGTGGATCTCGCCTCGGCCTACTCCACCGATGACTCGGGCCGGTTCGTCAACGGGGTGCTGGCCACCCTGGCCGCGCAGATCCGGGGCTGACCGGTCACCATCGAGGTCGGGCGTCCGCGTTACCCGGACCGTGAAGGAGTCAGTTGCCTAGCAGTGACATGTCCGACAGTGCCCCTGGTGGGAGAGCGGCGCCCGCACCAGAGGATCCCGCGCCGGGTCGGCCGGGCCTCTCGGGGCTCGACCCGCATCTGAAGCGGCTCGCCCTGGTGGTCGTGGTCGGCACCATCATGTCGATCCTCGACACCACCATCGTCAATGTGGCCATCGCCACCTTGGCCCGCGACTTCCGGGCACCGCTGTCGGAGGTCCAGTGGGTGAGTACGGGGTATCTGCTGGCCCTGGCCACCGTCATCCCGTTGACCGGGTGGGCGGTCGAGCACTTCGGGGCGAAGCGGATGTGGATCATCTCGTTGACCCTCTTTCTGGCGGGGTCCGCGCTGTCGGGAGCATCGTGGTCGATCCAGAGCCTGATCGTGTTCCGGATCCTGCAGGGTTTCGGCGGGGGGATGATCATGCCGATCGGCCAGTCGATCATGGCGACGGCGGCAGGACCGCAGCGGATGGGGCGGGTGATGAGCCTGTTGGGGGTCCCCATGCTGCTCGGACCGGTCCTCGGGCCCGTGCTCGGCGGGTTGATCGTCGACACAGTGTCGTGGCGGTGGATCTTCTATGTGAACATCCCGATCGGCATCGTGGCCATCCTGCTCGCCGCGCGCATCCTGCCCGGCCACGAGCGCACCAGTGCCATCCATCGGCTGGACGTGGTGGGCTTCTGCCTGCTCTCGCCCGGACTTGGTCTCCTGGTCTATGGGTTGGCCCAGGCCGGGCAGGGTTCGGCGCTCGGCGTGGGGTTCCCGATCGGGCTGGGGGCCGCCCTGATCGCGGGGTTCGTCCTCCATGCCCTCCGCTCGAGGATCACACCGCTCATCGACGTCCTCTTGTTCCGCGATCGGGCCTTTGCCGCCTCTTCTGCGACCACCTTTCTGTTCGGGGCTGCGCTGTTCGGAGGGATGCTGCTGCTCCCGCTCTACTACCAGGTGGTGCGCGGGCAGAGCGCCCTCAGCGCCGGCCTGTTGATGGCGCCCCAGGGCATCGGTGCCGCGCTGGTGATGCCGCTGGCCGGTAGGCTGACCGATCGGTACGGGGCCGGTCGGATCGTCCCCGCGGGCCTGGTGGTTGCCGTTCTCGGCACGGTCGCCTACACCCAGCTCGGAGCCCACACTGGCTACGCCCTGCTGGCAACGTCCCTCTTCGTCCGCGGGATCGGGTTCGGCTTCGTGATGATGCCGGCCATCTCCGCGGCGTACCAGACCCTCGCCCCCGGCCAGGTGCCCCGAGCTTCCACCGCCATCAACATCGTCCAGCGGGTGGGCGGGTCCATCGGTACGGCGTTGATGGCAGTCGTCCTCGAACACCAGATCGGGGTGCAGGTCCATGGACTTGTCGGTGGCTTGTCGGGTGCCTCGGCGCTTTCGACCTCGGAGAAGGTCCGGGACGCCCAACCCCTTGCCACGGCCTTCGGCAACACGTTCTGGTGGGCGGTGGGTATGACCGCAGTGGCACTGGTTCCCGCCATGTTGCTGGCGCGGTGGCCGACCGGCCACGCGTCGGGGTCCGCACCCCCGGCCGCCCTGGTCGAGTAGGCGAAGCGGGGCGGTGCTCCCGTGCCCGCAGCGGGGGCGACCGGGTATAGTCGGGGTCTGACCGTGAAGCGGGTCCCGTGAGGCCCGTACGGACAGGAGGATGAGGTGGCCGAACGCGAACGCAGTCATGCCCGTCCGCGGGGCGCTGTGTTCGTCCCCAGGGCCCAGGTGATGTCGGCGGAGGATGTCCGCCGGGCGATCACCCGGATGGCGCACGAGATCGCCGAGCGAAATCGAGGCCTCCAGCAGGTCGCCCTGATTGGCTTGCAGACCGGCGGTGTGGGCATCGCCCGGCGTCTTGCCGACACCCTCTCCGAGGCCGAGGGAACCGATATCCCGGTAGGCACGCTGGATGTGGCCTTCTACCGCGACGACATCGGGCTCCGGCCGGTCCTGCCCGAGGCGGCCACCGATATCACCTTCGATCTGACCGGGACCACCGTTGTGCTGGTGGACGACGTGCTCTTCACCGGCCGCACCATCCGGGCCGCGCTGAATGCGCTGGGGGAGTACGGCCGCGCCCAGGTGGTCGAACTGGCGGTCATGGTCGACCGGGGCCATCGCGAGCTTCCGATCCGACCCGACTACGTGGGGAAGAATCTCCCCACCAGCCGCGACGAGATGGTGGACGTGTCCGACGACGGCGTCTCCCTTGGCGCGTTGGTCAGCAAGTGAGTCCTTTCCCCAGCCACCTGCTCAGCATGGACGACCTGGGGGCCGAGGAGGTCTCCGAGGTGCTCCGCGTGGCGGACTCCTTCGTGGAGGTGGGACGCCGCGCCAACCCGAAAGTGCCGGCGTTGCGTGGACGAACCGTGGCCACGTTGTTCTTCGAGGATTCCACCCGGACCCGGATGTCGTTCGAGACGGCGGCCAAACGCATGTCGGCCGACGTCCTCTCCTTTGCTGCCGGGTCCTCTTCCCTGAAGAAGGGCGAGTCACTGCGCGACACGGTCGAGACCATCGAGGCGATCGGCATCGACTCGGTGATCATCCGCCACAGCTCCGCTGGCGTGCCGGCCCGGGTGGCCCAGTGGGTGGACCACTGCGCGGTGATCAATGCCGGCGACGGCTGGCACCAGCACCCGACCCAGGCCCTGCTCGATCTCTACACGGTGCGTCAGGCGTTCGGCGGCGGAGACGCGGGGCTCGCCCGGTTCGAGGGTCTGCAGGTGGTCGTCGTCGGTGACATCCGCCACAGCCGGGTGGCCCGTTCCCAGATCAGCGCCTACGCCGCCCTCGGCGCCGAGGTCACCCTGGTGGCCCCGGCCACCTTGCTCCCCCCTTCCCTCGAGGGCTGGCCGGTGGCCTCGGTCGGCCACGACCTCGATGCGGTGCTGCCCAAGGCCGACGTGGTCTCACTGCTCCGTCTGCAGTCGGAGCGGGGGAGTGGCACGTTCGTCCCCTCACTTCGTGAGTACACCGCCGGGTACGGCCTCACCAGCCGCCGGGCAGCAATGCTCCACCCCGACGCCGTGATCCTCCACCCGGGCCCGATCGTCCGCGGGGTGGAGATCGCCTCAGAGGTGGCGGAGCTACCGGCGGCACGTATCACCGACCAGGTGAGCAACGGCGTGGCCATCCGGATGGCGGTGCTGTTCCTGCTGCTCGGGCAGGGGCCGGTCGACGGTGCGCACCGTGGCTGAGCGTCCGGGCGGATCGCCAACCTCCGCACCGACCCTGGTGATCCGTGGCGGGACGGTCGTCGACCAGACCGGTGAGCGTCGCGCCGACGTGTTGGTCGTCGGGGGAGTGGTGGCGTCGGTGGAACAAGGGATCGAGTGCCCCCGGGGCGCTCTGGTCCTCGATGCCGGGAGCTGCACCGTCGCACCAGGTTTGGTCGACCTGCACACCCATCTCCGCGAGCCGGGTCGCGAAGAGTCCGAGACAATCGACTCGGGCACGAGGGCGGCGACACTCGGTGGGTACACCGCGGTGGTGGCCATGCCGAACACGGACCCACCCCTGGACTCGGCAGAGGCCGTTCGCAACGTGCAGGAGCTGTCGCTCTCGGCCACCGCAGAGGTGGCCGTGGCCGGGGCGATCACCGTGGGGCGACTGGGCGAGCGCCTTGCTCCGATGGCCGAGCTCGCCTCGCTGGGTGTGCGCCTCTTCACCGATGACGGCGCCGGCGTGCAGTCGGCCGCTCTCATGCGGCGGGCCCTCGAGTACGCCAAGGGACTGGGCGTCACCTTGGCCCAGCACTGCGAGGACGGATCGCTGGCCTGCGACGGCGCCATGCACGAAGGTGCCTGGTCGAGCCGACTGGGCATTCCGGGCGTGCCCGCGGTCGCCGAAGAGGTGATGGTGGCCCGGGACATCATCTTGGCCAGGGCCACCGGTGCCCGGATCCACTTCCTCCACCTCTCGACCGCCGTCTCCATCGAGTTGGTGCGCCAGGCCAAGGCGGAGGGGTTGGCGGTGACCGCCGAGGTCGCCCCCCACCACTTTTCGCTCACCGACGCCGCCACCTCCGGGTTCGACCCGGTATTCAAGGTGAGCCCCCCGCTGCGGCCACCGTCCGACGTGGAAGCGGTGAAGGTCGGCCTGGCCGACGGGACCGTCGATGCGATCGCCACCGACCACGCCCCGCACGCCCCCGAGTCGAAGGATCTTCCCTTCGATCAGGCTCCGCCGGGAATGTTGGGCCTCCAGACATCCTTGGGCCTGGCCATCACCGAGCTCGACCTCCCCCTCGCGCGGGTCCTGGCTCTGCTCGCCTGGCAGCCGGCGGCCCTGGCCGGTCTCGACCCTGCCCACGGCGGCGGGCAGGGCGGTCCTATCGTGCCGGGGGCACCGGCCAATCTCTGCGTCATCGACCCGGCGGCCACCTGGACGGTCGATGCTTCGGCCCTGGCCAGCCGGAGCCGCAACACTCCCTACGCGGGTCGGAGGCTCACCGGGCAGGTACGCCATACCGTCTTCCGGGGCGAACCGGTGGTCATCGATGCGGAGGCTCAACGTTGAGTGCCAGGTTCGGGCTCATCCACCGTGAGGAGGCACTACTGGTGCTGGCCGACGGTGCCGTGTTCGAGGGTGAGGCGATCGGAGCGCTCCCCGCCGGCGGGGTGGCCACGGGTGAAGCTGTGTTCAACACGGTGCTGTCCGGCTACCAGGAGGTGATCACCGACCCTTCCTATGCGGGACAGGTCATCGCTTTCACCTACCCCCACATCGGCAACTACGGGGTCAATCCCACCGACGACGAGGCGGCCCGCCCGCACTGCCGCGGGATCATCGTGCGGGACCTTGCCGACCGGCCCAGCAATTGGCGGTCGAAGGAGAGCCTCGAGGCGTTCCTCGTCCGGTGGTCCGTGCCCGGTATCACCGGTGTCGACACCCGCCGGCTCACCCGTCACCTGCGCGACCAAGGGGCCATGCCGTGCGCGTTCGGCACCGCCGGAGAACCTGCGCTGCTTGCGGCGGTGCGGGCCGCCCCGCCGATCGCCGGGGTGGACCTGGTGGCCGAGGTGACCACCACATCGATGAGGACCAGGGGCAGTGGGCCCTATCGGGTGGTCGCCTACGACTTCGGGATCAAGGAGGCCATGCTGCGCCAGCTCGGTGAGCTGGCCACGGTGACCGTTGTGCCGGCCTCGACCCCGGCGGACCAGGTACTCGCCATGGAACCCGACGGGGTGTTCTTGTCCAACGGACCGGGCGACCCGTCGGGCCTGGCGGCCATCATCGACCAGATCAGGGTGTTGGCCGAGGACGGAGCCGTCCCGGTATTCGGGATCTGCCTCGGCCACCAGCTGCTGGCCACCGCTCTGGGTGCGAGCACCTACAAGCTCCCCTTCGGGCACCACGGCGGCAACCACCCCGTGCTTCGACTGTCCAGTGGCCAGGTCGAGATCACCTCGCAGAACCACAACTATGCGGTGGCCGAGGGCTCGCTCACCTCGACCGAGGTCACCCATGTCAATCTCAACGACGGGGTGATCGAAGGCCTGGCGAGCACCGACGCCCCGATGTTCAGCGTCCAATACCACCCCGAGGCCGGACCGGGCCCACACGACGCCCGCTACCTGTTCGAGGAGTTCCGGGCGCTGATGGACGCCACCGGGGCGGGTTCTCGATCAGGCGCCGGGGTGCACGGGGGGATGGTCGGCTGATGCCCCGCCGTGAGGACATCGAGTCGATTCTGGTCATCGGGTCGGGGCCGATCGTCATCGGCCAGGCCTGCGAGTTCGACTACTCGGGGACCCAGGCGTGCCGGGTGCTGGCCGAGGAGAACTTCCGGGTGGTGCTGGCCAACTCGAACCCGGCCACCATCATGACGGATCCGGGCATGGCCGACCGTACCTACGTGGAGCCGCTCGACCCCGACGTACTGGCCGCGATCATCGAACGGGAGCGCCCCGACGCACTGCTCCCTACTCTGGGCGGCCAGACCGCCCTCAACCTGACCATGTCACTCTTCGAGCAGGGCGTCCTCGACGCCTACGGGGTCGAGGTGATCGGGGCCAACCCGGAGGCCATCTCGACGGCCGAGGACCGCGAGAAGTTCAAGGCGGCCATGGTGGAGATCGGGCTGTCGGTGCCCGCCTCTGGGTTTGCCCACACCCTCGACGAGGCCCTGTCCATCGGCGAGTCGATCGGGTTCCCGGTCATGGTGCGCCCGAGCTACATCTTGGGCGGTGCAGGCACCGGCATCGCACTCGACACCGACCATCTGGTGCACCTGGCCGCCGAGGGACTCGACGCCTCGCCGATCAGCGAGGTGCTGATCGAACAGTCGATCGCCGGGCAGAAGGAGTTCGAGTTGGAGGTGATGCGGGACAATGCCGACAACTGCGTGGTCATCTGCTCGATCGAGAACTTCGACCCGATGGGTGTGCACACCGGCGACTCCATCACGGTGGCCCCGGCCCAGACGCTGACCGACGTCGAGTTCCAGGCCATGCGCGACGCCTCCTTTGCTTGCATCAGACGGGTAGGTGTCGAGACGGGCGGGTCCAACGTGCAGTTCGCCGTGGACCCAGTCGACGGCCACCAGACGATCATCGAGATGAACCCTCGGGTGTCCCGGTCCTCCGCCTTGGCCTCCAAGGCCACCGGCTTTCCCATCGCCAAGATCGCGGCGCGCCTCGCGGTGGGGTACCGGCTGGACGAGATCACCAACGACATCACGGGGGCCACCCCGGCATCTTTCGAGCCCACCATCGACTACGTGGTGACCAAAATCCCACGATGGGCCTTCGAGAAGCTGCCCGGGGCGACCGATGTGCTGGGCACCCGGATGCAGTCGGTGGGCGAGGTGATGGGCATCGGCCGGACTTTCCCCGAGTCGTTGCAGAAGGCGATCCGCTCGCTCGAGCAGGGACGGGACGGGCTCAATGCAGACCCGGCGGAGGCCGCGCTCGACTCGGTGTCCACCGAGGAGCTCGTGGCCGGTGTGACAATCGCGACGCCCGAGCGACTGTTCCAACTGGAGACGCTGCTCCGCAGGGGCATTTTCGTCGACCGGTTGGCAGCGGTCACCGGCATCGACCCCTGGTTCCTCGCGGAGATGGCCAAGGTCACCGATGCACGGATGGCCCTCGACCTTCAGGTGACCCTGGGGGTGACGGTGGACGATCTCGATCGGAGGGCGTGGCGGCGGCTCAAGCGCCTCGGCTTCTCCGATCCGCAGCTCGCCCACGTGTTCGGTGACCCGGTCACGCCCGAGGAGGTCAGGGCGGTCCGTACCAGGGCTGGGGCCGGCGTCACCTTCAAGGCGGTGGACACCTGCGGCGCCGAGTTCGAGGCGCACACGCCGTACCACTACTCGACCACCGAGGACGAGGACGAGGTGCAGCGCTCGAGCCGCCCGAGGGTGATCATCCTCGGTTCGGGGCCCAACAGGATCGGCCAGGGGATCGAGTTCGACTACTGCTGTGTGCACGCCTCCCTCGCGCTGCAGGAAGCGGGCTACGAGACGGTGATGGTCAACTGCAACCCCGAGACGGTATCCACCGACTATGACACCTCCGACCGCCTCTACTTCGAACCGCTCACCCCCGAGGACCTGACCAACGTCATCGAGGCGGAGCAGGCCGCCTCCGAGGGGGAGGGCCGCCTGGTCGGTGTCATCGTGAGCCTGGGCGGGCAGACCCCACTCAAGCTGGCAGCCGGCCTGCCCGAGGAGCTGGTGCTCGGCACCTCGCCGGCCTCGATCGACCTGGCCGAGGACCGCGAGCGTTGGAACGACCTGTGCGGCCGCCTGGGCATCCCCCAACCGCCCGGAGGCACCGCCTCCAACCCGGCCCAGGCCGTCGAGGTGGCGGCCTCCATCGGCTACCCGGTGCTGGTGCGCCCGTCCTACGTGCTGGGCGGACGGGCGATGGAGATCGTGTACGACGACGAGCGGTTGGTCGAGGCGGTGGAGGCCATGTCGGGAGTCGGTGGCTCGCTGGGACGCGAGGGCGGGGTGACGGCGGACCGGCCGGTGCTGGTCGACCGCTTCTTGGAGGACGCGGTCGAAGTGGATGTGGACGCTATCCGAGACTCCACCGGCGAAGTGGTCATCTGCGGCGTGATGGAGCACGTCGAGGAGGCCGGTGTCCACTCCGGCGACTCGGCCTGCGCCCTTCCACCGCAGACCCTGGCACCGTCGGTCGTCTCCGAGCTGGAGCGCTACGTCCGGACCATCGCGGAGGCCCTGCAGGTGCGCGGCCTGTGCAACGTGCAGTTCGCGGTCAAGGACGACCGGGCCTACGTGCTCGAGGCCAACCCGCGAGCCTCTCGGACCGTCCCCTTCGTGGCCAAGGCGACCGGGGTGCCGGTGGCCATGGTGGCGGCGCGGGTGATGGTCGGTGCGACACTGGCCGAGCTCCGCGAGGAGGGCCTCCTGCGCGAACCGGTCGGCGGGCACGTCTCGGTCAAGGAGGCAGTGATGCCGTTCAACCGCTTTCCGGGCGTGGACACCCTCCTCGGTCCCGAGATGCGCTCCACCGGCGAGGTGATGGGCATCGGTGCCACCTTCGGTCTGGCGTTCGCCAAGAGCCAGATCTCCGCCGGCAATCGGCTGCCGGTGGAGGGGACCGTCTTCTTCACGCTGGCCGACCGTGACAAGGCAGGCGGCCTGGAGACGGCCCGTCAGTTCGCAGCCCTGGGGTTCGAGCTGGTCGCCACGTCGGGAACCGCAGCAATGCTGGAGCGCGAGGGCATCGCGGTCTCCACCGTGGTGGCCAAAGTGGGGGACTCGCATGCCGGCGTCGTCGATGCCGTCGATCTCATCGCCGGCGGCAAGGTGCAGTTGGTCGTCAACACTCCTCGGGGCCGCGGGCCTCGGGCCGACGGCCTGCACATCCGGGCAGCGGCACTGGCCCATCTGGTCCCCTGCCTGACCACGGTGGCCGCCGCCCGTGCCGCCGCGGCGGGCATCGCCGACTGGACCAGCCATCCGCTGTCGGTGCGTTCACTGCAGGAGTACCACCAGCGGTGACCCGGTGAGGTCGGCGCAGCGTGGAGTACGAGGCGGCGAGCGGGTACGTCGCGCCTGGCATGCCGCAACCGGCAGTGAGGTCGACCTGTCGGTCCGGGTCGGTTCGTTGGAGCTGGCCAACCCGGTGATGACCGCGTCGGGCACCGCCGGCCATGCCGATGAGCTGCAGGCCTACTTCCCCCTCTCGGAGCTGGGCGGTGTGGTGGTCAAGTCCCTGTCGGTCGACCCGTGCCCGGGCAACGCGGCGCCCCGGGTCCACCAGACCCCCGCAGGGATGCTCAACAGCGTGGGGCTCCAGGGCCCCGGCCTCGCAGCTTGGATCGACGCCGACCTGCCGAGGCTGACCGCAGTGGGCGCGCGGGTCGTCGTCAGTATCTGGGGGCATCGGGTCGACGACTACGCCCGCTCCGGCGCCATGCTGGCCGGGGTTCCGGGCCTGACGGCGGTCGAGATCAACGTGAGCTGCCCGAACGTCGAGGACCGCCGCAGGATGTTCGCGCACTCGGCCACGGCCACCGCAGAGGTGGTGGCCGCAGTCGGCGAGCACTGTCCCGGACTGCCCCGGTGGGCCAAGCTGAGCCCGACGGTGGCCGATGTCGCCGAGGTGGCCGGCGCCGCCCTGGCAGCTGGTGCCGAAGGGGTGACCCTGATCAACACGGTTCTCGCGATGGCCATCGATGTCGAGGCGAGGCGCCCGGTGCTGGGGTCCGGTGCGGCCGGGGGAGGTCTGTCGGGCCCGGCCGTCCATCCGGTGGCCGTGCGTGCCGTCTACGACGTGCGGACGGCCCATCCGGAGGCGGCGATCATCGGGGTGGGTGGCGTGATGACCGGGCAGGACGCGGTGGAGATGCTGATGGCGGGGGCCGACGCGATCCAGGTGGGCACCGCGAGCTTCCGTGATCCGAGGGCCCCGCTCACGATCCTCCGCGAGCTCGAGACCTGGTGCGCCCGACGGGGGATCCGATCGGTGAGCCAGCTGCGAGGTGCCGGCCGTGGGTGAGGTCGAGCGGGCCGGCGGGTTCGCCTCTCGGGTGGCCGCCGCCGTGGCCGGCTCCGGGCCGCTGTGCGCGGGCATCGATCCGTCGCGGGCGCTCCTCGGGCAGTGGGGCCTGTCCGATGACGCCCGAGGACTGCGCCAGTTCGGGATCCGTTGCGTCGAGGCCTTCGCCGGTGTGGTCCCGGTGGTCAAACCCCAGGTCGCATTCTTCGAACGCTGCGGATCGGCCGGCATGGCAGCGTTGGAGTGGTTGCTGGCAGAGGCTCGGACGGCCGGTCTGCTGGTCATCGCCGATGCCAAACGGGCTGATATCGGGAGCACAAGCGATGCCTATGCCGCCGCCTGGCTGGACCCGGGCAGTCCGCTCTGTGCCGATGCGGTGACCGCGGTGCCCTACCTCGGCCTGGGGGCCCTGCAACCGATGATCGACCTGGCGGGGGCCGGGGGCCGGGGGGTGATCGTGGTGGTGCGCACCTCCAATCCCGAGGGTCGCACGGTACAAGAGGCGCTGACCCGTTCGGGGCACGGGCCCTCGGTGGAGGACCTGCTCCTCGGGGAGATCTCCGAGCTCAACCACAGCAGCCAGGTCCCACCGGGAACGGTCGGAGCGGTGGTCGGCGCCACCCTGCAGCCGTCGCAGTTCCCCCTTTCCCGCCTGGGCGGGACCATCCTGGCGCCAGGGGTCGGAGCCCAGGGGGCCTCCGCCGCAGACGTGGCGGTACTCGTGCGCGGGTGCCCACCGGGAACGGTCCTGGCCAGCGTCTCCCGATCGCTGCTGGTGGCGGGTCCGGAGGTCCGCACCTTGGCGTCGGCGGCCCGGCAGGCCCGGGACGAGTTGGCCGAGGCACTGGCCTGAGGCGGACAGGAGGTCGGCGCCGTCGGGGCGCCGGTGAGGTGGTGTCCTCAGCGGTCGGCGGTGGGAAGGTCTTCGGCGAACTCGATGAACCCGGAGGGAGGCAGGTACCGGGCAGGGATCTCATCGGGCTGCTGGTAGTAGTCGACGTCGAAGACGTTGGACACCCCGTCCCGTTCGACGGTGCCGCTGAGGCCGGACTCGGATGCGGCCAGAAATGCCTGTCTCGCGTCGATGGCACCCGACGACAGGGATTGGTAGGTCTCCTTGGTCACCCGACCCACCAGGCAGTACACGCAGCCGTCGAGGGTGGCACCGACCCGGCGCCCGATCAGGCAGTGGTGGCTGCCGTCGTCGATCGCATAGACGGCGGCGTCGCCGGAACCGATGCAGGCCCGGACGCGATCGGGGTGTCCGAAGAGATGGAACCACTGCTCGTGCCGGCGGTCCTTCATCGCCCACAAGGGGCTGGGGGGGACGACGCCCTCGGGCTCGTCATCTTCGAGCGGGGTGGCCTCGTTGGGGGCGGTGACCGGAAAGGTGCTGGCGGCCGTCTCCGGTGTGAAGTGGAGCTGACCGTCGTCGCGAGGCTGGATGGTCCCGTCCCCGCCGTCCCGGGGTTCGTCTCGGTCGCCCACTGCCGGCTCCTCTCGCTCGGGGGAGCACGCCCGTGCCCCTCGCCTGGTCCTGCACCATCGTGCCACGCGCCGGGGGGACCCCCGTCCGGATGCTCCCACCGGCACGTCCGCGTCGGCAGCGTCCCCCTGCCCGTCCCGGCATCGGGATCGACCGCGGCCAAGGCCCCGGCAGGCCACCCGGAAGGCGTCGAACTGCTGCGGCGGGGGTCACCCACGCCGCAGCCGGGCAAGGGAGAGATCCGGGGCTCGGACCCCTGCGCGGACGATCAACATGACCAGGGTCCGCGGAGGCGCTATCGTCTCGACCATGCCGCAACCGCCCGCACTCACGCCCGAACAGCGCCAGGCCGCCCTGGCCAAGGCAGCCAAGGTCCGCCGTGAGCGGGCCGAGGTCAAAGAGAAGCTCAAGCTGGGTTCGATCAACCTG
>JADGOE010000017.1 GCA_017883135.1 Acidimicrobiales bacterium
TCGGCGCCGACTCGATGAGGGTCTGGTCGACGCCACTGGCACCCGGGTACGCGTCTCCCACCGCGAAGCACGACTCGCCACCGACACAGGAGACGCCGTGCAACTCGGCAAAGTTGTTACCGGGGAAGGTGACGGCCGGATTGGCCGGAGATTGCAAGGCCCAGCCGGTCCCGTTCCACGCCTCTGACTCGGTCACGTAGTTGCTGGTGCCGCCGATGTACGAGAAGCCCACCGCCACACACGAGGTCACACCCGTCAATGGTTCGCAATGCTGAGACGATGCCTGTGGAAACGCTTCCGCCGAGATCAAAAGGTGCACCGATGACGACGACCGAGTCGCCAACAGAAGGCTGCGAGGAGGAGATTGTCAAAGTGGGGAATGACTGGCTCGTTGTGATCTGAGCAAGATCTGCCCCTTGAGCCACCGTACTTATGGTCGCCGGATATGTCGCGCTCCCTTGACTGAGCATGACATTCCTGCCGCCGTTGTCCCATTCGGTTGCTACGACGTGAAAATTCGTTATGAGTTCTGAAGTCCCGCCTGCAGATTGAATGACCCAAGCTGTACCTTGATCTTGGTCTGTGGTCGTGATGGTAAACACTGAAGCGCCGACCGTCTTTGCGATCACTGCCGGATCGGGGGTCGCGTTGACCTTCGCGTTGAGAATACCGAGGCGATTCGCCAGGCCATTCACCGCCTCTGTCTCATTGTGCAATTGGCCAGCAAGCTGGTGAATGGATTGCGAGTCCTGCATCCTCACTTGATTCAGCTGCGCGCGTTGCGAACGCGTTTGAAGGACGAGGGCGACCAACAGTGCCACCACGATTGCTCCAACGATCGCGCTCGTAACAACGAAGATCGACGTGCGATCTTTCGTAATGGGGCGGTCCTCAACCACCCGTGGTGCCTGCACCGCATCGTCATTCAATTGGTCGATCGCAGAAGAATGTTGAACGATCTCAGCGGACCGATCGTGGTCTGGACAAACTCCATTGAGCAACTGCCTGCCACACTCCGTGCAGAACACGTATCCCTACCTCGCCTGACTTCGATGCCCGCATTTACTCATCTCTGCAAGCAACGTCGCGAAGGTTAACAGCCGTGGTTCCTTCTAGGAGCGTGGGTCAGAACCCACAATTGACGGAGTAGGCCTCTGACTCGCGATTCGCCGGTGGATCGGCAAGAGTTCTGGGCATGGCCACCGACCCCGTTGCTGAGGCGTTCTTCGAGGTCGAGGGGATGGATCCTCGTGAACGGCTGACCCACTCCGCGTCGCCCTTGGTGATCAGCTTCCCAATCCGCTCGGTGCAGTTCATGTTGCAGGTGGAATATCGGATGTCGTGCCTGGCGTCAAGAACTGGGACTGGCGAGAAATGGCCTGTCCGCAACTGTCCGCGGGAGGTCGAAAAGCTGTGCGAAACGTCACCAATCCTTGAACACTGGAACCCCAGGTCAGCCCACGTTTCCGCTGGCAGGGGAATGGTCCTCTGGCACCCTACACAGGTGGGGACCGCCTGCCCGGGGATCCTCACACCTCACATCAGGTCGCGAACGGTTCGCCGTCCGCTCGGGACACTGCCGGCCACACCGACCTCTCGAGCCGGCCCGGCCGGTCAGGCCGCCATGCCGACAATCGGCCTGTTTAGGGTCAGTGCACCGGTCGACCCGTAGAACCCCGCGTCGCCGAAGGAGAAGATGCCACCGTCAGAGGCGACCAGCCAGTAGCCGAGCCCGCTCAACGAGGACGCCATTCCCACCACCGGCTTGTTGAGGGTGAGCCCACCGGTCGACCCGTGGAACGCGGCGTCGCCGAAGGCGAAGATGCCGCCGTCGGAGGCGACCAGCCAGTAGCCGTGGCCGGTCGCCGATGCAGCCATGCCCGTCACCGGCCTGTTGAGGGTGAGTGCGCCGGTCGAACCGTAGAAGTTGGCGTCGCCGAAGGAGAAGATGCCGCCGTCGGAGGCGACCAGCCAGTAGCCGTGCCCGGTCGGCGATGCGGCCATGCCGACGATGGGCCTGTTGAGGGTGAGTGCGCCGGTCGAACCGTAGAAGTTGGCGTCGCCGAAGGAGAAGATGCCGCCGTCGGAGGCGACCAGCCAGTAGCCCTGGCCGGTCGGTGTCGAGGCCATGCCAACCACCGGTTTGTTGAGGGTGAGCCCACCGGTCGACCCGTGGAACCCGGCATTGCCGAACGAGAAGATGCCGCCGTCTGCGGCGACCAGCCAGTAGCCGCCGTCATCGGGGGTAGAGGCCATGCCCACCACCGGGCTGTTCAGCGCCAGTGCACCGGTCGACCCGTGGAACCCGGCATTGCCGAACGAGAAGATGCCGCCGTCGGAGGCGACCAGCCAGTAGCCGGGCAGCGCATACGTGTAGCGGTCCGCTGCCACCAGCGGGCTGGTCCCGTCGGGGCCCTGGACGACGACATCTACCGTCGCACCGCCGGACGGACCCGGTGGCACCGTGGCCACCAACGAGGTGTCCGACGTCACAGTGAACGACGCTGCGGTGGATCCGAACCTCACCGAGGTGGCACCGGAGAAGTCCGATCCGTACACGGTGACCGTTCCGCCACCGCCGGTGGGACCCTTGCCGGGCGATACCCCACTGATCTGGGGGGAGACGAACGTGTACTGGGCTGCCGGGACGCTGGCACTGGTCCCCGCGGCAGAACCCATCGTGGTGACGGTGACCGCGACACGCTGAGCGGAGCCAACATCAGGGGTGATCGCGCTGACCGTAGTGGCGGTGTGGCCGATGACCGCCGCCGGCGCACCTCCGAAGTGCACCGTAGGCGTCGACGAACCAAATCCGCTGCCGCTGATCACCACGGTCCGACCACCGACGGCCGGGCCGGAACTCGAGCTGAGACCGGTGACCGCCGGGCAGCCGGATCCCGAGCTCGAACCCGACAGCGTGGACAGCAGGGCGGCGCCCCGTGGGGTACCCCACCCCGAGGCAAGGTCGTAGTGGGCGGTCGCCGGGTAGACGGGGGACGGGGCGCCTGGATGGCGCAAATCGTTGTTGCCGGTGGTGATGTCGTTGAACGGCGGGGAGCCGCCCGCACCTGCTGCGTAGAGCTTTGGGTTGAGGAATCCGACCGGCACCGCACATCCCTGATTGATCACCGTGGTGAGTGCCGCCCACAACGGTGCCGCGGTGCTGGTCCCACCGATGGGCACCCAACCCCCGGCGAAGTAGATGATGTCACCGTGCTGGGGATCCGACGAGGCCGAGATGTCCGGCACCTCTCTTCCCGGAGCGGCGGGCTGCCAACTCGGTGCGGCGAAGTCGGCCGAAACACCGCCGCCACCGGCACCGCGACCCACACCGCCATTCCAGACGGTTTCGGTCGGAGGGGACGACGATATGCCGGTGAGCGACGTACCGCCGACACCGGTCACGCCAGGCTGGTCCGCCGGGTCGTCGACGGTATAGGGCTGTGCGGGGTTCCAGACCTGCTGGCCGTAACAGTCGGTCGAGCCGGCATCACCTGACGCCGCCAGAACGGTCTGGCCCTGCGCAGCCGCCTGGGCGAACAGCGTGGTCTCCGCCTGCTGTGTCGGCGCGTCCATGCCCGGCTCGCACAGGCCCCAACTGGAGGTGAGCACTTTTGCGGAGTCGTCCCCGACCATTCTGGCGTAGGTGTCGATCGGCCCGGTCCCACCGTTGTTCGGGCCGGAGTAGACGACGATCGACGACGAGGGCGCCAGGCCGGCCACCGCTTCGATGTCCAGGGCCGCTTCGCCCTGCTGTCCACCCACCGGGCCACCGTCGACGGCCACCGTCGCGACCGGAACGTTCACCCCGTAGCAGGACTCGTAGGTCTGGACGTCGCTCGCGGTGAAGGGCTCCAGCTCGTAGATCCCGACGGTCTGCCCGGCGCCGACCCGGTTCTGGCCGTACAACGTGTCGAACCCGTAGGCCGAGGCCAGCTGGTCCGCGGTCCAGCTGCCGTAGGTCGAGGCCGCACCCGAGGCCGCGGCACACGCGGTGGGCCCGATGTGGGCGACCGCACCAGCATGCGTCTCGACACCGCCTGCAGCGGGAGCGCCTGTGGCCGGCACCGGACTCATCTGCAACTGTGGATGCGCCTTGGCCACCGTCGAGAGACCGATCACCCCGCCGATGTCGTGGACCAAGGCGGCCGGCACCCGGGGCTCGGCGGTTCCCACCCGGGCCACCCGACCGCCGGGCAGCCTGGCATTCACCAAGGGCACGGCGAAGGCTGCTTCCATCTGCGCGACGTTCCCCGACACCGGAATCAACAACCCGTCGGACGAAGTGGCGCCCACCCGGAGGCCCGTCGAGGCCAACCACTGCCGTGTCGCGGTGACGGCGGCCGCCGTCGGCCCGAACCTGGCCCCGAACTGTCCGGCTGCCAGGTAGTGGCCGTAGAACGCAGAGCCCGGCGTGGACACCGCCGCCACGAACGCGTCCACCGCACCCGGATCGGGTGGCTTCAAGGAGACGTCACCGCTGACCTCGGTGGTGGCATCCGCCGGTCCGATCACCTGCGCGCCGGAGGTGAGCCCCTGCACCGTGCCGGGCAGTCGCAACCCCCCTGTTGGTGTGACTGCCCGACCCGAAGCCGCAACCGTTCCGGCCACCGCGACACCACCGCCACCAACCAGCCCGTTCGTCGCCGCACCCACCAGCACTACGGAGACCAGGACCGTGATGGCCCTCGATGCCGGCCGGCCGGTCGGTCGCCGGGAGCGGCCGAGGTCTGCGGCAACGGGGTCGCCGGTGCCTGCTCGGGAGCTCAACATCTTCCCAGTCTCCCCCATCACCGTGTCGAAGCCGTATCGGCGCCGGATCCGGCAGCGTCCTCGGGCCCCCCACCTGTGTCGCCGTCCCGAGGAACGCCCTCGCGCAAGCGACGAAGGCGCTCGGCCACCACCGCCTCGTGCCCCCGATCGCTGGGCTCGTAGTAGCGATTGCCGGCCAGCTCGGCGGGTCGATACTGCTGGTCCGCCCAGCCATCGAGCTGGTCGTGCGGGTAGACGTACCCCTCGCCATGGCCGATGGACGCCGCACTCCGGTAGTGCGCGTCCCGAAGGTGGGCGGGCACGTCGCCCCGCGGCCCCTCGCGCACGTCGCGCTGGGCCAGGCTCAGGGCCACAGTGACCCGGTTCGACTTGGGAGCACAAGCCAGGTGGACCACGGCCTGGGCCAGGTTGAGCTGGGCCTCCGGCAGGCCGACGAACTCGACGGCACGTGCCGCGGCGTCGGCCACCACCAGGGCCAAGGGGTCGGCCTCCCCGACGTCCTCGCTGGCCAGAATGACCAGCCGGCGGGCGATGAACCGAGCGTCCTCGCCTGCTTCGAGCATCCGGGCGAGCCAGTAGAGGCCGGCATCGGGGTCGGAGCCGCGGACCGACTTGATGAATGCGCTGACCTGGTCGTAGTGGTCCTCGTCGCCGTAGTGCTGCAGGCGCGTGTGCCGGGCGCGCTCGACGTCTTCGAGGGTCACCTGCCGCGGGCCGGCGAGGGCAAGCGCTACCTCCAAGGTGGTCAGTGCCGCGCGGGCGTCGCCGTCGGCCAGTCCGACCAGGGCGCTGACGGCCTCGGGCTCCGCAACGGCTTCCTCGGCCGCCAGGCCGCGGTCGACCACCTCCTTCAGCTCCTCGGCGGAAAGGGGCTCCAGCCGCCACAGCGTCGATCGGGACAGCAGGGGGGCGTTGACCTCGAAGAACGGGTTCTCGGTAGTGGCACCGATGAGGACCAACAGTCCTTCTTCCACCGACGGGAGCAGGGCGTCCTGCTGGGACCGGTTGAAACGGTGCACCTCGTCGAGGAAGAGGATCGTCCCCCGGCCCTGCTCCCCGAGCAGGCGGCGGGCGCCTTCGACCACCTCCCGGACGTCCTTCACCCCGGCGGTGACCGCTGACATCGGCACGAACCGTTTGGCTGTGGCTGCGGCCACCACCGTGGCCAGGGTCGTCTTGCCGGTTCCGGGGGGTCCCCACAGGATGGCCGAGGTGAGCCGGTCGGATTCGATCAGGGCACGCAAGGGGGCCCCCGGGCCCACCAGGTGGTGCTGTCCGATGATCTCGTCGAGCGTGTGGGGGCGAAGCCGCGCCGCCAGCGGGGCCCGGGTGGACAAGCGCTCTCGAGCCGCTCCCGAGAAGAGGTCGTCGCCGGCCACGGGGCTCCGCTCAGTCCCGTGGGGGGATCAGCTGCAGGCCGAGCTCGCCGAGGAGCCCGGTCGCCAGCGGCTTGGGGGCCCCGGTCATCGGGTCCGAGCCCGACTGCGTCTTGGGGAAGGCGATCACCTCGCGGATGCTGCCCTCGCCGGCGAAGATGGCCGTGAGCCGGTCGATGCCCACCGCGAACCCTGCATGGGGCGGTGCCCCGAAGCGGAAGGCACCGAGGAGGAACCCGAACCGAGACATCGCCTCCTCCTCCCCGACGCCCAACACGGCGAAGACCCGGCTCTGGATGTCGGCCCGATGTATTCGCACACTGCCCGATCCGAGTTCCCATCCGTTCAGGACGAGGTCGTAGGCCTGCGATCGGACCGCCGCCGGTTCGGACTCCAAGCGATCGAGGTCGTCGGGATGGGGCATGGTGAACGGGTGGTGGGCGGCGATGGGATGGCCCGCCTCGTCGACGCCGTCGAACATGGGGAAGTCCACCACCCACAGATAGCAGTAGGGGCCTTCGCCGACCGGGCGTCCTCCCACGTCGACACGAAGCTGACCGAGCACCGTGCAGGCCGTGCGGTACTCGTCGGCCACCACCAGGATCAGGTCGCCCGCGCCCGCGCCGGTGGCCGCGAGCAGTCCGGACCGCTCGGGGTCGGACAGGAACCGGTCGAGCGGGGAGTCGAGGGCCAGGCCAGACCCGGTCGCACCCGCCCCGTCCGCCGCCTCTGGTTCAGTCACCCGGAACCAGGCCAGTCCCTTGGCGCCGAGTCCCTTCGCGCGGTCGGTCAGACCGTCCAGCTTCGAACGGGTCAGCGTGGCTCCTCCCTCGAGCACGATCGCCTTCACGCACGGCGCTCCGAAGGCCTTCACCGCGGTGCCCTCGAAGACGGTGGACAGGTCGATGAGCTCCATGCCGAACCGGATGTCGGGCTTGTCCGTTCCGTACCGGTCGATCGCCTCGGCCCAGATCATCCGCGGGACGGCACCCGGGCGGTCGCCGGTGACCGCTTCGGCGGCATCGAGCACGGCCTCGGACACGAACTCGAAGACGTCCTCCTGGGAGACGAAGGAAGCTTCGACATCCAGTTGCGAGAACTCGAACTGCCGGTCGGCGCGGAGATCCTCGTCGCGAAGGCACCTGGCGATCTGGTAGTAGCGATCGACACCGGCCACCATCAGCAACTGCTTTGCCAGCTGGGGGCTCTGGGGCAACACATAGCAGGACCCCGGGTGGAGCCGGCTGGGCACGGTGAACTCCCGTGCCCCTTCGGGAGTCGGTGCCCAGAGCAGGGGCGTCTCCACCTCGACGAACCCCTGCCGGTCCATCGCCGTCCGCAGGGCATGGTTGACCTTGGCCCGAATGCGCAGATTGGCCTGCATCCGGGGTCGCCGGAGATCGACATACCGGTGCCTGAGGCGGATGACCTCATCGACCTCCACCCGATCGTCGACGGCAAACGGCGGCGGTTCGGCGCTGTTGAGGAGGGTGACGGTGCAGTCGCCGATCTCCACCTCGCCGGTCGGAAGATCCGGATTGACCGTTCCGTCCGGACGGGCCCGGACCACCCCGTGCACCGCGATCACGTACTCGCTGCGGACGTCGACCGTTCCGGGGATCACGCACTGGACGATGCCGGTGTGGTCCCGCAGGTCGATGAAGGCCAGGTGCTCCCCGTGCTCGCGGCGCTTGGCCACCCAACCGCACACGGTGACCGCTGCCCCGATGTCGCCGGAGCGCAACGCTCCGCACAGGTGGGTGCGCATGGACGTGGCGCCCATGGATGAAGGGGGAACGGTCACGGGTGGTCCTTTCGGGGGTGAGGCGCGACCACGTTTCCCGAGGGGTCGGGCGGGTCGAGGGTGGTGCCGCCGAGGGAGGCACGCACCGCGTCCGCCACACCGTCGATCGGCACGCTGCGCTGGTCACCGGCGCCCCGCAGGGACCGGAGGGACACCGTACCTGCTGCGACCTCATCGGGTCCCACGATCAGCACCATCAGCGCACCGGACCGGTCCGCTGCCTTCAGCTGGGCCTTCATCGATCGGTTGTCATAGGCCCGGTCGGCCCGCAGGCCAGCCCGATGGAGCGCGGCGGTGATGTCCCGGGCCGCCTCACCACCGACGACATCCACCACGAAGGCGTCGAGGGGGACCGGGTCCACAGGGAACACCCCTTCGGCGTCGCAGGCCAGCAGGAGCCGCTCGATGCCGATGCCGATGCCGATGCCCGGGGTGGGCGGGCCTCCGAGCATCTCCACCAGCCGGTCGTAACGGCCTCCCCCGCCGATGCCGTTCTGGGCGGAGACCAGCGCGGCGGATGCGAACTCGAAGGTGGTTCGGGTGTAGTAGTCGAACCCCCGGACCAGTCGGTGGTCCAGTTGGTAGGGCACGCCCATCGCGTCGAGGCCTTGGCGGACCCTGTCGAAGTGGGCACGGCACGGTTCGCACAGGTGGTCGGCCAGGCCCGGGGCGTCCGCCGTGGCGGCCCGGCACTCGTCGCGCTTGCAGTCCAGGGCCCGGAGGGGATTGGCCTCCAGGCGCCCGCGGTGCTCGGCGCACAGCTGATCGCTCCGCTCCTCCAGATGGGCCCGCAGGAGGTCGAGGTAGCCCGGTCGGCAGACGTCGTCGCCCATCGAGTTGATCCGCAGGCCGAACGCGGTCAGGCCGAGCGACCGGAAGATGCCGTCGGCAATGGAGATCACCTCGACGTCGAGGTCCGGGTCGCTCGGCCCGAGGGCCTCGAGGCCCAGTTGGTGGTGCTGGCGGTAGCGACCGGCCTGAGGGCGCTCGTAGCGGAAGGCCGGCGTCGCGTACCACGCCTTCCACGGCAGCGGCGGCCGGCGCTGTACGAAGGCCCGGACCATCGGGGCTGTTCCCTCGGGTCGGAGGGCAAGGGTGCGGCCGCCACGGTCCTCGAACTCGTACATCTCCTTGCCCACCACGTCACTGCCCTCGCCGATGCCGCGCCGGAACACCTTGACGTCCTCGAAGATCGGGGTGTGGGCCAGGCCGTAACCGGCACGCTCGACGTGTGCGGCGAAAAGAGCCAGCAGGGACTCCCACCGGGTCGATTCCGGCCACAGCACGTCATGGGTGCCACTCGGGGCGCGCGCCGCCATCGTTTTGTCGGACACCTGAGCTCAGTCCTTCTTGCCGGGGAGGATTCGGTAGACGTCGTAGACCGCGTCGAGATGCCGGATCAGGTTGAGCACCGAATCGAGGTGGGCAGGATCCGCCAATTCCACGTCGAACCGCATCCGGCTGATCCGATCGGAGTCGGTCTGGGTATTGGCGCTCACGATGTTGAGATGGTGCTCCGAGACCACCTTGGTCACATCGGCGAGCAGGCGCGACCGGTCGATCGCCACGACCTCGATGGTGGCCACGAAGACTCCTGACGAGCGATGGTCCCACTCGACCTCGATCAAGCGCTCGCGGGACCGGCTGGCGAGCGAGGCTGCGTTGGCGCAGTCGGCCCGGTGCACCGATACCCCACGGCCCCGGGTCACGAAGCCCACGATCTCGTCGCCGGGGACCGGCGTGCAGCATCGGGACAGCCGCACCATCAGGTCGTCGAGACCCTCGACGTACACCCCGACCGCCGAGCCGCGTCCAGGACGCGCCGCCGTGGGCTGTTGGCGGGCGGTGACCGGAAGCTGCTCCTCGTAGACCCCGCCCCGCAGGTCGCGGAGGATGCGCTGGGCCACTGCCCGTGCCGAGATCCGATTGTCCCCGATGGCGGCGTGCAGGCTATCGAGATCGGCATAGTTCATGGTGGTGGCCAGTTCGGCCAGGGCATGCTCGGAGGCCAGCTTCTGTACCGGCAGCCCCTCGCGGCGGAGCTCCTTGATCAGCTCTTCGCGCCCGAGCTCGATGGCATCCTCGCGCCGCTCCCGCGAGAACCACTGCCGGATCTTCGTCCGGGCCCGCGACGACGCGACCATGCTCAGCCAGTCGCGGGACGGTCCCGCGGTCGGCGCCTTGGAGGTGAAGATCTCGACGGTATCGGCCGAGTTGAGCTTGGTGTCAAGGGGGACCAGGCGCCCATTCACCTTGGCGCCGATGCACCGGTGGCCCACCTCGGTGTGGATCGTGTAGGCGAAGTCGACCGGTGTGGCATTGGCGGTCAGGGCGATGACCTTGCCCTTCGGAGTGAAGACGTATACCTCGTCCTCCTCGAGGTCGAGCTTGAGGGCCTCGAGGAACTCGATCGGATCGGTGGTCTCGTTCTGGAAGTCGACGATCCGCTGCATCCATTCGATCTCCGCAGTGGTCGAGGAGGTCTCCTTGGCAAGGGCCAACCGCTCCGCCCGCCGGTCCCGTTCGACCAGCTCCGCACGCTGGGCCGGTGTGATGGTGGAGCCCTTCTTGCCCACATCGGACCTGGACCCGGAGCCGTTGGCACCCTTCTCCAGGCGACGCCTGGTACCGACGGCCGGCCCACCACCGGGGTCCTTGCCCGACCTGCCGCTCGGGGCCGTACCACGCTCGGGCCGGCTCGGGTTCTCCTTGTACCCCCAGTGGGCGGCGATCCCGTACTCGGCCCGGCGGTGCATCTCGTGGGTGCGCACCTGCACCTCGATCGGCTTGCCGTCGAGTCCGATGACCGTGGTGTGCAGCGACTGGTAGAGGTTGAATTTCGGCGAGTTGATGTAGTCCTTGAAGCGACCCTGCACCGGTGGCCAGATGGCGTGGATCGAACCGAGTGCGGCCCAGCAGTCCTTTTCTGACTCGACGATCACCCGGATGCCCACCAGGTCGTAGAGATCGTCGAACTCCTTGCCCCGGACCACCATCTTCTCGTAGATGCTCCACAGGTGCTTGGGGCGCCCGGTCACCTCGGCCGTGATCCCCGAGGCGGCCAGCCGTTCCCGGACCGACACCAGCACCCGAGCCAGGAACTCGTCGCGCAGCGGAGCCCGGCTCGCCACCATCTGCTCGATCTCCGCATACCGCTTGGGATGGAGCGTGGCAAAGGCCAGGTCCTCCAACTGCCATTTCACACCCTGGATGCCCAACCGATGGGCCAAGGGGGCATAGATGTCCAGGGTCTCCTGGGCGGTGCGGCGCTGCTTCCACACCGGCATCACCGACAACGTCCGCATGTTGTGGAGGCGGTCGGCCAACTTGATGATCAGCACCCGCCAGTCGTTGGCCATGGCCACCAGCATCTTGCGCACGGTTGCCGCCTGCTGGGCCTCCTTCGAGTCGAATTGGAGGCGATCGAGCTTGGTGACCCCTTCCACGATGAGCGCGACCGTCGGACCGAAGTCCCGCTCGATCACCTCGGTGGTGACGCCGGTGTCCTCGACGGCGTCGTGGAGAAGTGCTGCGGCGACCGTCTGGGCGTCCAACCCCAGGTCGGCAACTATGCCGGCGACCGCGATCGGATGGGTGATGTACGGCTCACCCGACCGGCGCAGCTGTCCAGCGTGGGCCACCGCGGCAGTTTCGGCGGCGTGGACGATGAGGGAGGTGTCGTCACCCGGGTGGCGCCGGAGGAACGCCTCGACCACCGGTGCCAAGAGAGCCCCCACTCCGGCAGGCGGCGGCGTGGCGGCCAGGTGCTCCTCGCCCGTGGTGGCGGCTCCTTCGGCTGGGACTGGTGTGGCCAGAGCCATCCCTACACGGTACCTGTCACAGCGAGTGGACCGGTGCGAACGGCCCCGGTCGGCATTCGTCCAGCCGAGGCCCGCGGGCGGTGGAGCAGGGCTCCGCACGCCCCGCGGCATCGTCGGAGCCGGGTCGGCGGATCAGCGGCGTTTGCCCTTCCCGCCCTTCCTCTTGCGGGGCCGCGGCGGGGGTCGATTGCCCCCGGGGCGGGTGGAGCCTGAGCTCGACCGGCCACCGCCGGATGCGGAGTTCGGCGTTCCGGGCGACGAAGGTCCGGAGTCGCCACCGCTCTGGGCGCCTCCCGATCCGCCCCCCTTGGGAGCCCCCGTGCCCGACCGCTCGGCCGATGAGGCGGCTCCCGGCCGGATGACACCGGAGGTCTGGGCACGGGCCCGCCCCGACGAGCGATTGCCGCTGCCGGCAGCGCCGGCCATCGCCGCGGCCGCTGCCGGTGTGAGGAGCGGGGCACGTTCACCGCGGGTCTCGAGGCGCTGGCGGATGGTGGTGTAACGGGGCTCCCGCTCCTTCATCAGGGCCAGCAACGGCGAGGCGATGAAGATCGAGGAGTAGGCCCCACTGGTGAGGCCGATCACCAGGGCGAGACCGAAGTTCTGCAGTGTGGTGGCGCCGAGGATGAACGAGCCGACCACCAGCACCGAGAAGACCGGGATGATGGCGACCAACGAGGTGTTGATCGACCTGGCCAGCGTCTGGTTCATCGACAGGTTGACCATGTCCGAGTAGCTGATCCGCCCCGAGGCGCCGAGGCCCTTGGCATTCTCCCGTATTCGGTCGAAGACGACCACGGTGTCGTACAGCGAGTAACCGAGCACAGTGAGCACGGCGATCACCGTGTCCGGGGTGACCTGGAACCCGGTCAGCGAGTAGATACCGACGGTGACCAAGAGGTCGTGGATCACGGCGACGATGGCGGCCACGGCCATCTTGAACTCGAACCGGACCGAGATGTACGCGGTCACCGCTATGAAGAAGACGATCAGGGCCTCGATGGCTTTCGAGGTGACCTGTCCGCCCCAGGTGGGACCGACATCGTTGAAGTTGACGTTCGACGCCGAGACGTGCGCTGCCTGGGCCAGAGCGTTCTGCACCTTGATCTCGATGGCGTTGCGCACATCGGGGGTCTTCGAGTTCAGGTCGACCTGCACCTGAATCTGCTTCTGGCCGTTCACCTGGTTCTTCAACTGCACCACCGTCGGCTGGGCAACACCGGCCGACTCCACTGCCGAGGTGGCCTGGGCCACGGTCAGGTTCTGGGAGGTGACCAACCACGACTGACCGCCCTTGAAGTCGATACCCAGGTTGAGGCCGCGGGTGCCGAGCGAGATCACACCGAGCACGATGATCAAGGCGGAGACGCCGAACCACCACTTGCGGTTGCCGATGAAGTCGAACGAGGTCTCTCCCCGGTACAGGCGGAGGAAGACGTTGGGGCGCTTCGCACCGGCGGTCTCGAGCTCGAGCTCTTCGGCAGCGAGCTCCAGTTCCTCGTCGAACGCCTCCTCGAGCTCGACAGTCGCCTCATCCTCAGCCGACGGGGCCACCGGCTCGTTGCCGTCGCCGCCGCCGTCTCGCGAGGTCATGGCCGTGCCTCCCCGGTCACACCGAGGCCGC
The DNA here is from genome assembly GCA_017883135.1 of Acidimicrobiales bacterium. Taxonomy (GTDB): domain Bacteria; phylum Actinomycetota; class Acidimicrobiia; order Acidimicrobiales; family RAAP-2; genus Bog-756. The sequence goes on from JADGOE010000017.1 coordinate 13,399, forward strand.
TGGCCACGCCCATCCCCTTGGCCTCGGTGGCCCCACGGCTACGCCCGAGCAGGACCACGAACGGCCGGGTGAACGTGTAGGTGATGATGACGTCGAGGATGGTCGACAGGCCGAGGAAGAGGGCAAAGCCCCGGACCGGCCCGATGGAGATGAAGTAGAGGATGGCCGCACCCAGGAGCGAGACCGCGTCGGCGGCCAGCACAGTGCGGAAGGCACTCTTGAAGCCACGGTCGACGCTGGTACGAACGGTGCGCCCGGACCGGGCCTCGTCCTTCAGGCGCTCGAAGTAGACGATGTAGGAGTCGACGGTGATGCCGACCGACACGATCAGGCCGATGATGCCGGCCAGGTCGATGGTGGTGCCGAGGCTATGGCCCATCATCGCGATGATCGCCCACAGCAACGCTGCGGTCACCGCCAGTCCGGCCACCACCACGACGCCGAGCAGCCGGTAGTAGAAGATCATGTAGAGCATGACCACCAGCAGGCCGGCCAGACCCGAGATGAGTCCAGCCTGCAGCGAGGCCTTGCCCAGGGTCGGCGACACGGTCTGGACGGTCAGCCGGTCGAGCTTGACCGGCAGCGAGCCGTAGTTCAGCTCGGTGGCCAGGGTCTTGGCCTGGTCCTCGGTGAAACTCCCCGATATCTGCACCTGGCCGTTGAACGACGAGAACGCCGAGGCGGTGGGCTGGGTGATCGGCGCAGAGATGACCTGGCCGTCGAGGTCGATGCCGATGATGGCGTGGAACTGCTGCTGGGCCAGGGTGTCCCACTGTGCAGCCCCCGGGCCGGTGAGCACGATACTGACTGCCCACTGCCCGCTGACCAGTTGCGCGGTGGCCGACTTGACCGCGGTGCCGGTGAGACCGGCCGGACCGAGCATGTAGCGCACACCCTGGGCCGACGAGGATCCGGGCAACAGCACGGTGGCGTTCTTGTCGTCGCTGGTGGGTGGGGTCGACGGATGGGTGGCGAACTGGGGATCCTCGGCGATGTTGGTGTTGGAGGTGTAGCCGTTGATGTTGTTGGGGTTCGGTGTGACCGCCAGGTTTGCCGCGGTCAGCTGGGTCGAGGCAGAGCACGTGGGAAGAGGGGTGGTCGAGGGGGACTGCCCCTTGGCCAGCGTGAGCGGCGGGGCGTAGCAGAGCCCCGGTCGGAAGAAGAGCTGGGCGGTGTTTCCCAGTGTTGCCAGAATCTTCTGCGAGTTCTTCTCACCGGGGATGGACACCGAGATCTCGTTCTTGCCCTGGCTGTCCACGGTGGCCCCGCTGGTACCGGCATTCACCCGGTTGTTGATGATGGTCACGATGTTGTTCAGCTGGTCCTGGCTGACCGGGGTGTGGGTCTGATAGACGACAGCCAGGCCACCGTTCAAGTCGAGCCCCAGTTTGGGCGACCATCCGGCCGCCAGAGTGGCACTGAGCGCGATCACCGCGACGGCGACCACCGACAGCAGGCTGATCCACAGGGAGCGCTTGTTCTTCATCCGAGGTCAGATCAGCGGTGGGCCGGAAGAGCCGGTCGGATCATCGCGGTCGTCACCTTTGGCGGGATGGCCGCTCGTCCCCCCGGTGCCGGTGGTGGGCTGGTCGCCGCCGTTGGTCGTCTCGTCGTGGGACGTGTCGCCCTCCGGTTCACCGGCGTGGTCCTCACCCTCGAACTCGTGGCCGGCCAGGTCCTCGTCGGTGGCATCGTGGTCGTCGGCGCCACTGCCCTGGGCGTCATGCCCCTCGTGGTCCTCGTCCTCGGTCGCCTCCTCCGGCTCGGCTGCCTCCAACCGGCGGATGACGTACTGCTTGAGGACCACGAAGGAAGCACCCATGCTGGTCTCCAAGGTGACCCGATCGTCCGCGATGTCGATCACGTGGCCGACGATGCCGCCGGCGGTGAGGACCTCGTCGCCCACCTCGAACGTGTTCGACTGCTCACGCAGGGCCCTGGCCTTCTTCTGCTGCGGGCGGTAGATCAGAAAGTAGAAGCCGAGCCCGACGATGAGCAGGATGTAGATGAAGGCGCCGTTGCTCTTCTGTGTTTGGGCCAGGATGGGCTCCACCGAGGTGAGGGCGGCAATCATGGGCGGTTCGAGGGGGGGTTGTCGGTGCACACAGCGCCCAGACTGTAGCCCAGGGCCAACTCGGTCATTCGCCGCCCGGCTCAGCCACCCCACACTTCGGTGGTCCTGGCCCGGAGGGCCGCCAGCGTCCCTTCCGCGATGGCGGCACGGGCCTCGGCCATCAGATCCAGCACATAGGCCAGGTTGTGGATGCTCAACAGGCGCCATGCGGTGGGCTCCCCCACCCCCAGCAGGTGGCGGAGGTAGCCCTTGGACCAGCGGGCACAGGTCGAACAGGCACACGAGGGATCGAGGGGCTGGTCGTCGGTTGCATGGACGGCGTTCCGCAGATTGAGTCGGCCGCTGCTGGTGAGCATGGACCCGTGCCGGGCCATCCGGGTCGGGCCCACGCAGTCGAACTGGTCCACCCCGAGGGCGACCGCCTCCATCAGCCCAATCGGGTCGCCCACCCCCATCAGGTAGCGGGGTCGGTCGGCGGGCAGCAACGGAACGGTCGCCGCAAGTGCCTCGAGCATGGCCGCTCGTGGTTCGCCCACCGACAGCCCACCGATCCCATAGCCGTCGAAGTCGAGCTCGACCGTGCGCCGGGCACTCTCCTCCCGCAACCTTGGATCGGTTCCTCCCTGGACGATGCCGAAGATCGCCTGTCCCTCGGGCCTCGCCTCGAGCTGTCGGTGGTGGCGGCGGGCCCGGCCGGCCCACGCAGCGGTGCGGTCGACGGCCACACGGAGCACTTCGGGAGTGGCCGGCAATGTGGCGCAGACGTCGAGAACCATCTGGATGTCCGCACCGATCAGCCCCTGGGCCTCCACCGCCGACTCGGGGGTGAGCCGCACCGTGGCGCCGTCGTAGACCGAGGCGAAGCTGACGCCGTCGTCATCGACGGCCGGGCGCAGCGAGTGCACCTGATACCCGCCTGAGTCGGTCAGGGTATGGCGGCCCCACCCGGTGAACCGGTGCAGGCCGCCCAGCCGGGCAACGACGTCGACGCCCGGCCGCAGCATCAGGTGGTAGGTGTTGGCCAGCACCACCTCCACGTCCAACGCCTCGAGGTCGGCGCTGTCGAGAGCCTTGACCGCACCACGGGTGCCCACCGGCATGAAGGCGGGGAGCGGATAGGTCCCCCGGGCGGTGTGGACCCGGCCGGTGCGTGCTGCGCCATCGGTGGCGGTGACCTCCACCCTCACCGGGCTCATCGGGGTGCCGGGGCCGAGGCGATCGGCACTGGCTCCCCCTTCGCCCCACGGCGCTCGACCACCATCGCGTCGCCGAAGGACAAGAACCGATACCCCTCGGCCAGGGCGGTGGCGTACAGACCGCGCCAAACCGGTCCACAGAACGACTCGACCAGCAACAGGAGACTCGATCGGGGCAGGTGGAAGTTGGTGACCAACAGGTCCACCACCCGAAATCGGTACTCGCCGTGTATGTAGAGGCTGGTCCGCCCGGACAGCACGCCGGTGCAGGCGGCCGATTCGAGCGCGCGGATCGCGGTGGTTCCCACCGCGATGACCCGGTCGGCCCCCGCGCAAGCCGCCATGGTTTCGGCCGGCACCGAGTACCGCTCGGAGTGGATCACGTGGCCTTCGGTGGTGAGGGCGGTGATCGGGCGGAACGTGTCGAGCCCGATGGTCAGATCGAGCCGCACCAGGCGGGCCCCGGCGGCACAGCATTCCTCGATGAGCTCCGGGGTGAAGTGCAGCCCCGCGGTGGGGGCGGCGGCCGACCGGTCCCACGGTTGGCCTGGCCTGGAGTACACCGTCTGGTAGCGGTCCGGGTTGCCCAGCGAGGCGTGGATGTACGGGGGGAGGGGCATGATGCCGGCCCGGTCCACAACCGCCGGGTCCAACAGTCGGACCAGGCGCCGGCCCGTCTCGGGCCCGCCCACACGTTCGCCCACCTCGAGCACCGGTGGTCCGCCGCCCGGCTCGTACAGGTGCGTCGACTCCGGCAGCCGCCGGCCCGGACGGACGAGCGCCTCCCATACCGCCCGGACCCGGTCGATCGGTTCCAACAGCAGTACCTCTGCCCTGCCACCGCTGGCCTTGGACAACAGCAGCCTGGCAGCCAGCACCCGGGTGTCGTTGAGCACCAGGACGTCGCCCGGACCGAGCATCTCTGGGAGGTCGGCCATGGAGGTGTGGGTTGGCAGATCGCCGTCGGCCAGGCCGGGGGCCACCAGCAGCCGCGCCGCGCTGCGGGGCTCGACCGGTCGTTGGGCGATGGCTTCCTCGGGGAGGCCATAGTCGTAGGAGGCCATCGCCACCCCGTTCGATGGCCGCGGCGGCGGATCGTTCCCCGCTCCCCCGACTGACTCGGAGCCGGAGCCCGACCGGGCGGCGGAGGCTGAAGTCGCGGACGGCTGGTCCCAGACGAGGTCCGACATGGGCACCATGGTGGCAGACCCGAGTGCACAGTCCATGCGCGTGCAGCGCCGATCGGCCGGTGCCGCGCTCAGAGCAGCGCTGACTCCACCGGGGTCAGTCCGAGGTGGGCCCACGCCCGCGGAGCGGCCACTCGCCCCCGGGTGGTCCGCTGCAGCAGGCCCTGTTGGAGCAGGTAGGGCTCATAGGCATCCTCGATGGTGTCCGGCTCCTCGCCGATGCACTGGGCCAGCGTGGTCAGACCGACCGGCCGGCCGCCGAACCGGAGGCAGAGGACCTCGAGGATCGAACGATCGACCTTGTCGAGGCCCAGCTCGTCGACACCGAACACGTCGAGCCCGGCGACGGCCGCCTCCGAGGTGATGGTGCCCTCGGCCCGGACTTCGACGAAGTCCCTGACCCGCCGCAAGAGCCGGTTGGCGATGCGGGGGGTGCCCCGTGACCGCTCGGCGATGCGCCGGGCACCGTCGACGTCGATGGGCACACCGAGGATGGCTGCAGACCGGGTGACGATCGACTCCAGCTCATGGACCTCATAGTGGTCGAGCCGTCCGACGAACCCGAAGCGGTCCCGCAGTGGGCCGGCCACCAACCCGGTGCGGGTGGTGGCGCCCACCAGGGTGAAGTGGGGAAGGTCGAGTCGGATGCTGCGGGCGGTCGGACCCTTGCCGATGAGGATGTCCAACTTGAAGTCCTCCATGGCCGGATAGAGGATCTCCTCGACCGACCGGGGGAGGCGGTGGACCTCGTCGATGAACAGGACATCGCCCTCCTGCAGGTCGGTGAGGAGCGCTGCCAGGTCGCCCGCCCGGACCAGCACCGGTCCGGCGGTGATGCGGAGGCCGACCCCCATCTCCGCGGCCACGATGCCGGCCAGGGAGGTCTTACCCAACCCCGGCGGCCCGGCGAACAGCAGGTGGTCAACCGGCTGACGGCGCTTCAGCGCCGCCTCGATGACGATCCGGAGGTGCTCGGTCAGCTGCCCCTGGCCGACGAACTCGGCCAGGTTCCGGGGCCGAAGCCCGATCTCGTCCATCTCCTCGGCGGGCTCGGCCACTGGATCGACCGGTCTGACCCGGCCAGGCATCGTCGCCGGGTCGCGGTCCCCTGCCCCGGCCAGGTCCGCTGGTACCAGCACCTCGCGGCGGGCCTCCGGCGTCATCGGGCCCGGGCGAGTTCGCGCAGGGCGGCCCGCACCATCACTTCGACCGGACCGTCGTCACCCACCGCGTCGAGGACGGCTCGGATCTCGTCGGGACCGTACCCGAGCTCGGCCAGGGCGGCCCGTGCATCGCCCCGCGGTGAGCCGGACCCATCGATGGTCGGGCCATCCCCACCCAGGGTGGGCAGGTCGAGCCGGGCCTTCAGCTCCAGCAACAGGCGGGCTGCCGTCTTCTTCCCCACCCCCGGCACCAGGCACAGGGCCTCGATGTCGTCCTCGAGCACGGCCGTGGACAGCGCCGCGGGCGACATCGACGAGAGGATGGCCAGGGCCAGCGAGGGCCCGACTCCGTGGGCGCCGAGCAGCGCCTCGAAGCAACGTCGCTCATCGGCGTGGGCAAAGCCGAACAGCACGATGGCGCCCTCGCGCACATGGGTGTGGACATGGAGGAACACCTCGCTCCCGAGGCCGGCGAGGGAGGCCAGCACCGAAGTCGGCACCGAGACCCGGTAGCCGACTCCGTGGACCTCGATGATCACCTCACCCAGGGAGGGCCGTTCGAGCAGGGTCCCTCGCAGCGAGCCGATCACAGTGGCTCGCCCGTTGCGGCTGCAACCGCTCGCCGCAACGGTTGGGTCGTGAGGTGGCAGGCTGCCAGTGCCAGGGCATCGGCCACATCGGGCGGGCTGGGTGGCTCGGAGAGGCCCAGCAGCGAGGCCACCATCCGTTGGACCTGGTCCTTGGTGGCGCTCCCGTACCCGACCAGTGCCTGCTTGACCTCGTTCGACGTGTACTGGGCCACCTCGCATCCGGACTCGGCCGCAGCCACCAGCGCCACCCCGGCGGCCTGTCCGGTGGCCATGGCCGTGCGGGCGTTGACCTGGAAGAACACCCGTTCCACCACAACTGCGGAAGGCCGGTACTCGGCCACCAGCGCCCGCAGCTCGTCCGACAGGGTGCGCAAACGATCGGGCAGGGGCATCGACGGCGCCGTCGAGACCACTCCGCCGGCCACCGCGACCAACGATCCGCCGCGCCGGGTCACCACGCCGTAGCCGCATCGGGAGAGGCCAGGATCGATCCCCAGGACGAACATGCGTTCGATGCTACCTCGCCGACATCGACAAGGTGGTGATCCCTCGGGTTGGGGCCATCACCGACAGGTGGAGCCCTCAGCTCTCGTACGCGGCCATCACCGCGTCGGGGATGTCGAAGTTGGCGTAGACGTTCTGCACATCGTCATGATCATCGAGGGCCTCGATCAGGCGCAGCACCCTCTTCGCCTCCGACTCGGAGGTCACCTCCACCGTGGAGGTGGGCACCATCGACAGCTCGGACGAGCCCGGCTCGAGCGACGCCTCCTCGAGGGCGGTGTGCACTGCCACCAGGTCGGTCGGCGCGCTGGTGACCAGCCACCGTTCACCCTCGTCCGCGAGATCCTCGGCGCCGGCTTCCATGGCCACTTCCATGACCCGCTCCTCGTCGAACGAGCGGGGAACCGCTATCAGCCCTTTGCGCTCGAACTGCCAGCTCACCGCGCCGGGCTCGGCCATCGACCCACCGTTCTTGTTGAACAGGTTGCGGATCTCCGCCCCGGTGCGGTTTCGATTGTCGGACAGGCACTCCACGATCACCGCCACACCGGTGGTCGCATACCCCTCGTAGGCGATCGACTCGTACCGGACGCCCTCGAGCTCGCCCGACCCCCGCTTGACGGCCCGCTCGATGGTGTCGATCGGGACGGATGCGTCGCGCGCCTTGGCATACATGGTCCGCAGGCTGGCATTGGCGGTCATGTCACTGCCGCCCTCTCGGGCGGCCACCTCGATCTGGCGGATGAGTTTGGCGAACACCTTGGCCCGGGCCGAGTCCTTCGCGCCCTTCTGATGCTTAGTGGTCGCCCACTTGGAGTGTCCCGACATCGACTAGCGCCTCTCCTCTTTGGTCATCTCCACGAACATCTGATGCAGCCTACGGTCACCGGTCAGTTCGGGATGGAATGCCGCCACCAGCACCGGTCCTTGTCGGCACACCACCGGTCGATGATGACCGGGCCGGTCGGTCAGCGGCTCGACGTGGACCGGACTCCCACGTTCGCACGCGTCGGGCAGCGTAGCCAGCACCTCGACCCCGGGTCCGCACCCCTCTACGACAGGGGCCCGGATGAACACTGCGTGGAGCGGATCTGCGCCCAACCCCGACACCTCGACGTCGCACTCGAACGAAGCCGCCTGCCGGCCGTACCCGTTGCGGCGGATGGTCAGGTCGATGACCCCGAAACGGCGCTGGTCGACGCGGCCGTCGAGCACCGTGCCGGCCAGCAGGATCATGCCAGCGCAGGTCCCGAACGCCGGTAGGCCGTTGCCGAGTACCTCCCCCAGCGGGTCGAACAGGCCCGAGGATTCGAGCAGCAACGAGAGCGTCGTCGACTCGCCGCCGGGCAGGACCAGCCCGCTGAGCCCCGCGAGGTCCTCGGGCCCGACCACCAGACGGACCGACTCGCCCAGGGCGCCGAACGCGGCCGCATGCTCACGGACGTCACCTTGAAGGGCAAGCACTCCGATCGTCATCCCCGGACGCCTCGGCGCGGCCGAACGGCGCGCCGGTCACCAACCACGCTCGGCCAGATGCACACCGAGCGTGCCGATCTCCTGTCCGGCCATGGCGGCGCCCAGTCCGGTCGAGACCTTCGCCACCAGGTCGGCGTCGGCGAAGTGGGCGGTCGCCTCCACGATGGCCCGTGCCATCTGCGAAGGATTCCCACTCTTGAAGATCCCCGAGCCGACGAAGACCGCCTCCGCACCGAGCTGCATCACCAGGGACGCGTCCGCCGGCGTGGCGATGCCGCCCGCGCAGAAGAGCGGGACAGGGAGCCTGCCGGTACCGGCGATCTCCTGGACCAGCCCGATCGGAGCCGCCAGGTCCTTGGCCCAGCCGTACAGCTCGGCTGGGTCGGCCTCGGTCACCCGGCGGATGTCCCCGAGGATGGACCGGAGGTGACGCACGGCCTCGACGATGTTGCCGGTACCTGCCTCGCCCTTCGACCGGATCATCGCCGCACCTTCGGAGATCCGGCGCAGCGCCTCGCCCAGGTTGGTCGCGCCGCAGACGAAGGGCACCTGGTACGGCCACTTGTCGATGTGGTGGGCCTCGTCGGCCGGGGTGAGGACCTCGCTCTCATCGATGTAGTCCACGCCGAGCGCCGCCAGCACCTGCGCCTCGGCGAAGTGCCCGATGCGGGCCTTGGCCATCACCGGGACGGTCACCGCGACCTTGATCCCTTCGATCAGCGCCGGATCGCTCATCCGGGCGACTCCGCCGTCACGGCGAATGTCGGCAGGAACCCGTTCGAGGGCCATGACCGCCACCGCACCGGCATCCTCGGCCACCTTGGCCTGCTCGGCGTCGACCACGTCCATGATCACCCCGCCACGCAGCATTTCGGCCAGGCCACGCTTGACGGTAAAGGTTCCTGTCGGGCGGGAGCTGGGCGCAGGTTGGGTCATGGGCCCATTCTACCTCCGGGTGTCCCTCCGACCGCCCGGCCAGGGCACGACCGACGGCCGCCACTCGGCGGGCGGCCGTCGGTCACCGACAAGATGTGAGTGCCAGGTCTAGGCCTGCAGCACCGCCTCGAGCTCGATCTCGATGTCGACCTTCTTTGCCACGACCAGGCCGCCGGCCTCCATGACCGCCCCGAACGCCACACCGAAGTCCTCACGGTTGATCGTGGTAGCGGCGCTGAAACCCACCCGATGGTTGCCGTAGGGGTCCTTCACGACGCCTTCCAGGACGGTGTCCAGCGTCACCGGCCTGGTCACACCGCGGATGGTGAGGTCGCCGTCGACCTTCCACTCGGTCGGACCCTCCGCCCGGATGGCCGTGCTGGTGAATGCCCACGTGGGATGGTTCTCCGCGTCGAAGAAGTCGTTGGTCCGCAGATGGTTGTCACGATTCTCATCCCTGGTGTCCACGCTGCCGGCCTCGAGGGTCACCGAGGCGGTGGAGTCGACCGGGTTCTCGGCGAGCACGAGGGTGCCCTCGAAGGTGTTGAACTGGCCGCGAACCTTGGACACGGCCATATGCCGGACGGCGAAGCCGAGGCGGGTATGGCTGGCGTCGATGGCATAGGTGCCCACTGCCGGGTACTCCGTCCCGTTGACGGTCCTGATGGTTGCCTCTGCGGTGTCTGTCATCGCTACTCCCTTGGTCTCGTTCCTCAGGCGCACGGTGGCCCCTGATTGCTTGTGCACACAATCATATCACATTTGTTTGTGGTCGCAACTATTGGCCTCGGTCTTGGTAGAGTGGGGCCATGGCACAAGGGACGGCGGCACAAGGGACGCAACTGGACGACGAACGGCTCACCACCGTCGGCCTCCTCTTCGAGTCCGCGGCTGGATTGAGGCGCCTGTTCCAACGGCGTTTCGAATCGGAGCGATCGCTCTCCAACCAGTCCTTCGACGTCTTGATCCGCCTGGCTCGCACGCCTGGTTCCGCGCTGAGGATGAGCGAACTCGCCGCCCAGACCTCACTCACACCGAGCGGGCTCACCCGATCGGTGGACAAACTGGCCGGACAGGGTCTGGTCTCGCGGCGTACCTGCCCCGAGGACCGCAGAGGCGCCTTCGCCGTGCTGACCCCCGCCGGTCAGGAGTTGATGGACCGGGCCATCCCCGAGCACATCGCCCAAGTGAGCGAGGTCCTCGGTGACGTTTTCACCACCGAGGAAGAGGAGACCCTGGCCGCCCTGCTCCGCCGGCTGCGTGACCATACCTTCGACGCGAACGCCGGGTGGGGCACCACCCACGACGACACCGACATCTGCCCTTCAGCGGGATGACCGGCCCCTGCAGCACCAGGTGATCAGCGCAGGGACAACGCGGCTGCCCGCACGCGGGTGTCGTCGAGGTTGCCCTCCGGCGACTCGTCGGGCGGGGCGCCGACCATGGGATTGATCCACAGCCAACGGGTGAGCGCCGCAGTGCGGCCTCGGCCCGGCGGCCAGTCCGAAGGAGATGCCGGACGATCCACCATGGCATCGAGGGCGGTGCCGATGCCGGCGGGGTACCGGACGACCCCGGCGGCCCGCTGGTCGGCGGAGAACTCGCGCCCCCGGCCGATCAGCAGGTGAACTGCGGAGGCCCCGACGGTGCTACCCCTGATGGTCGCCCACGGCAGCGTGACCACCACCGCCACTCCGGCCAGCACGGCGTCGTGGCGCTTGATGTGGACAAGCTCGTGGGCCAGCACCCCCTCCAACTCCACCAAGGTGAGCTCCTCATCGAGCCCCGAGGTCACCACCAGCACGGCAGAGCCAGGGTCGCGCCCCAGTGCCATGGCGTTGGGAACCGGGCAGTCCACCACTGCGATGCTCGGCCGGGGAAGCCCCATCGTGGCGCAGAGCCCGTCGACCAGATTGTGCAGCCGGGGCTGCTCCCACTCGTCACAGTGACGGGCCCCCACCGACCGTGCCACCGCACCGGGAGCGGTTCGCCACAGCCACACCGAGAGCGCCACTGCAAGGACCACCACCGCCGCCGCTCCGACAAGGGGCAGCCCGGCGACGACCAGGATGAGCCCGACGATCACTCCGGCGACAATCCCCGGGAGGAGGCAGAGGATGACCGCCTGCCTGCGATTGGCCCGGATCGCCGAGGCCTCCTCGATGCTCTCCGTGCCTCGATCGACCGACCGGACCGGCGGGCTCGCCGCAACGACCCGTTCGGAGCCCGATCCGTCCTGCGTTCTATCGGCCCGTCCACCCGAACCCGTGCGCGATCCGTCCCGATCGGACGATCCCCCACCCGAGGGTCGTCGGTTGCCCGACCCCGACCGCTGCGAACCCCCTCCGCCGCGTCGGTTGCCTCCGCCGCCGCTGGCGCCCTTGCCGCCCGCGTTGCCACCCGAACCGGCCCGGCTCTGGGCGCTCCGTCCTCCCGAGGATCCACCGCCGCCCCTGCTGCCGGCGTGGCCACCGCCTTGGCCGCCGCGTTGGGCGCCATTTCGGCTGCCTCCTTGTTGGCCGCCGCCACGCCCGCCCTGGCCGGCCCCCCGGCTCCGGTTCCGACTGCCGTTGGTCGATCCTCCGCCCCTGCCCGGGGCCGGCTGGTCCTCTCGTGCGCCGGAGGCGTCGGGCCCGGGGCCGCTGCCGGGCGACAAAGGCGGAACCGGGCGCTCAGAGGAATCACTCATGGTTCGAGCAGTGTACGGCCGCTCAGCCCTTCTCCCCGACCACTACCGAGCGGTAGAGGCCCTCGTACCGTTCGGCCAGCCGGTCCATCGACCACTCCCGGGCGTGTTCCGATGCCGATGCGAGCCACCGCCGACGCGACCTGGCATGGTGCCGGGCACCCGGATCGGGGTCCCGGGGGGTTGGGGCCAGCCGGCCGGCCAGCACCCCATCGATGGCCTGAGCCAGCGCGTTGCAGTCCCCTGGCTGCGCAAGCACGGCATGCCCGCCCGCAGCATCGCGATAGCCGTCGATGTCACTGGCCACCACCACGGTGCGCGCTGCCATCGCCTCGAGCACCACCATGCCGAACGACTCGCCGCCCAGGGACGGGGCGCACAGCACCTCAGCCGCCGCCAGCCTGCGGATCTTCTCCTGCTCGGGGAGGATGCCGAGCCACTTGATGTCCATCGACTCGGGATGGCGACGACGCAGCGAGTCCGTCTGGGGGCCGTCACCGGCGATCCACAAGACCGGCTGCCCACCCGCGCGGAATGCCGGCTCCTCGTGCCACGATCGGCACAGGTGCCCGAACGCCTCGAGCAGCACTTCGAGCCCCTTGCGTTCCTCGTGCCGACCGAGGAACAGCAGCGCGGGTCGGTCGGTGGGCCACGGATCGACCGTGCCGTAGCTGTCCACATCGACACCGTTAAACAGCACCTCGTAGGTGCCGCCCAGGGCGTGCGAGGCGGTGGCTCGCGCCGCCTCGGATACTGCACAACGGATGGCCAGCCGGTTGGCCAGCCGCCGGGTCAGCGGACCGAGCAGGGTATAGAGCACGCTGGCGCCGCTGCGATGGAAGGTCGCGACTACCGGCGGGAGGTGGCGACCGACCAGCAGGCCGTAGGGAAGACCGGGAGCGAAGGGCTCGTGGACATGCACCACGTCGAAAGCGGCCGTCCGCAGGGACCGGAGGCCGCGGGACACTGCCGCCACCGAGAGGCTCACCGGTGCGACGGACCCGTTGGCCGGCAACGACACCGAGTGCCCGGTGGTCACCAGATCGACACCCTCGGGAGCGTCAGCCGCATCGTCGAGCGGCGCGAACACCGTGGCACGGTGGCCGCGGGACTCGAGAGCCTTCGACAGGCCGAGAACCTGTCCCTGCACCCCGCCCGGGCGCGACAGGCTGTAGGGACTCACCAGGGCGATTCGGAGCGACGTCCGCACCGCCAGTTCGGTGTCGGGCACGGAGTGGTCAGTCCATCATGGACCGGCGCTGCCGGCGCCGGCTCCACTTGACGCCGTACATGGCGTCGTCGGCCCTGCTCAGCAGTTTGGACGGGTCGGTGTCGGGGTTGTCGGCGAAGACACCTCCCACCGAGGCCAGCACGGCCATCGTGCGGCCGTCGATCCGGTACGGCCGGGCCAACGCCGTCGAGATGCGCTCGGCGATGCGGAGCATCTCCTCCTCCCCGCTCTCGATGTCGCAGACCACGACGAACTCGTCTCCACCGAGCCGGGCCACGGTATCGCTCGGGCGAACGATCGCCGACAGCCGCCGGGCCACGGCGATCAGCATGTCGTCGCCGACGTCGTGGCCGAGCCCGTCGTTGATCTCCTTGAACTCGTCGAGGTCCAGGAGGAACACCGCCACCCCAGGCTTGTCCCCACCCTCGGAGTCGGGAGCCGCCGGCGGGTGCTGGGCCAGTCCGTCGATGGCCACCTGCAGCCGCTCGGCCAGCAGCGTCCGGTTGGCCAATCCGGTCAGCGGGTCGTGCATGGCCAACTCGGCCAGACGCTCCTCGTTGAGCTTCTGCTCGGTCACGTCGTGGAACGCAACGACTGCGCCCAGCATCCACCCCTCGTCGTCGACCAGCGCCTGGCCGTTGACGCTGACCTTGCGCTGGACGCCATCACCGGAGTCGACGATGACCTGGACGTCCCGCAGCCGCTCGCCGGACATCGCCAACATCAGCGGGTTGTCCTCTGGCTCCATCGCCGATCCATCCGGCTGGCGCAGCGCTCTGCTGGAGGGAACCCTCCCGATCGGATCGACGCCCTCGGCCAGTCCGTGCAGCCGCCGGGCCGCCGGATTGAACACGGTCATCCGGCCCTCGGCATCACAGGCCACGATGCCTTCGTCGAGCGTGTCCAGCAGCACCTGGAGGAACTGCTCCTCGTGTCTGAGCTCGTGAGCCGCCAAGCGAGCCGCGCTGATGTCACTGAACGAGGCCACCGCGCCGACAACCTGGCCGTCGGTGCCGCGGATCACTTGTGTGTTGACCCGCACCCACATCGGGGACCGTCCCCGTCGGCGTACTTCGACCACGATCCCCACCGACCGGCGACCTTCGCGGAGACCCACCAGCAACGGGTGCTCGTCACCGTCGATGACGTCGCCATCGGCATCGAGTAGCTCGACACCCGTCTGGTTGCCGACAGCCACCAGATCATCGAGGCGCCGGCCGACCAGCCGCACCCGGGGTGCTTCGAACATCACCTCGAACGCCTCGTTGACACGCACGACGGTCCCACGCTCGTCGACCATCATCACGCCGTCGGCCAGCGATTCGATGATGGTGGCCTGGCGGTGGTCCACTTCGCGCATCCGCTGCTCGAAGTGCTTGCGATCGGTGATGTCCCGGACGTTGACGACGATGCCGCCGATCGGGTCATCGAGGTGATTCGCTGCCGTCATCTCGAGGTCGATCGTCTTCCCGTCGGCCCGGACGGTCTGGACCTCGAGGGAGACCGACAGCCTGCGCCGCGCCACCAGATCGTTGAACATGGCCCGTACCGGCTCGACGCTCAGCGAGTCGAAGAGCCCGAACGCGTCCTGGCCGATGGCACTGCTGGGGTCGTAGCCGAACAGCCGTTCGGCCGAGGCGCTGACGAAGATGAACCGGCCCTCGGCGCTCATCACCGCAACCACGTCGAGCTCATGCTCGGCGACCGTGTGGAACCGGTGCTCCGCCGCCGAGCCGTTCTGGTCGGGGGAACCGAGGTCCGGCACCGGACGGGAAGGGACAGCGCGATCCTGTGCCCGGTGATCGACCACCACCGGGGGTCCGAACAGCCCGAACGCGGCGTCCCCCGGCAGCGGCCGGCTCTCGAACTTGGTCACTCGGCATCCTTCGGCCGGTCTGCCGGCCACAGCGGCTGGAACACGTGCCACTGCTCGGGTGCCCGCCGGATCTGCCCCTCGAACCGCCGGGCGATCTCCTGGGTCAGCCGGGCCACATCGGCGCGCAGCGTTCCCTGGCGGGATGTGTCGATCGGCTCTTGGATCAGGGCGCGATGGTCAGGGCCGGGGCCGCTGTAGATGACGCCGGTGGTCAGCACCGCACCGGTCCTGAGAGCCAGAGTGGCCGGGCCTGCCGGCATGGTGGTGGTCTCTCCGAAGAACTCCACCTCGATACCGGTGCCCTCGATGTCGCGATCACACAACAGCCCGACCAGTGCCCCACGTCGCAAGGCGGCGCTGAGCACGCCGCCCGATGCGCCGTCGAGGGGAACGATGGTCAGCCCGATGGCAGCACGCTGCTCGACGAAGAAGTCGAAGAGCTCGGGCGGATCGAGCCGCTCGGCGACCGCAGTCATCGGCAGGTCCTGCGATGCCAGAAACGCGCCCCCATACTCCCAGCTCCCAACGTGCGGTAGTGCGATGACGACGCCCTTGCCGAGCGCCATCCCCTCGACCAGAAACGACAGGCCTTGGACGAACGTCCGCTGCTCTATTTCGCTCGCCGGCGTACCACCGAGCCGGGCCCCTTCGACCCAGTAGCGAGCGTAGGCCCGAAACGACTGGCGCGCCCACCGCTCGATGATGGCCTCGTCGCCGGCCCCGGCATCGAGCACGCGTCTCAGATTGTTCGACACCATCGAGCGGTGCTCGTGGCGTACCCGGAACAGCACGTCACCGACGAGGTTGGCCGCTCCGAGGGCCACCGGCTCAGGCAGCGCAGCCAGGCAGCGCCCCAGGGTGGCGTACGTGCGGAAAACCACCTGCCCCTTGTTCACGTGGCTTCAGTTCGTACCGGGCGTCGGGCGAGGAGACTCAGGGATGCCGTCGGCCGGCCCGCTGACGGATGCCCTGGCGGGCGTGCCGGGCGCGCCAGGTCCTTCCGGACCGGCTTGCCAATTCACCTTGCCGGCGGGCCCGCCAGCGTGCCGGCGATGCCGATGAGGTGCGTGCGCCCGTGCGGGCCGTCGTCCGTGCCCGACGGTGGCGTCGGAGGGTGGCCACCGGCACCGGAGCCTCGGCGAGCCGCCACACCTTGACGAAGCGGCCCATCGCGGTGGCCAAGGTGAGCACCAACATGAGCCAGAGCACTGGGACCAGCAACGATGCCGACAGGAATCCGATGCCCAGGAGGATCATCCGCTCGGCCCGCTCCATCAGCCCACCCTTGGCCGAGATGCCCAGCGACTCGGCCTTGGCCCGCTGGTAGGAGACCAGGGAGGTGGCACCGAGGATGGCGAACGGCAACAGCACCAGATGCCCGGGGTGGGTCGACACCAGGTACCAGGCCACGCCGCCCAGGATCAGCGCATCGGACACTCGGTCGGTGACCGAGTCGAAGAAGGCTCCACGCGTCGACGAAGTTCCTGACGCCTTGGCCACTGGACCGTCCAGCAGGTCGTGGAGACCGGTCAGGATCAGCAGAAGGATGGCCAGGTGAAGATGCCCGGTTCCCACCGCCACAGCCGTGGCGGCAGCGGAGATCAACCCGGTGGCGGTCAGCATGTCGGCGCTCACGCCGAACCGCTGCAGCCGACGACCGATAGGGCCGGTACCCCGGTCCACCGTGTCGCGCCAGCGCCCGTCGAACATCGCATTCCCTCCAGAAAGCTCACTCAACTGTACCATCTGCTAGCTCGAGTGAGCGGTCCACCCGACGCCCCGAACCCGGACACCGGCAGGGCGGGCGGGGCAGGGTGGGTCAGACGGGCCAGGCACGGTGCAGGCGCTGCCACGAGTCCGCCAGGGTCTCGGGGAGCACCCGCACCCCGGCCACGGCAGTCATGAAGTTTGTGTCCCCCATCCACCGGGGCACGGCGTGGAGATGGAGGTGACGGGGGATCCCCGCCCCGGCGGCCTGGCCAAGGTTGGCACCGAGGTTGATCCCGTCGGGACCGAACGAAGCCTCGAGCGCGGCCACCCCCCGTCGGAGCCCCGACCACATCTCTGCACCCTCCTCCTCGGTCAGCTCGCCCACCGACCTGACGTGGCGTAGGGGCACCACCATCAGATGGCCGCTCGAGTACGGATACGCGTTGAGCACGGCGAGCACGTGGTCGCCGCGCCAGAGCACGCCGTTGTCGGCGGCCGGAGGCCCGCTGGCAGCGATGCGGCAGAACACGCAGTGGTCCGGGTGGTCGAGGAGGGCGGAGTCCGTGCCCCCGGCCACGGCCGGCTCCGATGAGCCCACCGCCGTCACGTACTCGCTCCGCCACCCGGCCCACAGGCGGTCGAGGCTCACGTCTGCAACTCGGGCGAACGGCGTTCAGCGATCTCGTGGGCAAGCTGCTCGGTGAAGGCGGTGACCTCCACCCCCCGCTCGGGCCGCTCACTCCCCCGTCGGTTGACGCCCACCGTGCCTGCGGCCAGGTCGTCGTCCCCCACGACAAGAATGTGGGGGATCTTCAGCAACTTGGCCCTCCGGATGCGCGCCCCCAGCGGTTCGTCGGCCGGATCGACCAACACCCGGGCCCCGATCGCCGACAGGCGATCGGCCACCTTGTGCGCGTACTCCTCGTGGTCGCCCCGAACGCCGAGTACCCGGACCTGCTCGGGCGACAGCCAGGTGGGAAGGGCCCCGGCATAGTGCTCGAGCAGGATGGCGAAGAACCGTTCGACCGAGCCGAACAGGGCCCGGTGGATCATGATCGGGCGGTGCCGGGCATTGTCGGCACCGATGTACTCGACGCCGAAGCGTTGGGGCAGCTGGAAGTCGAGCTGGATGGTGGACATCTGATGAGTTCGCCCGATGGCATCGCGCGCCTGCACGGAGATCTTCGGTCCGTAGAAGGCCCCGCCGCCCTCGTCGAGGACGAGGTCAAGACCCATGGCCAAGGCGGTCGTCCGGAGCGCCTCGGTCGCCTCCTCCCACTCAGCGGGGGTGCCCACGGCCTTCTCCTCGGGACGGGTCGACAGTTCGAGGAAGAAGTCCTCCAACCCGAAGTCGCGCAAGAGTGAGAGGACGAAGGTCAAGGTGGTGTGGAGCTCGTCGGCCATCTGCTCCCGGGTACAGAAGATGTGGGCGTCGTCCTGGGTCATGCCCCGCACCCGTGTCAACCCGTGCACCACGCCGGACTTCTCGTAGCGGTAGACGGTGCCGAATTCGAAGAGTCGGATGGGCAGCTCCCGATACGAGCGCTGTCGGCTCTTGAAGATCAAGATGTGGAAGGGACAGTTCATCGGCTTGAGGTAGTACTGCTGGCCGCCGTCGAGCTCCATGGGCGGGAACATGCCGTCTGCGAACCAGTCGAGGTGCCCCGAGGTCTCGAACAGGTCCGCCTTGGTGATGTGAGGAGTGTTGACGAATTCGTAGCCGGCGGCCACGTGGCGCTGGCGCGAGTAGTCCTCCATCAGACGGCGGATGGTTCCGCCCCTCGGATGGAACACGGCCAGGCCCGAACCGATCTCCTCGGGGAAGGAGAACAGGTCCAGCTCGGCCCCGAGCCGGCGGTGATCGCGCCGTTCGGCCTCGGCCAGGCGGTGGAGGTGATCGGCGAGTGCCTTGTCCGAGTCCCAGGCCGTCCCATAGATGCGTTGGAGCTGTTGGCGCTTCTCGTCGCCTCGCCAGTAGGCCCCTGCCACCCGCATCAACGCGAAGTGACCGAGCCGGCCGGTGGTGGGCACATGGGGCCCCCGGCACAGGTCGGTGAAGGTCGGCGAGTTCCAGTAGGTGGACACCGATGCAGTCGAAGTGCCCCCGGCCGCCGCGTCCACCTCATCGTGTCCGGCGGCCACCGCCTCGATGATCTCGCGTTTGAACGGTTGGCCCTCGAAGAGCGCGAGACCCTCGTCGATGGTGTGCTCATGGCGAACGAAGGGCTGGTCCTCAGCCACGATCTCGCGCATGGTCGCCTCGATGCGCTCGAGGTCTCCATCGCTGAAGTGGGCACCGCCCGGCAGTTCGAAGTCGTAGTAGAAGCCGTCCTCGATGACCGGTCCGATGGCGAACCGAGCGCCCGGCCACAGCTGCAGCACGGCCTGTGCCAGCACGTGGGCCGTCGAGTGCCGCAGGACGTTCCGCCCAGCCGGCGAGTCCGCGGTGATCACCGTGACCTGCGCTCCGTCGGTCAGGCGAGCGTCCAGGTCGACCTCGGCTCCGTCCACCGTGGCAGCGACCGCGGCCTTGGCCAGCCGGGGACCGATCGACGCGGCGAACTGCAAAGCGGTGACGCCTTCGTCGAACTCCTTGGTCGAACCATCAGGTAGTCGGACGGTGACGGCTGCCATGGGTCTGCCTTTCCATCGGATCGTGAATCGCGCTGACTCGTGCACCGCGGGCCGGTCGACCGATGACCGCCCTCGGCCAATCGAGCCTTGCCCCCGGACTACAGGACTACTAGGACTACAGGGTAATGCCCAACAGAGCTGCCCCATCGACGACCGACCGTCCCGCAGCCGCCTCGGCATCGAGGGCACGCAGGGCGCCCGGCGTGTCGAGATCGTCGTCGAGGAACGACCGCACCAGCACCAGTCCCTCCTCCTCGTGGTCGGGCTCGATGGCCGCACTCCCCGATCGAGCGGCGGCCGACCGCCACCGGTCGATGCGCCGGGCGGCACGGGGCATGTCCTCGTCCGTCCACTCCCAGTCGGGGCGGTACTGGTGGCCGAGCAGCGCCAGACGCACCGCCGCCGGTTCCCACTCCTTCAACAGATCGCCGACGAACACGAGATTGCCGAGGGACTTGGACATCTTCGTCCCGTCGAGCCCGACCAGCCCGACGTGGAGCCAGTGCCGGACGAAGGTCGTCCCGGTCACCGATTCCGACTGAGCGGTCTCGCACTCGTGGTGGGGGAAGATGAGGTCCCGCCCGCCGCCGTGGACGTCGACGGTCTCCCCCAGTTCGCGGAGGGCCAGAGCAGAGCACTCGATGTGCCATCCCGGACGACCGGGTCCCCAGCGAGACTCCCACGAAGGCTCATCGGGCAGCGAAGGCTGCCACAATACGAAGTCGAGGGGATGGCGCTTGTTCGGATCATCGGGATTACCCCCGTGCTCGGCGGCCAACTCGAGCATGCGCGGGCGGTCGAGATGGCTGACCTCGCCGAACCGCGGGAAGGCGGTCACGTCGAAGTAGACGGCCCCGCCGGACCGGTAGGCGACACCGGACTCGAGCACCGAGCCGATCAGGGTGAGGATCTCGGGGATGGCCGAGGTGGCTCGGGGCTCCGACCACGCGGGGATCAACCCCAGGGCCGACATGTCGGCGTCGAACCGCGAGATCTCCTCGGCGGCCAGATCGAGGTAGTGGACCCCGAGTTCGCGGGCCTTGCGCAAGATGTCGTCGTCGACGTCGGTGACATTCCTCACGCACCGGGTCTCGTGGCCGAGGTCGCGCAACCTCCTCTGGAGGATGTCGAACGTGAGATAGACCTGGGCGTGCCCCAAGTGGGCAGAGTCGTACGGGGTGATGCCGCAGGAGTACAGGGTCACCAGTGGCCCTGGCTCGAATGGGACGATCTCGCCACGGGCCGTGTCGTAGAGCCGGAGAGCCGGTTGCTTGCTCATCCGATCAGTGAGCTCCCAATCCGGCCAGCTGCACAGCGGCATGCACCTTGTGGCGGATGTTGACCGTGATCAGCACCGCGGTGAAGGCCTCGATGGGTGTCGCCTGGGACAGGCTGCCCGCATCCACCCCGCGCAACCCTTCGACCTTGTCGGCCAGCGCCACAGTGGCTGCAGATGCATCAGGATGATCGGAGCAGACCAGTACGTCTGCGGCCATGGGGGCTGTCAACTTCTCCATCTGCGACGCTGGCAGGTGGTGGAAGGCCGCCGACACCAGCGAACCGGGCAGCGCAGCCTGCAGGGATGCCGCCACCGAGCCACGTGGGGGCACCAGGGCGAGGAACTCGCGGTCCTCCTTCACCACGGCGTTGGCCATCGATACCACCACCTTGCCCTTCAGGGCGGGAGCCAGGGGCGTGACCGTGGCAACGACGGCATCCCACGGTGTAGCCACCACCACCAGATCACACCGTGCGGTGTCCTCGTTCGACGCTCCGGTGATGGCCAGGCGGTGATCGGGCCAGGAGGTGATCAGGCCCTCGGTCACCACCTCGGCACGCTTGCCGTCCCTCGACCCGATGACGATCTCCTCGCCGGCGGCGGCAAGCCGGACGGCAAGGCCTCGCCCGGCAGGGCCGGTTCCACCCAGAATCCCGATGCGCATGGCCCTACCCTTGCACAATGATTCCCGACCTACGGGAGGCTCGGCAGTAACCTGACCCCCGCATGGGACTGCTCGAGGGAAGACGAATTCTGGTGACCGGGGTGCTCACCGACGCATCGCTGGCCTTTGCGGTGGCCCGCACGGCCCAGCAGGAAGGGGCCGAGGTGGTCCTCAGCGGAGCCGGACGGGGCCTCTCCCTCACCCGGCGGACCGCTCGCAAACTACCGGTCGAAGCGGACGTCCTCGAGATCGATGTCACCGAACCGGAGCAGCTGGCAGCTGCGGCAGCAAGCCTCACCGAACGATGGGACCGGTTGGACGGCCTTGTCCACGCCATCGGCTATGCGCCCCCGGAGTGCCTCGGTGGAGACATGTTCCGTGCCAACTGGGACCAGGTCCAACTGGCGCTTCATGTCTCTGCCTATTCACTGAAGGCCCTGGTCGAGGCGTTCCGGCCCCTGTTGGTCGCTGCCGGCCAGGGCGGCGGCACGGGTGCCTCCGTGGTCGGCCTCGACTTCGATGCCTCGGTGGCCTGGCCGGCCTATGACTGGATGGGCGTCTCCAAAGCCGCCCTCGAATCCCTGTCGCGCTACTTGGCCCGGGACCTCGGGCACCAGCGGATCCGGGTCAACCTGGTGGCAGCCGGCCCGGTCAAGACCTTGGCGGCGAAGTCGATCCCCGGATTCATCGCATTCGAAGAGACGTGGGCCGAGCGGGCGCCGCTCGGATGGGACGTTCTGGACACCGACGTCGTGGCCCGCGCCTGCCTGGCCTTGCTTTCGGACCTCCTTCCGATGACCACTGGTGAGATACTCCACGTCGACGGAGGGGTGCACGCACTCGGCGCCTGAGCGTTTCGCCACCGGTCACCGATCTGTCGTCGTCCACCATCGAGCCGGAGGAACCGCCATGCTGACCCCAGACCAATTGCGGAACTGCATCGCCGCCTACGTGGACGCGGTCAACGCCCGCGATCCCGCCGCCATCGCAGCGCTCTTCACCGAAGATGCCGAACAGGCCGACCCAGCCTCCAACCCGCCGAACATCGGCCGGTCCGCCATCGCCACCTTCTTCGAGAACAGCATCGGCGCAAGCGAGACATGGACCTTCAGGGCAAAATCCGTCCACACCTGCGCCCACGATGTGGCCATCACTTTCGAGATCACCCTGGTCACCGGCGGATCGACCATGACCATCGAAGGCATCGAGGTCTTCACCACCGATGAGGACGGCCTCTTCACGTCGGTACGCGCCTACTGGGACGATGCCGACCTGGCCTTCGCCCAGCCGCCTCCACCGCCAGCGACGGCCAAGACCGATACCGCGACCCAGGAGACCGACCCATGACCGCCAGCGCCAACCAACTGGGCAACCTGATCGCCCGCTACGCCGAGTCGATCGACAGCGGCGACTTCGACGGCGTGGCCGACCTGCTCGGGGCTGCCTCGGTGGGCGGGGCCGACCCCGAGTCACTGCTGACCGGTCGGGAGGCGATCCGCAGACTGTTCTCCTCCACCGCACGGCTCTATCCCGATGGCACGCCGCGGACCAAGCACGTCACGACCAACCTGATCCTGGAGATCGACGAGGATGACGGCACCGCTACTGCGCGCTCGTACTGGACGGTCCTCCAGGCGGTGCCCGGGCTCCCTCTCCAGCCGATCCTGGCCGGGCGCTACCACGATCGATTCGAGCGTCGGGATGGATCCTGGCGATTCTCCGAGCGCAGGTACCTGGTCGACCTGGTGGGTGACGTGAGCCACCACATGATCACCGATCTCCCCGAGTAATCGGAGCCCGGCCGGCCGCTACCCCCGCGAGGTCATCGCCCCGGGGAACACCTCGGCGACTTTGACCGGCACGGGCATCCGACCCTACGTTCGCCCCAACAGTCCGGGTCCCGTGACCTGGACACCACGAAGGGGGATGTCCGATGGGACGACTCGACGACTCTGTCGCCGTAGTGACCGGTGGTGCTTCGGGGATCGGTGCCGCCTGCGCCGAACGCCTGGCCGACGAGGGGGCCACGGTGGTCACCATCGACATCACCGGCTCGGTGGACCACCTGCTCGACGTCCGCGACGAAGCTGCAGTGGAGGCGGCATTCGCATCGGTGATGAGTAGCCATGGTCGACTCGATGCGGTGGCGAACGCCGCCGGGGTGGCCGGCGGCGGGCCGATCCACCTGCTCGACGAAGACGAGTGGGACCGGGTGGTCGACGTCAATCTCAAGGGAACGTTTCTGGTCGACAAGCACAGTGCCATCCACATGCTGGCCCAGGGCCGGGGCTCGATCGTGAACATTGCCAGCATCGAAGGCCTCGAGGGCACCGAGGGTGGCAGCGCCTACAACGCCTCCAAGGGCGGCGTGGTCATGCTCACGAAGAGCATCGCCATCGACTACGGGCGTCGGGGAATCCGGGTGAACTGCATCTGCCCCGGTGGCATCGACACCCCGTTGCTTCGGGCCATCACCGACTCGGACGGGATGGACCTCTACCGCGAGAGGCTTCGCGAGGAGCACCTTCTCGGTCGGTTCGGCCGGCCGTCGGAGATCGCCGCGGCGGCAGCCTTCCTCGCCTCCGACGATGCTTCGTTCATCACCGGGCACGCGCTGGTCGTGGACGGTGGGTTCACCGCCGGCCTCCGCGTCGGGCTGCTCGAGCAGCTCGGCATGTGACGACTAGCGCCCCCCCGCTACGACCGAACCCCGTTACGACCGAGGAGCGAACCCCAAGTGACCATCGATGGACCTCAAGCAGCGCGCAGCCTGCGGGAACTGGTCGCCGACGAGGCAGCGGACTCCGAGCGCAACCGCACGCTCAATGAGCGAACCGTCGAGGCGCTGTGGGACAGCGGACTGATGCAGTGGTGCAACCCATTCGAGGCCGGAGGCAGCGAACCGACCTTTGCGCAGATGATCGACACCTGGATCGAACTCTCCTGGCAGGACGGATCACTTGGTTGGATCGGGATCGCCAATCTGCCGTCGGCTGCCGCGTGCGCCGCCTATCTTCCAGCCGAGGGATTCGACGAAGTCTTCACCGCCCACGAGAACCGGATCACCGTGGGCGGCCAGTTCTTCCCCAACGGTCTGGGCGAGACCGTCGCCGGGGGCTACCGGATCTCGGGTGCCTGGAACTTCGGTTCCGGCACCGGTCACGCCCAGTACGTGGCTGCCGGGTTCATCCCCACCGTCGAAGGCGAGATGGTCGCCGGCGACGACGGCGTCCCCCCGCTGCTGGTGGCGGTCATCCCTCGCGAAGAGGTCGTCTTCACCGACGGATGGCACGTTCAAGGACTGAAGGGCACCGGCTCGTTCGACTACAACGTGACCGACCTCTTCGTACCCGATGCTCGCACCTTCGAACTGTTCTGCCGCGCGCCGCAGCGTGGCGGATCGGCGGCATTCAAGATGGGCCTGATCCCGATCACAGCCGCCGGCCATGCGTCGTGGGCACTGGGTGTGGCCAAGAGCATGCTCGACGACGTCACCGAGTTGGCCGCCAGCAGGGTCCGCATGGGCGATGACGCATCGCTGGCGCACCGGACCACCTTCCAACGAGAGCTCTCCCATCACCTGGCCATGTGGAAGGCGGCCCGGCTGCTCGTGGTGACCACGTTCGGCGACGCCGAGCGGGCGGTTGTGGACGGCCCGGCCCTCACCCCCACAGCGCGGGCCGACATGCGGGTGGCCGCCACCTACGCCACCGAGGCCAGCCGGACCGTCGTCCAGTGGGCCCACTTGGCGGCCGGCACCCCTGCCATCCGAGAGGGCGTCCGCCTCGAACGGGCCTTCCGCGACATGTACACCGGGACCCAGCACGTCTTCATCGGCGAAAAGACTTACAGCGACGCCGCGAAGATCTACCTGGGGCTGGTCGAGGACCAATTCGGGTTCTGAGTCGCTTCCCCCGTCGGGTATCCGGTCAGAGGCACTCTCTGCAGGGGGTTCGGCTCAGAGCTGCATCGCCTTCACCTCGAGGAACTCCTCCAAACCGAATGCACCGAACTCGCGCCCGTTGCCAGACTGCTTGTACCCGCCGAAGGGCGCCATCGGATTGAAGCCACCGCCATTGACCTCGACCTGACCGGTCCGCAGGCGCCGGGCCACCGCCTTGGCCCGCTCGGGGTCGCCGGACCATACCCCGCCCGCCAGTCCGTACTCCGTGTCGTTGGCGATCTCGACCGCCTCCTCCTCGGAGTCGTAGGGAATGATCACGAGCACCGGTCCGAAGATCTCATCCCGTGCGATGGTCATGTCGCGGGCCACCGACGAGAACACGGTCGGCTTGACGAAGTAGCCCTTCTCGAGTCCGTCGGGCGCCTCCGGTCCGCCGGTCACCAAGGTTGCTCCCGCGCCTATCCCCTTGTCGATGTAGTTGCGCACCCGATCCCGCTGGGCCGAGGACACCAGCGGTCCGAGACGGGTCTCACCATCGAAGGGATCACCGGGTGTGAACGACTCGGCCGCCGACTTTGCCAACTCTTCCACTTCCGACAGTCGTGAGCGGGGCACCAGCATCCGGGTCAGCGCGCTACAGGTCTGGCCGGAGTTGAGATAGCACTTGCCCACCCCGTCGGGAACGGCCCGGGCGAGGTCTGCATCATCGAGGATGACGTTGGCGGACTTGCCGCCCAACTCGAGTGCGACCCTCTTGACGGTGGACGCCGCCACTTCCGAGACCCTCTTTCCGGCCCTGGTGGAACCGGTGAAGGAGACCATGTCCACATCACGGTGGCCGGCGATCGCCTCACCCACCACCGGACCGAACCCGGTCACCAGGTTGAACACCCCGGCGGGCAGGCCCACCTCCTCGAAGATCTCGGCCAGGACGAAGGCGTTGAGTGGTGCTACCTCGCTCGGCTTGAGCACCACGGTGCACCCTGCTGCCAACGCCGGAGCCACTTTGGCGGCGATCTGGTGCAGGGGGTAGTTCCACGGGGTGATGGCCCCGACCACGCCGATCGGCTCGCGCACGACCAGCGAGTTGCCGATGGTCTGCTCCCAGGTGAAGTCGGCCGCCACCTGGGCCATCGAGCCGAAGGACGCCATCGGCAGGCCCACCTGCACCAGCTGGGAGAGGATCAATGGCATGCCCACTTCGTGGGTGATCAGGTCGGCCAGCGAATCCATCCGCGAACCGAGGGCCTCGCTGACCCTGGTCAGCAATGCCGTCCGCTCCTCGACGGGAGTGGCTGACCATCCGGGGAACGCCTGGTGCGCGGCGCCCACGGCGCGGTCGACATCCTCGGTCGTGCCCTCAGGTACCGTCCCGATCACGTCTTCGGTGGTGGAATCGATCACACTGATCGACCCCGACCCGGTCGAGGGCACCCAGGCGCCTCCGATGTAGAGCTCGTTGCGGGTAACTGTCTTCATTGGCTCCATGGTGCTCCCTTGTGATCCGACGTGTCCGGGCCACTGTAGGCCCGGACCATCGACGTCGACACGCCCCTGCCGGGGGGACCACCTCCGGCGGCAGTCCCCCCGATATTGCATAACGGTTCCGATATATGTAGATTTCCGGACAACGCAGCACCGCAGCGATGTGACGGGGGAACGTGTCCAAGACCCAAGAGGAACGGAAGGCCGAAACCCGGGCACGGCTGCTGGCCGCAGCCGCCGAGCTCTTTGCCGAACAGGGGATCGACGCCGTGTCGGTGGATGCGGTGGCCGAGGCCGCCGGCCGGACGTCGGGTGCGGTCTACGCCCACTTCGGCGGAAAGCAGGGTCTGCTCATGGCCCTGCTCGACTCCTGGAAGGACTCGGTGCTCACCGTGCTTCTGGCCGAGGTGGCGGTGTCCGACTCGCCCCGTGGCCAGCTGGGCGCGGTGTGGGACAACGTGGCCGACACCGCCGGCGAAAGCTCCGGGTCGTGGTCCCTGCTCGAGCACGAGCTCTGGTTGCGCGCCACGCGTGACCCCGAGGTCGCCGACGTCATCCGGGTGCGGAATGCCGAGGCCCGGCGCTACAGCGCCCGCCAATTGGCAGGTTGGGCCGCATCGGTCGATGCCCGGCCGACGGCCGCACCAGAGGAGTTGGCCGTGCTGGTCAAGGCGCTCCTCACCGGGTTGGCCATGCAGCGACGCCTCGACCCTGGGTCGGTGAGCGACGACCTCGCCGTGCAAGGCCTGAGCACGCTGCTGGGCCTGCCGGAGGACACTCTCCCTCGGCGACCTCCGGCCCGATCGAGGTCGGTCTCGCCGACGACGTCACCATCCCCAACCGAGCACCCAGATGAGGAGCCACACCGATGAACACCGAGATCAGCCAGAGGCTGGGCATCGAATTCCCGATCTTCGCCTTCACCCACTGCCGCGACGTGGTTGCCGCCGTCACCAATGCCGGCGGGATCGGCGTGCTGGGTGCCATCGCGTTCAACCCCGAGCAGTTGGAGGTGGAGCTCACCTGGATCGACGAACACGTCGGCGACAAGCCCTACGGTGTGGACATCGTCATCCCGGCCAAGTACGAGGGCATGGACGAGATGGACCCCGACAAGCTCGAGGCCCAGATCCGGGCCCTGGTGCCGGCGGAGCACAAGGAGTTCGCACTCAAGATCCTCGCCGACCACAATGTCCCCGAGCTCCCCGAGGAGGATGAGCGCAGCAACGGCATGATCGGGTGGACGGCCGCCCATGCTGCCGGACTGATCGACGTGGCACTCCGCCACCCCAACGTCAAACTCATCGCCAATGCACTGGGCACTCCCCCTCCGGACGTGGTGGCCAAGGTGCAGGGGGCCGGATTGATGATCGGCGCACTTGCCGGGTCGGTCAAGCACGCCCTGAACCACAAGGCGGCCGGGCTCGACTTCGTCATCTGTCAAGGGTCCGAAGGTGGCGGGCACACCGGCGATGTGGGGAGCATCGTCTTGTGGCCCGAGGTCATCGACGCCGTCGCCCCCATCCCCGTGTTGGCTGCCGGCGGTGTCGGCAGTGGGCGCCAGATGGCCGCCGCCCTGGCCCTCGGGGCCCAGGGGGTGTGGTCGGGCACGCTCTGGCTCACCGTCGAGGAAGCCGACATTCCGCCCAAGCAGATGGAGACCTACCTGGCCGCCACCAGCCGCGACACGGTGCGGTCCCGCTCCTTCACCGGCAAGCCGTGCCGCATGCTGAAGAACGACTGGACCGACGCGTGGGAGGCCGAGGACTCGCCCGGCCCCCTGCCCATGCCGCTGCAGATGATGGTGGCCATCGAGGCGGTGTCCCGCGGTCACCGCTATCCCGAGCAGGCCCGTGACGTGAACTTCAACCCCTGCGGCCAGGTGATCGGCCGGGCCACCACGGTCCGGAAGGCCAAGGACGTGGTGTTCTCGATGGTGGAGGAGTACATCGAGGCCACCGAGCGCATGCAGGCCGGGGTGACGGTCTGAGGAGGGCACGCTCCCCAAGGGCCTCTCCGCTCACGTCGTGGCGGGCGGAGCCGCCCGAGGTGGTCTGAGCAGCAGCCTCGTCGGGAACCCCGGCGTCTGCCAGGATCACACTGATGCAGTACCTGTTTCTGTTCCTGATTATCCTCTGCGTCAATCTGCTCCCCGCGTTCGGCCCCCCGACCTGGACGCTGCTGGTGTTCGCCCGGATCGATTGGCATCTCGATCCGGTGGCCATCGTGCTCCTCGGGGGCGTGGCGGCCATGACCGGGCGTTACCTCCTTGCAGTGGGTGCCCGGCGCTTCCGCGGGCATCTGAGTGCCAGCCGCCGCGAGAACCTGAGTGCAGCCAGCGACGCGCTGCTCAAACGACGGTCGAGCACGATTGCAGCGTTGGCCCTGTTCGCCGTGTCGCCGCTCCCCTCGGCACAGCTCTTCGTGGCCGCCGGCCTGCTCGAGCTCGATCTGATCCCGCTGACCCTTGCCTTCTTCGCCGGGCGGCTGGTCAGCTACTCGATCTACGTCGCGGTGGCCACGCTGGCCGAGCGGCAATTGGGGAGTGTGCTCGGCCAGGTAGTCGGATCACCCTGGTCGATCGCCGTTCAAGTCGTCCTCCTGGCCGGGGTGGCGGTACTCCCCTTCATCAACTGGAAGCACATCCTCCAGCGGTCCGGTGACGAGAGCGGGGACCCGCCGCCTCCTCAGGCAGCCTGAGGGAGATCGAACAGACCTGCTGTTTCTTTTCGGATGGTCCGGCGCGATGATGGCGGAGTGGTCGCCGAGGTGGCCACATCCCGGGGTGGCACTTGGAGGACACTCTGGAAGGGGGAGGAACATGCTCGTAGCACATCTGCTCGAGGTCAAAGGGACCATGGTTGCCACGACGACCAGCGATACGACGGTCGGAGCCGTGGTGGCGGAGTTGGTTCGCCACCGGGTAGGGGCACTGGTCGTCTCACCGGACGGACGCCAGATCGAGGGCATCGTGTCCGAACGCGACATCGTGCTTCGGCTGAGCGAGCTCCATGTCGACCTCCTCGGGAGGACCGTGGCCACCATCATGTCGACATCGGTGCGGGTCTGTTCGCCATCGGACGACGTGGAATCGATCATGAACCTGATGACCGAACAGAGGATCCGCCATGTCCCGGTGGTCGACGACGGTCGACTGTGCGGGATCATCAGCATCGGAGACGTGGTCAAGAGCCGGATCGGCGAGCTCGAGAAGGACCGCAACGAACTGATGGAGTACATCACCGCTCGCTAACGACGTGGCTGGTCCGACGCCTTGGTTCAATGGGCCGAACGGACCTCGGCCTCGGCTTCTGACTCGTCGACGAATCGATAGCCTGCGCCCCGCACGGTGACCAGCATCGGGCTGAGGCCTGGTTTGTTGAGCTTGCGGCGCAGGTATCCGACGTAGACGTCGACCACGTTGCTCCCGGTGTCGAAGGAGTAGTCCCAGACGCTGCTGAGTATCTGGGTGCGGGAGAGCACCTGGTTCGGGTGCCGCATGAACAGTTCGAGCAGTGCCCACTCCCGGGGTGCCAGCTCGATGCGCTGACCTGCCCGCCATGCGGCCTTGCTCAAGAGGTCCAGGCGGAGATCTCGGACAACGATCTCCGAAGCACTCGGCTGTTCGGCCGTTCGAAGCGTGGAGCGAATCCGGGCCAGAAGCTCCTCGAACGAAAAGGGTTTGGTGACGTAGTCGTTGGCGCCTGCGTTGAGCCCCTTCACCTTGTCAGCAACCTCGGCTCGGGCGGTCAGGATGATCACTGGTACGGACTGGTTGTCGTGGCGGAGCCACCGGAGCACGTCCTCACCGTCGCCGGAGGGCAGCCCGAGGTCGAGCAGCCCGAGGTCGGTAGGAGCGCCCGGCTGTGCGAGCACGGCGAGTGCGGCATCGGCAGTGCCCGCCACGACCGTGCTGTACCCCTCGGCCCGCAGCCCTTTCTCCAGAAAGGACGAGATGCCCTGATCGTCCGCGACCACCAGGATCTGCATTCAGACACCCACCGGCGCTCTGTGTTCGCCGACCGAGAGAAGCGAGCCGGGCAGGCTGATGGTGGCCCGGCAGCCACCCAGGTTCGACGTCGAAAGACCGAACGTCCCGCCGTGGGCCTCGGCAACGGCGGTGACGATGGCGAGACCGAGCCCACTCCCTTCGCGGTCGGCGCTCCCCAACCGGCCGAACCGTGTCAACACGCTCTGCAGCTGCCCGTCGGGGACTCCTGGTCCGGAGTCCTCGACCGACAACAGCAGCGATCCGTCGTCGGGGGATCTGGTAGCGCGGATCTCGATCAGGTCGGGCTCATGGGTCGCCCGCACCGCGTTGTCGAGCAGGTTGAGCAACGCGCCACGCAGTTTCGCCACGTCGACGTCAAGGACGACATCGGGTACCGGGGCCAACGACCACCGGCGCGCTGCGAGTACCTGGGCCGAGTCCAGCAGATCGGAGAGGAAAGTACGCAGATCGAGGCGCTCGATCTCCAAAAAGTCGGGCTCCAGCGCACGCCCGAGCAGGAGGAGCCGCTCCACCAGGGCCCGCATGTGGTCGAACTCCTCGACCACCACCGCAACTGTCTCGCGGACCTCTCCGATGCTGGTG
This sequence comes from Acidimicrobiales bacterium, assembly GCA_017883135.1. Lineage (GTDB taxonomy): Bacteria > Actinomycetota > Acidimicrobiia > Acidimicrobiales > RAAP-2 > Bog-756. Next base: position 44,588 of record JADGOE010000017.1, read on the forward strand.
CTCTGCTGTCGGGCCAGTACCTCCAGGTGTCCTCTGGCCACGGTGAGCGGAGTCCTGAGCTGGTGCGACACGTCCGACAGCAGGCGGCGCTGGACCGTCATGGCGGCCTGCAGGCGGTCGAGCATCGAATCGAAGGTGGCGGCCAGTTGCCCCACTTCGTCATCCGTCCCCTGGTCGCCCAGTCGGCGGTCGAGGTCGCCGCTCTCGATGGAGGCCGCTGTGGTGGTGATGCTTCCCACCCGTCGCAGGAGTCGCCGAAGGAGGAGATATGCACCGGCCACCGCTCCCACCAGTGCCACCAGCGCCTCACCGATAACCAGGACGAGTACCCGGTTCTGATCCGCGTGGAGCTGGGAGAGGTCCGAGGCAACCACCATGGTTCCCACCACGGTGTTCCCTTCGAGGATCGGGGCGGCCAGGTACAAGGTCTGGGTCCCGTCCAGTGGACCACGGTAGGAAGTGGTGACCGCCGGCGGGTGGCCCAACAGCTTGCGAATGGTGGCGGTCCGAAGCAAGAGGTCCGAACCCGCAGATCCGAAGCTCGCCCCGCCGGGCAGGCCGACCATGATCGACTCCCCTTGGGGAAGGACCCGGCTCTGGAGGTAGGCAACCGTCTCCGGCCCGAGATTGGACGTGCTCTTGCCCACCGCAGCCCGTTCGAAGCTGTCCACCTCGGACACCAGGCTCCGGGTGGTGGTGGCCATCGACTGGTTGCTGAACGCCCGCTCGGTCTCGAACGCGGTGATCGAAAGGATCACCGCCAGCAGAATGGCCAGAAATGCCGCCAACCGGGTGGCCGAGCCGAGCCGCCTCCTGTGCCGATGGCCGGGTCGGGGACGCTTCACTTTTCCCCCGGCTCACCAGATGTGGCCGGGGTCGTCGTCGTGGTGGTCGGAGGAGGTCGGGTGGTCGGCGGGGTGCCGCCGACCGTGGTGGTGGTCGGATCCTCTCCCCCTGTACCCCCGCCAGCAGACGGCGGAGAGGTCGAGCTCGCCCCCGCTATGG